>JALYHO010000310.1 GCA_030776545.1 Pseudomonadota bacterium | reverse complement strand
CCACCACGGGCCGCGATCCAGCGCGTCGGCCGGTGCCGCGGGGCGCCAGCCGGCGTCGGCCGGGGGAGCTTCCTTGTACGCCGGCGGGGTCGGGACCGCTGGCGCAGGTTCGTCGGGGCCGAGGGCGCACGCCGACAGGAACGCGACCAGGCTCGCGACGACGCGCCTGGGCAAGGCAGGACCGGCAAGGGAACGGGACAGAAACGAATGGAACATGTCAGGTCGATCCGGCAGGCCGCAGCGGTTCGGTCCCCTGGAGGCCAGGGGTTGCGGCCGCTCGACTCAAATGGCGTTCGCTGCCCGGCCGACGCCGCAGTTGGTCCAGCACCATGTAGACGACCGGCGTCGTGAGCAGGGTCAAGAGCTGGCTCGCGATCAACCCGCCGATGATGGCCACGCCCAGCGGCTGGCGCAATTCCGAGCCTTCGCCGAAACCGATCGCCAGCGGCAGGGCACCGAGGGCGGCGGCCAGCGTGGTCATCAGGATCGGTCGAAAGCGCATCAGGCACGCCTCGCGAACCGCCTGCAACGCGCTCAAGCCCCGCGAACGCTCGGCTTCGAGGGCGAAGTCGATGATCAGGATGGCGTTTTTCTTGACGATGCCGATCAGCAGGAAGACGCCGATGAGCGCGATGATGGAGAGCTCCATCCGAAAGAGCAGCAACGCGAGCACCGCACCGACGCCGGCCGAAGGCAGCGTCGACAGCACGGTCAAGGGGTGAACGAGGCTTTCGTAGAGCACCCCGAGCACGATGTAGATCACGACGATGGCGGCGACGATCAGCATCGTCTGCTGGCCCTGCGACTGGGTGGCGCTGGCCGCAGTGCCGGCGAAGGCGCCGCGCACGTTGTTGGGCATGCCGATGCCGGCCTCGGCCTCGGCGATGGCCGCGCGCGCCGCGTTGAGCGTCTGGCCGTCGGCGAGATTGAAGGAGACCGTGGTGGCGAGCTCGCCGTCCTGGTGGTTGACCGAGGTCGGGGCCGATTCGTCCGCGAACCGGGCGATCGACGCCAGGGGCACGAGGCTGGTCGGCGTGTTGGCCAGCACGTTGCCGGTCGAGGCACTTTTCAGACCCGGGTTGGCCGACACGGCGGCCGCGGCGGGTGGCGTGGTGCCCGTCGCGCTCGCGCTCGTCGCTCCTGGCGTCGACAAAACGGCGCCGGATCGGGCGGCACCGGTGGCCGTGCCGGCCGACGTTCCCGCGGTCGTGGTGCTGGACGCGGTGGCGGCCGTCTCGGTCGCCACCAGTTGTCCGCCGCTGCTGACCGTGTGCGTCGCCGCCACGTAGACATCCTTGATGGCGTTCGGGCTCAGCGTGTAGGCGGGAGCCCATTCCATGACCACGTGGTATTGATTGAGCTCGGTGTAGATCGTCGCGACCTGCCGCTGGCCGAACGCATCGTAGAGCGCGGCGTCGACGCTGGCGGCGCTCAAGCCGAGCCGGGCGGCCGAGTCCGGATCCACCCGGACGAAAGTCTGGACGCCGTTCTCCTGCTGGTCGGTGTCGACGTCGGTCAGCACGTCCGAGCGTTTCAATTCGTCGGCCAGGCGCATCGCCCAGGTGCGCAGGTCTTTGATGTTGTCGCTCTTGAGCGTGTATTGATAGCTGGAATTGCTGGCCCTCCCCCCGGACCGCACGTCCTGCACCGTGCCGAGGAACACCTGCAGCCCGGTGACCCGGGCCAGCTTCGGCCGCAGCCGCGCGATCACGGCATTGCCGCTGATGTCGCGGCCCTGGCCGAGGGGTTTCAGGTTGACGAACATGAAGCCGCCACCCGCGCGCGACCCGCCGATGAAGCCGATCACGCCGTCGACCGCCGGATCGGCGTGGACGATGCCCACCACCTGGCGAAGCTTGGCGCCCAGCTCCTTGGTGGAGATGCTCTGGTCGGCGCGCAGACCGCCATTGAGCTGGCCGCTGTCTTGCTGCGGGAAAAATCCTTTGGGCGCCGCCGCGAACAGGTAGACGTTGAGTCCCACCACGGCGAGCAGGATCAGCATCACGAGCCACTTGCTGCCCAGCGCCCAGTCCAGGCTTTGCTCGTAGCGCCGCAGCACCCATTGGTAGCCGCGCTCGGCCCGCCGCGCGATCCGCCCCGGTGGGCGGTCCCGGTCGCCGCCGGGTCGCAGCAGCCAGGCGCACATCATCGGCGTCGTGGTGAGCGAGATCACGAGCGAGATGAGGACCGCGGCCGACAAGGTGACGGCGAACTCACGAAACAGCCGCCCGGTCTGGCCGCCCATGAACAGCAACGGGATGAAGACCGCCACCAGCGAGATGCTGATCGACAGCACCGTGAAGCCGACCTCCCGGGCGCCGAGCAACGCCGCCTGCATCCGGGTCATGCCCGATTCGATGTGGCGGCTGGTGTTTTCCAGGACCACGATCGCATCGTCGACCACGAAGCCGGTCGCCACCGTCAGCGCCATGAGGCTCAGGTTGTTGAGCGAGAAGCCGAGCAGGTACATGACGCCGAACGTGCCCAGCAAGGCAACCACGGTGGCCACGGCCGGAACGACCGTCGCACGCAGGCTGCGCAGGAACACGCTCACCACCAGCACGACCAGCACCACCGAGATCACGAGGGTCGCCTCGACCTCGCGCAGCGAGCTGCGGATCGAGGTGGTTCGATCCGAGGCCACCTCGAGGGTGACGTCCGGCGGCAGCTGGGCGCGCAGTTCGGGCAGCAAGGCACGCACGCTGTCGACCGTCTTGATCACGTTGGCCGAGGGCTGGCGAGTGATCAGGATGACGATCGCCGGCTCGCCGTTGAAGAGGCCCAGGGTGCGGGTGTCTTCGACACCGTCGAGGACCTGGGCGACATCGTCGAGCCGGACCGCGGCACCGTTGCGCCAGGCGACCACCATGGGAGCGTAGTCGCTCGCCCGGAGCGCCGGGGTCTGGGTGTAGATCTGCAGCCGGTGGCCGCTGCCCTGGACGATGCCCTTGGGCCGGTTCGCATTGGCGGCCTGGATCGCGGCGCGCACGTCCTCGCTGCTGATGCCGTACTTGTTGAGGGCGAAGGGGAGCAGTTCGATGCGCACCGCCGGCAGCGAGCCGCCGCCGATCTCGACTTCGCCGACGCCCTCGACTTGCGCCAGCCGCTGACTCAGGATGTTGGAGACGGCGTCGTAGATTTGTCCGGGCGTCTTGGTCTTGGACGTCAGCGCGAGGATGACGACCGGCGCCGCTGCCGGGTTGGCCTTGTGGTACGTCGGGTTGCTGCGCAGGGTGGCAGGAAGGTCCACCCGGCTCGCGTTGATGGCGGCCTGCACTTCGCGGGCGGCGCCGTCGATGTCGCGGCTGAGGTCGAACTGCAAGGTCACGCGGCTCGACCCGGTCGAACTTTGCGAGGTGATCTCGTTGACGCCGGCGATCGTCCCGAGACGGCGTTCGAGCGGCGTCGCGACGCTGCTGGCCATGGTGTCCGGGCTCGCCCCGGGGATGTTGGCGCTGACCGAGATCACCGGGTAGTCGACCTGTGGCAGCGGCGCCACCGGCAGGACGAAAAAGCCGGCGATGCCGGCGAGTGCGACGCCGACGGTCAGGAGCACCGTGCCGATGGGGCGGCGCACGAAAGGCGCCGACAGGTTCACCCCGCGCCTCCCGGATGCGCCGCCGCGGCCGCGTCGGCCTCGGGAGCGGCACGGCGCAGCCGCTGGCCCAGACGATCGAACGCGAGGTAGATGACCGGCGTCGTGAAGAGGGTCAGCAGCTGGCTCACGATCAGGCCGCCGAATATCGCCAGGCCCAGGGGCCGGCGCAGCTCGGCGCCGTCCCCGAAGCTCAGCATCAGGGGCACGGCTGCGAACAGGGCCGCCAGCGTGGTCATCAGGATCGGCCGAAAGCGCAGCAGGGCCGCCTGGTGGATCGCCTCGCGCGCCGGCATGCCCTGTTCGCGCTCGGCGTCGATCGCGAAGTCGATCATCATGATCGCGTTCTTCTTGACGATGCCGATCAGCAAGATGATGCCGATGATGCCGATCACGCCCAGGTCGCTGCCGCTGATCAGCAGGGCGAGCAAGGCACCGACGCCGGCCGAGGGAAGCGTCGAAAGTATCGTCAGCGGATGGACGTAGCTTTCGTAGAGGACCCCGAGCACGATATAGACACAGATCACCGCGGCGAGGATCAGCCAGAGCTGGTTCGAGAGCGACCGTTCGTAAGCGCCCGAGGCCCCGAGAAAGGTCATCGTGATGCTGCCCGGCAAAGCGATGTCCTGGGCCGCCTGGCGGATCGCGTCGACGGCGCTGCCCAGCGACACCCCGGGCGCCGTGTCGAAATTCAGGGTACTCGCAGGGTACTGCGAGACATGGGTGATCTGCAGCGGTGCCTCTTTTTCCACGATCGAGGCGAACGCCGAGAGTGGCGTCGCCGCCCCGTTGCCGGCGATCAGATGGAGATCGCCCAAGGATTGCGCGGTCGTCAGCACGCCTGGCCGCGCCTCCAGGATGACCCGGTACTGGTTGGTTTCGGTGAAGATGGTCGACACGATCCGCTGGCCGAACGCGCTGTAGAGCGCGTCGTCGACCGAACTGGCGGTGATCGACAGGCGCGACGCCGTGTCGCGGTTGACGTCGATGTAGGCAGCCAGGCCGCGCGCGCCCGCGTCGCTGCTGGCATTGCGAACCTGTGGCACGGATTGCAGGCGGGTCACGAGGCGCGTCATCCAGTCCGTGATCACGGCACTGTCGACGCCCTCCAGCGAGACCCTGAACTGGGTCGGGCCGGTCTCCGAATCGATCGTCAGGTCCTGGGTCGGTTGCAGGTAGAGCGTGACTCCTGGGACCGCGTCGACGCGACTGCGCAGCCGGTCGATCACCGCTTGCTGGTTGCCATGGCCGGGAGCGAGGTTGATCAGCATGCTGCCGACGTTGAGCATGGTGTTGTTGACCGCATCCACGCCGACGAATGAACTCAGGCTGGTCACCGCCGGGTCCTGCAAAAGCGCCTGCGCGGCCTGAGTCTGCAGCGCCGCCATCCGGTCGTAGGAGACGTCCTGGGAGGTCTGGATGCGGGCTTGCAGCTGGCCGGTGTCCTGGGTCGGGAACAAGCCCTTCGGTATCGTCAGGTAGAGCACCACGGTGAGCGCGAAGGTCAGCAACGCGACGCCGAGCGTCGCCGTCTGGTGGTCGATGACCCAATGCAGGCCACGGTCGTAGCGCGTCATCACGCCGTCGGAAAAGGCCTGGGCGCGGGTCGCGAGCGGATGTCTCGCCCGCTCCGCCCTGGCATGCGGCTTGAGCCAGCGGGCCGACATCATGGGCACCAGCGTGAGCGACACCAAGGCCGAGATCAGGATGGTCACCGCCAGCGTGACCGCGAACTCACGGAACAGGCGGCCGACCACGTCGCTCATGAAAAGCAGCGGGATCAGCACCGCGATCAGCGACACCGTCAGCGAGATGATGGTGAAGCCGATCTGGGTCGCCCCCTTCAGGGCCGCCGCCATGGGACGCTCGCCCTTTTCGATGTAGCGGGCGATGTTCTCGATCATCACGATCGCGTCGTCGACGACGAAACCGGTCGCGATGGTCAACGACATCAGGCTCAGGTTGTTGAGGCTGTAGCCGAGCAGGTACATGACGCCGAAGCTGCCGACCAGCGAGATCGGTACCGCCACGCTCGCGATCACGGTCGCGCGCAGGCTGCCCAGGAACGCGAAGATCACCAGCACCACCAGCACCACCGCCAGCACCAGTTCGAATTCGACGTGCTGGACCGAGGCCCGGATGCCGCTGGTGCGGTCGCTCAGCACCGTGATCTTGAGAGCGCTCGGCAGGGCCGCCTGCAGTTCGGGCAGGCGGGCCTTGATCGCGTCGACCGTGGCGATCACGTTGGCGCCCGGTTGGCGTTGCACGTTCAGCACGATGGCAGGCTGCAGGCAATCGGCACCGACCTCGCCCGCCGCGCCGCGACGGCAGTCGGCAGCGGCCCAGGCACCGAGTTCGGTGTTCTCCGCGCCGTTGACGACGCGGGCGACTTCCTTGAGCCGAATCGGCGCGCCGTTCTTGTAGGTGACGATCAGGTTCTTGTAGTCGTCGACCGTGACCAGTTGGTCATTGGCGTTGATGGTGTAGGACCGCTTCGGACCGTCCAGGCTGCCCTTGGCGCCATTCGCGTTGGCCGCCGTGATGGCCGTTCGCAGCGTGTCCAGCCCGAGCCCGTTGGCGGCCAGCGCGAGCGTGTCGGCCTGGATCCGAACCGCGGGGCGTTGGCCGCCGCTCAACGAGACCAGGCCGACCCCGCCGACCTGGCTGATCTTTTGCGCCAGCCGCGTGTTGACCAAGTTCTGCACCTCGGTGAGGGGCAGGGTGTCGGAAGTGATCGCCAACGTCATCACGGGCGCGTCGGCCGGGTTGACCTTCGCGTAGACGGGAGGTGCCGGAAGATCCGCCGGCAACAGCGAACCGCCCGCGTTGATGGCGGCTTGCACCTCCTGTTCGGCGACGTCCAGGGTCAGGCCGAGGGTGAACTGCAGCGTGATGATCGAGACCCCGGCGGCGCTGGTCGAAGCCATCCGGTCGAGACCGGGCATCTGTCCGAACTGGCGTTCCAGGGGCGCCGTGACGGTGTTGCTCATGACTTCCGGGCTGCCGCCCGGGTAGAGCGTCTGGACCTGGATCGTCGGATAGTCGACCTGCGGCAAGGCCGACAGCGGCAGGAAATTGAAACCGACCCCGCCCGCCAGCACGATCGCCAGCATCAGCAGCGAGGTCGCCACCGGCCGTTCGATGAAGGGGCGTGACGGGCTCATGCCGGAGGCGTCGCGGCCAACGCGGCGACCGGCCGGACGCGCCCGGTCGGGCTCATGGCTTGCCCTCGGCGTTGTTCGCGCGCCGGCTCGCCATCTGCTGCCAACGTTGCAGGGCCGCCGGGTCACCGCGGTCCAGGTCGGCCAGGAACTTCCGGCGCCGGGCGAGTTGATCCGGGTCGTCCTTGGCGGCGTCCAGCATGCGC
>JALYHO010000309.1 GCA_030776545.1 Pseudomonadota bacterium | reverse complement strand
GTCCGGCCCCACCGCGCATCCGGCAACGGCCAGGACCAGCGCCGCCCACGTGGCCGCCGCTGGCCTATTCATGGCCGTTCCTCCCGAGTTCCGGAGCGGGCCGCACATCGGGCCTCGCGGTTCCCGTTGGCGGCGCCGATCCAGCCACGGCGAGGCGCGCCGTCGCGTCGGCCAGGCGGCGTGCCCTGCGCCCGCGCAGCAGCACATAAAAAACAGGGGTCAGGAAGATGCCGAAGACGGTGACGCCGAGCATGCCCGAGAAGACCGCGATCCCCATGGCCCGGCGCATCTCGCTCCCGGCACCACTGCCGAATATCAGCGGGAGCACGCCCGCGCAAAAGGCGATGGAGGTCATCAGGATCGGCCGCAGCCGCATCCGGCAGGCGTGGATGACCGCCTCCATCAGCGCCTGCCCCTGCTCCTCCAGCTCCTTGGCGAACTCGACGATGAGGATGGCGTTCTTGCAGGCCAGGCCGACCAGCACGACCAGCGCCACCTGGGTGAAGATGTTGAGGTCGCCCGGCTGCCCGAAGGGCGGGAAATGCGAGATCCACACGCCGCACAGGGCGGCCAGCACACACATCGGGACGATGAGCACGATCGCCATCGGCAGGCTCCAGCTCTCGTACTGCGCGGACAACACGAGGACCACGAGCAGCACGGCGATCATCATCACCGCGGCGAGCACCGGCATCTTGATGCCGACGCCGGGCAGCGTGATGTCCCGCGTCAACCGGTCCTGGTAAGTGAGCTCGGTCCACTCGTACGACAAGCCCCGGCCGAGCGTGCGCTTGAGCAGGCCTTCGATCTCGGCTTCGGCCTGGCCGGACGAGAAGCCGGGGTTGGCCGCGCCGTTGATGTCGGCCGACGGGTAGCCGTTGTAGCGGGTGACGCGCGTCGGGCCGAAGGTGGGTTCGACCTTCATCAATGCGCCCAGCGGCACCATCTCGCCGGCGCCGTTGCGCGTCTTGAGCGAGGTGATCGCTTCCGCGTCGGCGCGGTAGGGCGCGTCGGCCTGCACCACCACCTGGTAGGTCTTGCCGAACTTGCTGAAGTCGTTGACATAGAGCGAGCCGAGATTGACCTGCATCGTGTCGTAGATATCGCCGAGTGCCACGCCCATTTGCTTGGCGCGTTCACGGTCGACGTTGGCGAAGAGCTGCGGCACGTTGATGTCGTAGGTGGAGTAGGGCGTGCCGATGCTCGATCTGGGATTGCCGTAGACCTGCCCGAGGGTCCCCCACACCGCGCCGTACAGCGCCTGCTCACCCAGGCCTTCGCGGTCTTGCACCTGCAGCTTGAAGCCGCCGGCATTGCCCAGGCCGTCGACGGCCGGTGGCGGAACGACGAACATGCGGGCCCCCTGGATCTGCTGCAGCGCCCCGTTGACCCTGCCGAGGATCGCGTTCTTGGAGAGGTCGGCCGTGGTGCGCTCCTCGAACGGCTTCAGGCCGAAGAACACGATGCCTTCGTTGGGCGCCGCCGAAAACCCGGCGATCGAGAGACCAGGGAACGCGACCGAGTCGACGATGCCGGGCACTTTGAGCGCGATCTCGCTCATCTGCCGGATCACCGCGTCGGTGCGGTCGAGCGAGGCGCCGGCGGGCAACTGGGCGATGCCGATCAGGTATTGCTTGTCGGGTGCCGGCACGAAGCCGGCGGGGATGCGCGTGAAGACAAAGGCGGTCAGCGCCAGCAGCACCGCGTAGACCAGCATCGTGACCGACTTGCGCTGCACGATGCGCGTCACGCCATGGCCATAGGCCTCGCTGCGCCTGCCGAACCAGCCGTTGAACCAGCGAAAGAACGGCCCGAAGAGCCGGTCCATGCCGCGCGAGAGCCAGTCCTTGGGGGCGTCGTGGGAGCGCAGCAGCAAGGCGCTCAGGGCGGGCGAAAGGGTCAGCGAGTTGAAGGCCGAGATCACGGTGCTGATGGCGATCGTGACGGCGAACTGCTTGTAGAACTGGCCGGTGAGCCCCGGCACGAAGGCCAGCGGCACGAACACCGCGCACAGCACGAGGGCGATGGCGATGATCGGCCGCGACACCTCCTGCATCGCCTTGACCGTCGCATCGTGCGCGCTCAAGCCCCTTTCGATGTTGCGCTCGGCGTTCTCGACCACGACGATGGCATCGTCCACGACGATGCCGATGGCCAGCACCAGTCCGAACAAGGTGAGGGTGTTGATCGAGTAGCCGAGCAGCAGCAAGAAGGTGAAGGTGCCCACGATCGACACCGGCACCGCCAGCAGCGGAATGATCGAGGCGCGCCAAGTCTGCAGGAACAGGAGCACCACCAGCACGACCAGCCCCACCGCGATGAAGAGGGTCTCGATCACCTTCGAGATCGAGGTCTGCACGAAACGGGTCGGGTCATAGACGATGCTGTAGCTCATGCCCTGCGGGAAATCGGCTTTCAGCCGCTCCATCGTCGCGCGCACCTGGTTCGAGAGCGCGAGCGCGTTCGAGCCGGGCGACTGGAACACCGCGATGGCAGCGGCCTCCTTGTTGTTGAGCAAGCTGCGCAGCGAGTAGGAACCCGCCGAGAGCTCGACGCGCCCGAGGTCGCGGATGCGGATCAACCCGCCGGTGGACGGCTCGGCGCGCACGATGATGTCGGCGAACTGCTCCTCGGTGGTCAGGCGCCCCTGCGTGTTCACCGCCAACTGGAACTCGGTGCCGCGCGGCGAGGGGGGCGCGCCGACCGTCCCGGCGGCGACCTGCGCGTTCTGTTCGCGTACCGCGGCGACCACCTCGCCGGTGGTGATGCTGCGCGCCGCGAGCTTGGCCGGGTCGAGCCAGATGCGCATGGCGTAGTCGCCCGCGCCGAACAACAGCACCGATCCCATGCCGGGGATGCGCAGCAACTCGTCGCGCACGTTGAGCTGGCCGTAGTTGCGCAGGTAGAGCGCGTCGCGGCTGTTGTCGGGGCTGACCAGGTGCACGACCATGGTCAGGTTGGGACTCGATTTCTCGGTGGTGACGCCGATCTGCCGGACGATCTCCGGCAAGCGCGGCAGGGCCCGGTTGATGCGGTTCTGAACCGCTGTCTCGGCGACTTCGGGGTCGGTGCCGATCTTGAAGGTCACGGTCAGCGTCATGCTGCCGTCGGCCGTGCCCTGGGATTCGAAGTACAGCAGGTTCTCGACCCCGTTGATCTGCTCTTCCAGGGGGGTGGCGACGGTCTCGGAGATGACCCGCGGGTTGGCGCCCGGGAACTGCGCCCGCACCACGATTTGCGGCGGCGCCACCTCCGGATACTCCGACACGGGCAGTCGGAAGATGGACAGCAGGCCCAGCAGGAAGATGATGATCGACAACACCCCGGCAAACCGCGGGCGGTCGATGAAGAAGCGAGAAATGTCCATGGTGGAGGCGTTTTCGGGTTCAGGTCTTGGCAACCGTTTTCTTGTCGGCCGCGGCCGCGGCGCCCGGCGCGCCGGCCGGTGGCGCAAAGACCGGCATCCCCTTGGCGTCGACCGGCAGCAATTGCGGCGTGACGGTCATGCCCGGCTGGATCCGTTGCAGGCCCTCGACGACGACGTGCTCGCCGCCCTTGACACCGCCCTGGACGATGCGCATGCCGTCGGCCAGGGCACCGAGGTGCACCTCGCGGAACTGCGGCTTGCCGTCGGCCTCGACGACATAGACGAACTTCTTGGTCTGGTCGGTTCCGATGGCGCGCTCGGGCACCAGCACGGCGTCGTGGGCGGTGGCGCTTTGCATGCGCAGCCGCGCACTCAGCCCGGGAGTGAAGCGACCCGAGGCGTTGTCGAAGCTGACCCGCATGCGGATCGCGCCGGTCTGCGGATTGAGCCGGTTGTCGATGAAGTCGACCTGGCCTTCGTGCGCGAAGTCCGGCTCATCGAGGAGTGCCATGCGCACTTTCGGTGCGCCGCCGCTCGCCCTGGCGTCCTGCAGGCGCAAGAAAGTGCGTTCGCTCCCGTCGAAATAAGCGTAGACCTTGCTGACGCCGGCGATCGAAGTCAGGACCGATTGTTCGTTCACGACGTTGCCGGCCGTCACGTTGGCACGCGAAATCCGGCCGCTGATCGGGGCGCGCACCTGGGCGTACTCGATGTTCAGTCGGGCGATGCGCAGGGCGGCCTCGGCGCCCTGGATATCGGCCCGCGAGGTGCGCTGGCTGGCGCCCAGCTGGTCGACCTCCTGTTTCGAGACGGCCTGCGATTCGAGCAGTTTCTGGGCGCGGGCGAACTCGCTCTGCGCCAACTCCGAACGGGCTTTCATCGACGTGAGCTGGGATTGCGCGCGCGCCGCTTCGGCCTCGAAAGGCCGCGCGTCGATCGAAAACAGCAAGTCGCCCTTTCGAACCAGCGCGCCGTCGGCGAAATGCACTTTCTCGATGGTGCCGCTGACGCGTGGCCGGAGCTCGACATATTCGGCCGCCTCGAGCCGACCGCTGAACTCCTCGCTGTCCGAGACCTGGCGCTGAACCGCCGGTGCGACGCTCACCGGGGGCGCCTGCGGCGGTGCCGCTTGCGCATCGGCGGGCTGGCTGCAGCCACTCATCAGGAACAGCCCCGCCAAAGCGATGGCGACGGTGGCTCCCGTCAACAGGTGCGGATGCAGGTGCAGGGTCTTGGGGAGCATGGCGACGTCCTTTGGGCGAGTGCGCGGCAGGGCAGGGGTGGGCCCCTTCGATTCCCGACCGGTGCGCACCTTCAGATATTCGTAGCGAGCGCTACGCATAGGGCACAATGTAGTCACCGTGCGGCAACCGGTCAAGAATTAATTTAGCGATTGCTATGAAAAGCAAGATCCACACCAGGAACGCGGTTGGCGGGCCGACTGCCTGCGCCTCGCGCGCGCCGGCCCGGCCGCGCGGGCGTCCGCTGTCGTTCGATCGCGCCGCAGCGCTGGACAAGGCCATGCGCGTGTTCTGGGAGCGTGGTTACGAGACCGCCTCCGTGGCCGACCTGACGGCGGCCATGGGAATCACGGCGCCCAGCCTGTATGCCGCGTTCGGCGACAAGGAACAGCTCTTTCTGGCTGCCATCGAGGCCTACGGCAACGGACCCGGCGGCTTCGGCGCGCGCGCGCTTGCCGAGGAGCCGACCGCACGCGGCGCCATCCAGCGCATGCTGGAAGAGGCCGCGGCCCAGCTGACGGGCAATTGCCACCCCCACGGCTGCATGATGGTGATGGCCACCACCAACTGTTCGATGGCCGCCGAACATGTGCAGGCGCTGGTGGCCAAGCGCCGTGCCCTGGCCGTCCAGGCCATGGCGGAGCGGATCCAACGGGGCATCGACGCGCGCGAGCTGCCCGCCGACACCGACGCATTGGCCCTCGCCAATTTCTACGCGACCGTCTACCAAGGCATGTCGATGCAGGCCAAGGACGGCGCCTCGCGGGAGAGCCTGCTGGCCAGCGTGAGCATGGCCATGCGTTCATGGCCGGCCGACCGGGGAACGGGAGGCGCCGCCCCGAGCCGTCCACTCAGTCGACGGTAAGCACGATCTTGCCGCGGATGTGACCGCGGGCGGCGCGCTCGTGGGCCTTGCGGGCATCGGCGAGCGCGAAGGTGCTGTCGATGGCGACGCGCAATGTTCCCGAGTCCAGGGCGCGGCCGAGTTCGGCGAGTTGTCGTCCGTTCGATCGAACTTGCGTCATGGACACCGTGATGCCCCGCTTCTGGGCCTCCTGTGCATCGGAAAAGCCCAGGAAGACCGGGAACAGGGCGCCGCCGCGTTTGATCGCGCGCAAGAAGCGACCGGTGGTCGGACCCCCGAGGGTGTCGAGGACGAGATCGATGTCGTGTGCGACCTCCTCCGGAGCGCGGGCGGTGTAGTCGATGAATTCGTCCGCGCCGAGCCGGTGCAGGAATGCCTCGTGCGCGCCCGATGCGACGGCGATCACGTGGGCGCCCTGGCGCTTCGCGAGTTGCACCGCGAGGTGCCCGACGCCGCCCGCCGCGCCATTGACCAGCACGGTCTTGGCCTGGAGCGGCACGGGTCGGTGCGGGTACGGTTGCAGCGGGTTCGGTTCCTCGTGACCGAGCTCGATCAGGAACTGCCAGGCGGTCAGCCCCGACATCGGCGCTCCCGCGGCGTGGACATGATCGATCCCCGCGGGCTTGGGCGCAAGGTCCGACGCTGGCGCGGCGACGAATTCGGCGTAAGCGGCGCTGTCGCCGAAACTCGGGAAGCGGACCATGCCGAACACGTCTTGCCCGATGGAAAAGCCCTGGACATCCGGTGCGACCGCATGAACGACGCCGGACACGTCGGTCCCCGGGATGACCGGCAGGGGCACCGGCGGCCGCCAGTCCGGCGGAAGCATTTTGTACCCTTCTCGCAGGTACCCATCCGGTGGGTTGACGCCGATGGCGTGGACCCGCACGAGCACATGGCCTGGCTTGAGTTCGGGAACCGGTGCATCTTCGTACCTCAGGACCTCGGGGCCCCCGAAAGCGTGCAGCCGAACTGCCTTCATCGTGTCCGTCGACATTCCTTTCTCCTTCGGATGATGTGTTAAGCTCACCGGAGCGGTGATCCACTTATATTAGGAGCACCGCTCCGATTGTCAAGGAGCGACGTGCGAGCCGACGCCAGGAAAAACCACGATCGGTTGCTCGAGGTGGCGCGCGACGTCGTGTCCGAGCAGGGCGCCGACGCATCGCTTCGCGACGTGGCACGCCAGGCCGGCGTGGGACTGGGCACGCTCTATCGGCACTTCCCGAATCGCGAGGCGTTGCTCGAGGCCTTGCTGCGCGTGTTTTTCGATGAACTGACGGCCCGCGCCGGGCAACTCGAGGGAACGCGCTCGGCACGCGATGCCCTGGTGAGCTGGCTGCGCGACGCGGTCACGGTCGCGACCAACTACCGCGGGGTCACGGCGGCGATGATGGCGGCCATCGAAGCTCCCGATTCAGCCCTCCACGCCTCCTGCGTCACGATGCGCGCGGCAGGAACGCGTCTTCTCGAGCGCGCTCAGGCCGAGGGCGCAGCCCGGGGGGAGGTCGATGGCGCCGACCTGTTCGCCTTGGTCGGGGCCCTGGCCTGGCTCGCAGACCAGCCGTCGCTGGCCGCCCGCGCCGATCATCTCTTCGACGTGATCCTGAACGCGATCCTGTCGCCTCGATCCGGCGACTCGAGCTGACCCGTTTTCGATCGGTCTCGAGCGCAAGGGGGCCTAAGGGAGGGCCGGCCCGAGCGACCGGGTGCGCCACCTGCGCCGCGCACTGCGCAGGCGCAGCCGAGCCGACGTGGGGACCCAACGTCTGAACAAGGCCTGCATCACGCCGCGACCCGTGCGCGCGTCGCAACGTTCTGCCATCCACTGCGGATGGATGACGAAGGTATAGGGCAAGAGGGCGGCCTGCTCGACCGAAAATCCGCACGCCGTCGCGCGCTGAGAGCAGCCCACTTCGGCCCCGACCGCGTCCCGATAGCTGTTTCCCGCTGGAAATCCACCCATTGCCGTGAGCACATGGCCGGGCGCGCACAAAACAAGCGAGCGCAGATGGCGCATCGTCGGTTCGCTGGGGATGGCCTGAGACCGCAGGAAACGGCGGACCGCATTGGGCGTGTTGAGATCGCCCCCATCATCCGACCATCGGGCGGGGGCCAGGCCGGAACGTGCATAGAAATCCTCGTACGAAGCCTGTGACTGCTCCCACGATTCCGCCGGATCCACGAGCGACTCGCCCACCAATTTGCCCTTCCCGGAGGCTGCGCGGCGAACCAGCGACCGCAGCCATCCCTGCCGGGCGATCAGACATTCGTCCTGAAGGAAAACGTACGCGTCGTAGCCGGGGTTTTCTTGCCAGCCATGCTGCCAAGCGCCGATGTTGTAGCCGTTGTTCGGTCGGTACAGGAACCGGACCTGCGGATATTTGTCCTCGATCGACACGGCCTGGTCGAGGGCCCGATTGATGACCACGACCACGTCGAACGTGCATCCGGCGGGAATGCGCGCCAGCTGCCACAAGAGGTTGTCCAGCCGGTCCGGAGGAACGGCGTTGTAGTAGGACACCACCACGAGCGTGTGTCGATCTGACAATTCAGCGCCTCCTTCGGACCCGCTTCAGGACCCCATTAGAACCCGGCTCGGAACCCGTCCGGGAGGTCCCGTCGGCAGGTCGCGTCGTGCTCTTGCAGCTCAATGTTCGACCACCACGTACAGGGCGTCGGGCGGAAAGGTGAGCGTGACCGCCGTGGCGGAACGCTCGAGGGCGACCGCCCGCATCGGCATGCCGTTCAGGTCGAGCGCGGTCGCCCGCACCAGCGTCGGGTTGTCGATCGTGACCTGGAGCCTGGCACTTTCGACTTGCCAGGGGGCATGACCGTAGGATTTCACTTCCCAGCCGTCGACCGCGCCCTGGCCCGGCACCTCGACGCGCACGGGCGCTTGCAGCCACCCGGTGGGCCGGCTGCGCGTGCCGAACTGGAGCAATATCTTGCGCGAGTCGCGCAGCGGCGCATCGTCCAGCGAGACCGCCATCGCCGCCCCGTACGCGTTGCCCGAGGTGAAGCGCACGTCGGTCAGCTGGTGGGTCGGTGCCGCGCTGAAATGCGCTGCCACCCCTTGCGCCCGCGGAGCGTCCAGGGTGCAAAAGCCCAGTCGCGAATTCAGGACGATCTGTCCCGTATTGGCACGCACGACGTCCGGGGCGACGAGTCCGGCCGTCGGTCCGGCCCGCGACAAGGCCGGGTCGGCGCCGAAGGCGACCCAGGCCGGTCCGACCAGAAACGCGTCGGGGGCGATGGCCGTCTTGACGGCCGAACGCGGCGCGATGTCGCCCGCGTCCCGGTTCGGGTCGAAGCTCGCTTCCTCGGCGAGGACGGCCGTCTTGCGGTCCCACAGGTCTTGCAGGGTTCGGTTTTCGACCAGCACCGGCGTGCCGCGTCGGATGTCGCCGCGGCGGTAGGCGAGGGCGGCGGCCGCGAACGTGCCCAGCACGTCGGGAGTCGCGAACGTCCATTTGGCCTGCGAAGGCAGGTAGCCGTTGGCCGATTGCGGGGGGCCGTAGCCTTCGTCCCGGGTCGAAAACCAGGTGTAGCCCGCGACCCCGCTCAGCGAGGCGTAGGCCGCAACCAGGAACGGCCCCTCGGTGGCGTGTCCGTTCGGCAGGATCCACCCGCCTTCGGTCACCAGCATCGGGCGGCCGAGCGTTTGCTTCAGATTTGTCGGCAGGTTGCGCGGATGAAGCAACACGCTCTCGTCCGTGAACCGGTCGCCGTTCTGGATCGCCCAGCCGCTGTTTGGACCCTGGTGCACGCCGCCGGTGTAGACGTTGGCCGCGTCGACATCGCCGGCGGTGTAGCTCCAGCGCTCGGCGTCGCCCAGCCGCGCCGGGCTCGCGGTCTTCCAGTTGCCGGCGTTGACGAGTTGCATCGCGCCGAGGTCGTCGCGCAAATAGCGAACGACTTCGGCATTGAAATCGTGCATCGTTCGAGCATAGAACTCGGTCTGGTCGGCCAGGCGCCTGCCATGCGCGCCGCGACCCGGTCCGGTCAGCTCGGACAGGTCGAGCAAGGGGACACGGGGGGGCGTGGCCGCTGCGCCTGCCAGGAAGGGCTCGCCCAGCCAGGCGCTCTGCAAATTCCAGGGTGAGCCGTACTTTTTCAGCAAAAAGGCGCCGAATCGCGCTTCCAGTGCCTGACGTTGGGCCGGGCCCAAGCTGCCCACGGTCCAGAACAGCAGGCTGTCCTCGTTCTGGATCTGAATCAGCGCCAGGCTGGGATCCTTCGCCAGGGCCATCCCGGTATAGGGATTTTTCTCGGTCAGGAGGCGACGCAGCCACGACTTGTACGCGGACTGCAGGACCGGATCGACGAAGAGCAAGCCGTAGGCCGACTGCTGCGCCCCGCCGGCGATCGCCCAAGCGGGCGCGAAGTGCATGGGGCCGGCCCAGTACGGCGACAAGGCGGTGTAGATGCCTTCCCGACGCATCGCCGCCACGGTGCGCCAGATGCCATCGCGTTCGGCCGCGTCGATGTCGCCGATCGCCGCGTCGGGCGTGACGGCCAGGTTGGGCGCGAGCTGGCGGTGCAGCCGCACCATGTTGACCCCGCGCTTGGCCAGGAAACGCGCATGCCGGGCGAGGTCGGGCGCTGCCGGATCGATCCCGCCGCGACCGACTTCCGTATTGACCGCCCAGAACCGCAGCGGGGCCCCGTCGCCGCGCTCGAAGCCCCCGTCCCGGCCGATGCGCACGAAGCCGGATTGACCGGCGATGGCCTCGTTCAAGCCACGCAGGTCGAGCAAGGCCGCGGCGCTGAAGGCATCGGGCCCCGGGGCGGCGCTCCAGGTCGCGGCGGCCAGGCCGCTGGAAGCCTGGCTGCTGGGCGTTTGGCCGCTGGGCGTTTGTCCGTCAGCGAGTGCGGTCGCCAGGGACAAGGCGCCGGCGAGCACCGCCCGGCCGACGCCGCCCCTCATTTCGCAGCCACTTTGATGCGGATATCGGCCACCGCCCAGCCGTGCTCGCGCAAGATTGCCTCGAGGCGCGGCTGCAGTTGCCGCAACTTGGCCGCCACCGAGGCGTTGGCGGCCAGCAGCGACCAGCCGTCCTCGTCGACCGTGCCGGGTCGGACGTGATCTTTCATTTCCGGGGGCAGCGCCGTGCGGATCGCTGCGAAGCGGCGTTCGGAGTCGTGCAGCAACTCACGCAGGCGGACCAGGGGCGCGCTGCGCTGCAACGCTTGCGCGATCCCCAAGGGGTCGGGTGTGACGGGTGGCATGGGGCGAGGGGGAGTGGCCACGCCAGTGTAGCCAGCCCCGACTGGCGAGCCCGGGCGCCCGCCGTCCGCGCGAGTGCGGGTGCGAATGCGAGGGCGAGGGCGAGGGCGAGTGCGTATGTGGGTGCGGGTGCCCCGCCCCTTATACTTTGACGAGCCGGCGCGGGGACCACGCGCGGGCGCCGCCGCCTTCTCAGAGACCGCTTCGATGTCGACCCCAGTCGCCGGAAACAACTTCGACATCATCCGGTTCGGCTTCGCTTCGCTGGTCATTCTTTCGCACAGCTACCCGCTGGCGACCGGGACCGAAATCGACGAGCCCTTGATGCGCCTGAGCGGCGGCCAGATGACGCTCGGCACCCTGTCGGTCTACGGATTTTTCATGATCAGCGGCTACCTGATCGCTCAAAGCTGGGCGAGGAAGCCGCAGATCACGAGCTTTCTGTCCAAGCGGGTTCGGCGTATCTACCCAGGCTTCCTGGTCGCCTCCACGCTCTGCGCCTTCGTCGTCGCGCCCATCTTCAGCGAGACGGGCGGCGGCGCCTTCACGCCTGCTTTCGCACTCGATTTCGCAGCGCACGCGCTGCGGCTGATCTTCCTTCAGCCGTTCGCGGCGTTCCCCGGCAATCCATCGCCCGGTCCGGTGAACGGCTCGCTCTGGTCGATCCCGTTCGAATTCTGGTGTTACGTGGGGCTGATGGTCGTGGGCCTGCTCGGCGGTCTGAAGCGGCCGACCTGGCTCGCCGCGGCCTTGCCGCTGCTGATGCTGGCGGCGTTCGTGGTCGCCTTTCGCGACCTCAGGATAGGCGGAAAGTGGCTGGGCGCCATCTTCGGCTATCCGGTCTTCTGGTCGCGTTTGCTGCCGTATTTCGTGGCAGGCATGCTGTTCCAGTCGTGCGGGGCACGCATTCGCTACAGCGCCTTCGGCGCCTGGGTGGCTGCCGCGAGCTTGGCGGTGGCCTGCGCGATTCCCTACGCTTTGGGTTTCGTCCTGCCGCTGGCCGGCGCCTACCTGATCCTCTGGCTCGCCTTCCTGCCCACCACCCATGCGAGCCGTTTCGCCCGGCACGGCGACTACTCCTACGGCATCTATCTCTATGCCTTCCCCATCCAGCAGATGCTCGCCCACTGGAGCGGCACCCATGCGCCCTGGCTCCTCTTCGCGATGGCATGGCCGGCCACGATCGTGGCGGGGGCGCTGAGCTGGCATCTGGTCGAACACCGCTTCATCCGCTCGCAGGTCGGGCAGCGCGCGCTGCCCGACGCGTTGGCCCCGAACTAGTCGATTGCCAGCGCAGGGCGGGGTGCCTGGGCGCGCCAGGCCCGAGGCTGCGGCGAACGCAACCAGCGAGACGGCCCCCCGCGAATGATAAAATTCGCCGCTTTCGGCCGCGTCCGCCCCCGGTCTCGCCTTGAGCGGATGACGTTGTGCCCCCAATTGCCTGTCTTCGCGCGCCATGGCGGCCCGTGCGCGCACCGACCTCGCGTCGATGCAGCCCGGCGCCCGGTGCGTCGAATGCCCCAACCCCAGACGCCGCATGTTGCCCAAGCTTCTCACTTCCATATTCGGTAGCCGCAATGACCGCCTGCTGAAGCAGTACCGGCAGGTCGTGGCGCAGATCAACGCCCTGGAGCCGCAGTTCGAAGCCCTCGACGACAGCGCGCTGGTGGCCAAGACGGCGGAGTTCCGCCAGCGTTTCGCGCAGGGCGAAGCGCTCGATCTCATCCTTCCCGAGGCCTTCGCGACCGTGCGCGAAGCCGGCAAGCGGGTCTTGAAGATGCGCCACTTCGACGTGCAGCTGATCGGCGGCATGACGCTGCACAACGGCAAGATCGCCGAGATGCGCACGGGCGAGGGCAAGACCTTGATGGCGACCCTGCCGGTCTACCTCAACGCGATCACCGGCAAGGGCGTGCACCTGGTCACGGTCAACGAGTACCTGGCCCGCCGCGACGCCGAGTGGATGGGTCGGCTCTACACCTTCCTCGGCCTGACCGTCGGCGTGAACATGGCGCAGATGAGCCGCGAGGAAAAGCAGGCGGCCTATGCCGCCGACGTCACCTACGGCACCAACAACGAGTTCGGCTTCGACTACCTGCGCGACAACATGGTCCAGGACGTGGCCGACCGCGTCGCCCGCGGCCTGTCCTATGCGATCGTCGACGAGGTCGACTCCATCCTCATCGACGAGGCCCGCACGCCCTTGATCATCAGTGGCCAGGCAGAGGACCACACCGAGCTCTACGTGCGCATCAACGCCGTCGTTCCCAAGCTCAAGAAGCAGATCGGCGAACTCGACCTGCGCACCGGCGAGGGCGTGATCGATCCGGGCGACTTCACGGTCGACGAAAAGAGCCACCAGGTCTTCCTGACCGAGGACGGCCACGAAAACGCCGAGCGCATCCTCGGCGAAGCCGGACTCCTGGCCGAGGGCGCGTCGCTCTACGACCCGGCCAACATCACCTTGATGCACCACGTCTACGCCGCGCTGCGGGCGCGCTACCTCTACAACCGCGACCAGCACTACGTGGTGCAGGACGGCGAGGTCGTGATCGTCGACGAATTCACCGGCCGCCTGATGACGGGCCGGCGCTGGTCCGACGGCCTGCACCAGGCGGTCGAAGCCAAGGAAGGGGTGCAGATCCAGAGCGAGAACCAGACCCTCGCCTCGATCACCTTCCAGAACTACTTCCGCATGTACGGCAAGCTATCGGGGATGACCGGCACCGCCGACACCGAAGCCTACGAGTTCCAGGAAATCTACGGCCTCGAGACCGTCGTCATCCCGCCCAACAAGCCGACCATCCGCAAGGACGAACTCGACCTGGTCTACAAGACCACCCCGGAAAAGTTCGCGGCGGTCGTCCAGGACATCCGCGACTGCCACGAGCGCGGTCAGCCGGTGCTGGTCGGCACCACCTCGATCGAGAACTCCGAGGTCATCTCCGCCCTGCTGCAAAAGGAAAAGCTGCCGCACAACGTGCTGAACGCAAAACAGCACGCCCGCGAGGCGGAGATCGTCGCCCAGGCCGGGCGCCCCGGCGTGATCACGATCGCGACCAACATGGCCGGACGCGGAACCGACATCGTGCTGGGCGGCAACGTCGAGAACCAGATCAAGGCCTTCGACGCCGACCCGTCCATCACCGAGAGCGACAAGGCGGCCCGGGCGCGCCAGCTCCAGGACGAATGGCAAGGGCTGCACGACCGGGTCAAGGCCCAAGGGGGGCTGCGCATCATCGCGACCGAGCGCCACGAATCGCGGCGCATCGACAACCAGTTGCGCGGCCGTTCCGGGCGCCAGGGAGACCCGGGCTCGTCGCGGTTCTACCTCTCGCTCGACGATTCGCTGATGCGGATTTTCGCGGGCGACCGGGTGCGCTCGATCATGGAGCGGCTGAAGATGCCCGACGGCGAGGCGATCGAGGCCGGCATCGTCACGCGCAGCATCGAAAGTGCGCAACGCAAGGTCGAGGCACGCAACTTCGACATGCGCAAGCAGTTGCTCGAATACGACGACGTGAGCAACGACCAGCGCAAGGTGATCTATCAGCAGCGCAACGACATTCTGGAAGCCCAGAGCTTGACCGGGCAGATCGCCGCACTGCGCGAAAGTACCCTGGCCGATGTCGTTCACGGCTTCGTTCCCCCCGACAGCGTCGAGGAGCAGTGGGACCTGCCGGGCCTCGAAAAGGTATTGCGCGATGAATGGCAGCTCGACCTGCCGCTGCGCGCGGAGGTCGAAAAGAGCCAATCGATCACCGCCGAAGACCTCGTCGAGAAGGTCACCCGTGCGGCCGACGCGGCGTTCAACGACAAGCTCGAGCGGGTCGGCGTGGAGCAGTTCACGCCCTTCATGCGCATGATCTTGCTGCAGTCGATCGACTCGCACTGGCGCGAGCACCTGGCCGCGCTCGACTACCTGCGCCAGGGCATCCACCTGCGCGGCTATGCCCAGAAGAACCCCAAGCAGGAATACAAGCGCGAGGCGTTCGAACTCTTTTCGCAATTGCTCGATGTCGTGAAGATGGACGTCACCCGGGTGCTCATGACCGTGCGCATCCAGTCCCAGGAAGAAGTGGCCCAGGCGGCCGAAGCGATCGAAGACCGCGCCGAACGCATCAGCAACGTCACCTACACCCACCCCAACGAGGACGGCTCGGTCTCTCAGGAGATGGACTTGGCGACGCTCGTCGCCGAGGTGCCCAAGGTCGGACGCAACGACCCGTGCCCGTGTGGCAGCGGAAAGAAGTACAAGCAGTGCCATGGGCGCCTGGCTTGACGAACCGACGTCCAGCAAAAAAGGGCGCCTCGCGCGCCTGTTCGCGCCGATAAGACCCGTCCCAAAACAGGGCGCGGGCGTTATCCTCGCGAATATGATCGAAGATGTAACAGTTGAGGCCGGCACGCGGCGCGAGTTGTTGCGCCTCGCGCTGCACAACTCGGGCCGCAGCGTCGCATTGCAACTCGTTGCGGTCGCGGTGATGGCCGCGATGGGGGTGCGCGCGGGGCGGATTTCAGCGTCGGTCTCGGTGGCACTGGTCGGTCTGGGCGTGGCGATATGGCGCCGCTGGATCACCCAACGCTACGCGAAAGTGGACCTCAGCCTGTCCGAGAACGCGCTGCACGTCGAACGACAGCTCGAAGGCAACGCCGCGCTGGCGGGCCTGATGTGGGTGATCGCCACGTTCGCGATCTACCCTGCGCTCCAGGGCAGCCTCGGCACGGTCTATGTCGGCATGGTGCTCGGCTCCATCACGGTCGCGGCGTTTTTCATGACCCTGGTCGGCCGGGCGTTCCAGATCCTGGCGGCGATCGAGATCGGCGCGCTCGTCATCGTGAGCCTGGTGAGTCCGAGCGTTCAATCGTGGCCCGTGGCGATCCTGTCGGGCACCTTCGGTGTCACGCTCTATTTCGCCTCGCGCGAATTCCGCTCGACCACCATGCGCGCGATTCAGCACAGCCGCGAAGCGAAAGCGGCCAACGTGTCGCTCCTGCGCGCCAAGGAGCTGGCCGAGACCGCCAACACGGCGAAGTCGCAGTTCCTGGCCACGATGAGCCACGAGATCCGTACCCCCATGAACGGTGTGCTGGGTGCGCTCGAACTGCTGCGTCGTTCCGAGCTGAGCGTGGACCAGCGGCGCCTGGTGCGCACCGCCGCTTCGTCCGGGGTCTCGTTGATGAGCATCCTCAACGACGTGCTCGACCATTCCAAGATCGAAGCCGGCAAGCTCGCGCTCACGCATGCGCCGTTTTCCCTCAACGCGCTGGCGGTGGGCGTAATTTCGCTGTTTCGGAGCAACGCGCAAAACAAAGGCTTGCGCCTGACCCTGGACATGGACTCCGACGCCGACCTCTGGGTGATGGGAGACGCCCAGCGGCTCAAGCAGGTGCTGTTGAACCTGGTCGGCAACGCCATCAAGTTCACCGAACGCGGCGAAGTGGCGTTGCGCCTCTCGCCGGTACGGGGCGATGCCCAGCACGTGGGCATGTGCTTCGAAGTCCGGGACAGCGGCGTCGGGATCGCCAGCGACGACCTCGCGAGCCTGTTCCAGCCCTTTCACCAACTCGATGGCGCGCGCAACCGGCGCCGCACCGGGACCGGTCTGGGTCTGGCGATCAGCCAGCGCATCGTGCAGGCGATGGGTGGCGAAGTCCAGGTCTCGAGCAAGCCGGGCAAAGGGTCGAGGTTTCGGTTCACGCTGATGTTCGAGCCCGACCAGGCGACCTTCCACGCCGCCCCCCCCGACTCGGCGCTCGGCGGCCTCGAGGGTGACTCCAACCTGAGCGGCAGTGTCCTGGTGGTCGAAGACAACGACGTCAATCGCATGATTGCGCGTGAAGTCCTGCAGTCCTTCGGTCTGCGGGTGGTCGAGGCCAGCGACGGCGAAGAGGCGCTGCGCCAGCTCGAGGCCCACGATGTCGACCTGGTGCTGATGGACTGCCAGATGCCGATCATGGACGGCTACGCGACGACCGAGGCGATCCGTGCGCGCGAACGAAAAATGGGCCTGCGCCGCTTGCCGGTGCTCGCGCTGACCGCCGATGCGTTCGAGGAGGACGCGATGCGCTCGCGCAATTCCGGCATGGATGCGCACTTGGCCAAGCCCTACACCCGCGACCAACTCCAGGAGCTGGTCCGCAACTGGCTTTGAGGGTGCCGTGCGCGGGCCGATCGGCCCTCAGGCGAAGGCGCCCCATTCGGTGGTGCCGGTACGCAGCTCGCCCCACGCGGTGTCGAGTTCGATCTGCTTGATCTCCGCGACGGCGCCTTCGTCGGCGCCGCCGACGCGGCGCACCTGGGCCCGCGCCAGGCGCTCCATCAGGCGCAGGTCCCGGTCCGCGAGCTGCAAGGCATTGAGGGTCCACTGCTCGACGATCGCGGCGAGCGATTCATACGTGATGGGCGACGCCCGGCGACGCGCCTCCAGCGCCGCCAGCGTGCCGCGCAGGCGCGGGTGGAGGCTGCGCACGAGCGCGTCGGTCGCGGCAGCGCCTTCGCCATCGTCGACGACCAGATCGACGAGCTTGCGCCGGTAGAGCTGCTCGGCGGTGTAGAGGCGTCCCGACAGGATCATCTCGTTGGCGACCGCGAAGCCGGCCTTGCGTATGGTGTAGTCCCAGGCGCCCATGCCGGGGAAGAGGTTGAAGAGCACCTCCGGAAAGCCCGCCTGTGCGCTGCGCTCGAAGACGACCTTGTGAAACGGCATCACCGACTCGAGGCCGCCGCCGAGCGTGTCGCCTTGCACCAGGACGGTGGTGTGCACCCCCAGTTGGGACGCGTTTTCCATCCACCACACCAGGTCGATGCACCGCTTGCCATACATCCGCAGCGACTCGACATCGCGTGCCCGGATCAGCAACACGAACAAGGAGAGGTCGCCGCCGAAATTGAAGACCCCCGGAACGTCGGAAGTCATGATGTAGTGCTTGACCAGTCCCGGGCTCGCTGCCATGTCGTCGAGCACGCGCTGCAGCTCGGCCATCGCCGACAAGCTATAGCACTGGATCGGCTTGACACACGTGCGCACCCGCAGGGCCGACAACTCCTCGTTCCATTCGAGATGGATGTATTTGTAGCGGCGGCTCATCAGCGCGGTGAGCGCGCGGCGGTCGTCGCTCATATCGCCTCGAAGACCCGCGTGAGGTGATGGAAGTTGACCGTCACCGATTCGACGATGGCCTCCTTGGCGGCCTCGTCCTCGACGGTGTTGAGGATGGTCCGCAGACTCGCCATGTGCTGGGCATCCATCGTCGCGTGCGAGCTGATGAAGCTGACCCCGCGGTCGCCCTCGAGCAGCAGCGAGTCGCGTATGGCGGCGGCGAAAGTGCCGCCGTAGACCGAGGCGATGACCTCGAGCGCATACATCATGCCGAGCACCGAGCAGGGGTGGCGCCGGTCGGCCGCCCAGTAGTTGTATCCGGTCAAAGCCAGCGTATGGACCGCGGGGAGGTGCAGACGGACATCCGCTTCGGCCGTCCCGACCGCGGCCAGGTCGGCCATGACCCAGTCTTCGTGGCCCGACTCCTCGTGCATGTGCTCGTAGAGGTAGTAGCGAATCTGGCGGTGAGCGTCGGGCAGGCGGCTCGCCGCCGCCGCGCAGACCGTGTTGAAGTGCCACACGATGTGGTAGAGCTCGAGCAGCAGCAAGCGGTAGCGCTGCAGCGACATGCCGTTGCCGACAGCCTCCAGCACCACCGGATTGAGTTCGAAATCACGACGCGCCTCGTCGGTGCGCGAGACCAGTTCGGCAAAAAAAGGCAGCATTCGAATTCCCGACAACGTGATCTTTTCGCGGCGGTTCCTTCGTGTCACCCGACCGCTGGACACTCGACCGCCTGCATATTTAATGCCGACTCTAAACCACCCTCGCCGGGCCTGCCCATAGCCAACTCTGACAGGTGCTGCGAAACTTACAATCGCGCGGTCGCCCCGCCCTCCCGAAAGTTTTCCATGCCCGTCAATCTACCCGCGCCCGACCCGCAGTCGCTACACCCGGTTCAGGGTGTCGAACTCGGCATCGCCATGGCGGGGGTGCGCAAAGCGCAGCGACGCGACCTGACCGTGATCACCCTGGCCGAAGGCGCGTCGGTGGCCGGCGTTTTCACCGCCAATCGTTTTTGCGCCGCCCCGGTGCTGCTCTGCCGAGCGCATCTCGCGGCCGGCGGCGCCCCGATCCGGGCGTTGCTGATCAACACCGGCAATGCCAACGCAGGCACCGGCGCCGACGGGCTGGCGCGGGCTCGCACCGCGTGCGCGGCCCTGGCCTCGGGGATCGGCATCGCAGCCGAGCAGGTGTTGCCCTTCTCGACCGGCGTGATCATGGAGACGCTGCCGGTCGAGCGCATCGTCGCCGGGCTGCCAGCCGCGCTGGCTGATCTGGCGCCCGACCACTGGGGCGAGGCCGCCGCCGCGATCATGACCACCGACACGGTCGCGAAGGCGGCATCGATGCAGGTCGAGATCGGCGGCAAGACCGTGACCGTGACCGGAATCAGCAAGGGGGCCGGAATGATCCGCCCCAACATGGCGACCATGCTCGGTTTCGTGGCGACCGACGCGGTCGTCGCGCCGGCCCTGCTGCAGCGCCTCGTCCAGGAGGCCGCTGACGAATCGTTCAACCGGATCACGATCGACGGCGACACCTCGACCAACGATTCCTTCATCCTGATCGCGACCCGCCGGGCCGGTCACGCCGAGATCACCGAGCTCGACTCGGCCGATGGCCGGTGCCTGCGGGACGCGGTGGTCGCGATTTCGCTGCAGCTGGCGCAGGCGATCGTCCGGGACGGCGAGGGGGCGACCAAATTCATCACGGTGCGCATCGACGGCGGCCGCGACGTTCCGGAGTGCCGAAAGGCCGCCTATGCGATCGCCCATTCGCCCCTGGTCAAGACGGCGTTTTTCGCCAGTGATCCCAACCTCGGCCGGATCCTCGCGGCGGTCGGTTACGCCGGCATCGACGACCTCGACCCGGGCCTCATCGACCTCTTCCTCGACGACGTCCACGTCGTCGAGCAGGGGGGGCGCCGCCCCGACTACCGCGAGGAAGACGGCCAGCGGGTGATGCGGCAAAGCGAAATCACGGTGCGGGTCGACCTCGGACGCGGCGCCGCGTCGGCCAGCGTCTGGACCTGCGACCTGAGCGTCGAGTACGTCAAGATCAACGCCGACTACCGCAGTTGAGGGCGCGTGCGGTCGCCGGCGAGCGCGCCGGCGATCAGCACCGCCGGGAAGAAGATGAACGAATTCATCAGCGCGTCCACCACGCTGAGTCCGATGACGCTGGCCAGCAGCAGCGGCAGCCCTGCGGGCGACCACCCGCTGCTGCGCGGCGCCCGCAGGGTGACCCGCGCTGCCGGAAACAGGAGGGCGCCGAGCAGGAAGGCCAGCCCGGGCAGTCCGAACTGACCCAGCACCAGGACCGACAATCCCCATGGCCGCGTCTCGCGGCTCCGCCACCAGTCCCAGCGGCCCTGGCCGAGCAGCGGCCGCGCCATGGCGTCGGGCAACAATTTCTGGTCTTGCGCGACGCGCCAGCCCAGCGAACCCCTGCCGATTCCCCGCAAGCCCTCGACCACGTGGTGGCCCAGGGCTGTCTCCTTGGCCAGGCGCGTGATCGGCACCCGACCCGAGACGTAGAGCGCGCCCGCGACCACCAGGAGGGCCGCCGCAGCCGCCACCATCCCACGGGGCCGCAGCCAGCGGCAGACCGAAAGAAAAAGGCAACCGGTCGCGAGCATCAGCAACGCGCCGACCGACTGCGCGGCCAGCGCCATGGCGCTGACGACGCTTGCCACCACGCGCGCGGTGAACTTCGCGCGACCCGGCTCGGCCACCACGGCCAGCCAGAGGGCCGCCAGCGCGCACAGCGAGATCCAGATCCCATACTGGTTGCCATCCTCGAACATGGCGAGGGGACGAAACCCGAAATAGCGCTCGATCCCGTCGAGCCGGAACGGATGCGGCTCGTAGAGGCTGTCGTAGACGACCGGCCCGATGGCGCCTTCGAGCAAGGCGATGGGCAGGCACGCCAAGGCGGACAGCGCGAGGCCGCGGGCCAGCAGCCGTTGCGCGGCGGCGTCGGAAAAATACACACGACCCAGACACCACGGCACGCCCCAGGCCCCGCCGAGGTAGAGGCACGCCAGACCGCTCGGCGGGTCGCTCGCCGAGATGAAGGCACCCTGGAGCAGCGGCCAGCCGCACCAGAGCGCGATCGGCGCGTCGCACCACGCAGGCCGAACGTTGGCCCAGCGGCGACGATCGAATGCCAACGCACCGATCAGCGCGGCACCCGGCGCCACCCACGCCTTCGTGAGGAGCATGTCGGACGGCACCGCCAACCCGGTGATCCAGTAGGGGAAGACCGAGCCGGCCGAGCCTGCGGGAAAATGACCCACCGGCAGGACGAGCCACCCGCCCAGAAAAACGACCAGCACCGCCGCCGCCGGCCGCCAGCGCCAAAAGGCCAGCGGTGCCAAGAGGCAAAACACAACATAGACAATCGCGACCTTCACATGCTGGCTCTCTACTCGAATCCCACCCAAGTGGTGGGACAGGCGTCATTCGCCCTGGCCGCGCTCGCTTGCGCGTGGGTGGGCCGCAGGCAGGCGTCGCCCTGGCGCACCCTGGCGGCGGTGCAGGCGCTTTGGGTGCTCGAATTGTGCGTGGAATTGCGCCTGCGCTCGCACGACGGGGTCGACGCCTTGCTGCAAAGCCGGGGTTGGTATGCAGGTCGCGCCGGAGTCCAGGTGGGACTGCTCGCCGCCCTCCTTCTGGCCGTGCTGGCGCTCGCCGCCACGACGCTGCCGCGCTGGTGGCGACGCGACCCGGCCGGTACGCTGGCCATCCTCGCGACCGCCGCGATCGGCGCGCTGTTCCTGATCGAGACCATCTCGCTGCACGCCGTCGATGCCGTGATGTACGCCACGACCTGGGGGGTGATGGCAGTCGGCTGGTTGTGGGCCGGCGCAGCGCTGATCGTCGTGGTGACGGCCGGATTCGCCGCGCGTCGCGCGCGCCTCCCGTGAGCCGGGCCGCGTGAGCGACAACCACAAGAGGAACCCATGGCGCAGGCCCTGAATCGATCGCTCGACATCCTCCGCAGTCTCGTGCGCCTGCCGTCCGACGATCTGCTTCGCATGGCGCTGTACCGGCGCCTGTGGACCTCGATCTTGATCAGTTCCTTCGGCGGACAGATCACGCTGCTCGCGCTGCCGCTCACCGCCGCCGTCCTGCTGCACGCCGGTCCATCGCAGATGGGCTGGCTCGCGGCCATGGAAATCGCCCCTTTCGTCCTGTTTTCGCTGCCCACGGGCGTTTGCCTCGACCGGGTCCGCAAGCTTCCTGTCTATATCGTCGGCGAGACCTCGATGGCCCTGGTCGTCGCGAGCGTGCCGCTGGCCTGGTGGATGGGGTGGCTGTCGATGAGGTGGATGTACGCCTGCGCGTTCGCCCTCGGCACGATCTACACGACCGCCGGCTCGGCGGCCCAGATCGTCCTGACCCAGGTCGTCGCGCGCGCTCGACTGGTCGAAGCGCACGCCAAGAATGCGCTCGCCACGTCCGGTGCCGAGGTGGCCGGACCCGGGCTGGCGGGCGCCTTGATCAAGCTCGTCGGGGCTCCGGTGGCGCTGCTCGCCGACGCCGCGCTGCTGCTGGTGTCGGCCGGCATCTTGCGCGGCATCGCGATCGACGAGGCGCCGCGCGCCGCGCCGACGCGCTTCCTGGGCGACCTGCAAGCCGGGCTGCGCTTCGTCGCGCAGCATCGGTTGCTGCTCACCCTGGCTGCCGCCGTCGGGGTCTGGCAAATGTGCAATCAATCGGCGTTGGTGGTGCAGATCCTCTTCGCGACGCGCGTGCTCGGCTTGACCGAACAGTCGGTGGGTCTTTGCTATGTCTCGATGGGCGTCGGCACCATCGTCGCCAGCGTGCTCGGCCATCGAATCAGCCGCCGCTTCGGTCCGGGGCCTTGCCTGGTGCTGGGATTCGCGGTCTGCGGATCGGGTTGGCTGCTCCTCGCGATCGCCCCACCCAACGGCTTCGGCGTGGCCGCTTTCGTGATGATGTTGATGCTGTTCTCGACCGGCGCGGTGCTGGTCTTCATCAACTTCCTGGGCCTGCGCCAGGCGGTGACCCCTGCCCCCCTGCTCGGGCGCATGACCAGCACGATGCGCTGGCTGATTTTGATCCCCGCCGGGCCCGGGGCCTTGTTGGGCGGCTGGCTGGGCGAACACCTGGGATTGCGCTCGGCGCTGGCCTTCGCGGGTTCGAGCGCGCTCGTGCTGGCGTGGGTGGCGTGGCGATTGCCGGTGCTGCGGCAGTTGCGCACGTTGCCGCAGCTCGAACCCGAACGGGACGGGGGAGGTGCGGATGCGGGGATGTCATCGGTCTGATCCCGCGTGGGCGCGCAGCGGCGGCTTGTTGCGAAGCCGTTCGGAGTGCAACATTTTGCGGGTCTCGACTGGCTCCGGGGCCCCCCCTCCGCGAGGCATGGATGAGCCATCGATGCGCCGCCGCCGCTTTCGTCTTGTGACCAGCGGACAGCCTCGTAAGAAAGGTTCGTAAGGTAAAACCGACGTCTGCGTTATTTGCTGCCGACTGACCTTCCGAACCTCCTGATGAAATCAATGAACCTGTCGCGCCTTGGCGGCGCCGCTTTCCTCCTCTCCCTGGTGGCCGCTTGCGGCGGTGGGGGCGACGCCGCGCCCGTGACCGAGGCACCCACGTCCGCCTTGCTGCGCGCCGACGAACTCGAAGGGGTTCATGCAGCGGCCCGCGCGGCCCTGCTCGCTGCCAAATCGCAACTCGCCGCGGAGACCTATGGCGAAGTGACCGAACCGGTCGTCGAGCCGCACCGCCGCTCGGCCGACGGGCAGTGGGTGTTCGGCGGCGCCTACTTGCCGATCCCTGCGCACGTCGAGCACGCCACCCCGGTCAATGCCCTTTTCATCGCGCGCCGCGTCGACCAGGGTTGGCAAATCACGCTGGAAGACGCCGATGGTTTCGCCGACCTCATGAGCCAGGCGGCCCCTGAGGTCTCGAGCGACGAAGAGCGCCGGGTGTACACGCAGCGTGCGCTGCACGCGCGCGCAGCGACCGACGTGTCGGCGCTGGGAGGCGGCGGCAATGTCGTCGGCCTGGGCCTGCCCTATCGCCGCGACGACGCGAGCTGGGGCATGTGGGGGGTGCACGGGGACGGGGGCAACACGCGACCCTACAACGCGATCGACTTCATGGCCGGGGACGGCCGGGTCCTCGCATCACGCGGCGGCGTGGCCTACCGGTTCTGTGGCAACGGCCGCTCGACCTTCATCAAGGTGGTCCACGACAACGGGTACACGACCGGCTACTACCACTTGCGCAACCAGGCGCCGATCAGCAACGGTCAGCGTGTGCGGGAGGGCGATTTTCTGGGCATGATCGGTGTCGAACTGCCTTGCGGCGGCAGCGCCAACGGCAACCACGTTCACTGGACCTTGTGGCGCGGCGGCTCCAACGGCAGGCCTGAGCCGGTCGATGGCAAGGTCATCGGCGGCTGGACTTTCCACGAGTCCAACCGCGCCTACTCAGGCTACGCCGAGCGCAACGGCAGGCGCGTCCAGACCAACGGCAAGGGTCTGGTGAACCATGGGTCCGGCGATGGCGGAGCTGCTGCGCTTTGACGAGCGCAGCCGGAACGGGGTTCAGTACAAGATGTTCCCATCTCCGAGCAGATACGCATGGCAGTCCTTGTTCGCGACGATGCAGTTGCCGACGAAATCCTGGAGCGTCGCCGGGTCCCAGCCGTTGAACCAGTCGGCATGCAGTGAAAAGCCGCCGGCCCCGGCGTAGTTGTCCGAGCTGAGCTTGAGCGATGCCCCGAGGTTGGCTTCGGTATTCATGTAGTCGAACGAAATCGAAATCTCCGGGAGCGCCACGGGGTGGTCCGCCGGGCAGCCCTTTCCGGCGGTGGCGTACTCCATGTGGCTCTTGTGGTCGGGACTGTCCAGGTTGACCCCGTCCCAGCACTGCGGAAACGTCACGGTCGCGCGGATGGTGTCACCCACTGCACAGTTGGGAACCGTCGGCTGCCACGACCCCCCATTGAGACACGCGAACGCGCCGATGGACGGGGCCGACGGGCTGCCACTGGCGCTGCCGGCGATGATCCGCAGCCCGGCCGGAAACGGCACGACGCTGGCCGCCTGGACGCCCCGGTAACCCAGCTTGTAGTAGACGATGGAGCCGGTCGGGAGTACCGGCTGGCCCGTGCGCACGTCGACCAGCGTGGGCATCCAGTAGCCGGTTCGGTTCAAGGTCCCGCCGGCACAGGTCGATCCCCCCGAGGTCGCGAGGCTCGACGCGGTGCTCGACGCGCTCGTGCTGTCGTTGCCCACGAACGTGTGCAGGTGCGAGGCACCCGGTGCACCCGGGTGGGCGATCGGGTCGTCGAACGCCAGGTGCGAGTACCCGCACACCTCGCGGAAGGCGCCGACGTCGGTGGGGCTAGGCAAGAACGTGGACGAGGTGAGTTCGGCGGCGCTCAGCGCGCGCACCCGCGAGGTGGTGTAGGACGCCGCGGCGCCGGGCACGAGGGCGAGGTTGATGACCGGCGCCATCCCCGACTGGGTGACGGCGGGCACCGTCACCTGCTGCTCGCAGGATTTCGATTTCCAGGGGGCCGGATCCGACCCGAAATAGGCCGCGGTGCAGGTGGCAGGGCCGGCAACTGATTTGACGACCCAGTGGACCCCGTCGCCGTAGCGAATGGACTGGGTTCCCGGCATCGAAAATGCGCTGCCGTCGCTGGCCACTTGCAGCCAGGCCGAGACAGTCCCGCCGGCCGCGTCGACCGCCGCGCTGGCGCTGGCGGCGGTCGCCGCTGCCGCAGCGGGCGAACTGCCGGTG
>JALYHO010000308.1 GCA_030776545.1 Pseudomonadota bacterium | reverse complement strand
CCTTGCTGCGGGTCGCGGTAGAGCGGGCCGGCATCTTCGGGGTCGGCGGCATCCAGCAGGCGCTGCAGGACCTCGCGTGCCAAGGCCTCGCGGCCGGCGGCGCGGTAGCCCACCGAGCAGGTGGTGCATGCCCCGACGGCGACGCCGTCGTGCCCCCAACCGGGCGGCAGGTACAGCATGTCGCCGGGTTCGAGCAGCCACTCCACCTCCGGCTCGAAGCGCTCGAGAATTTTCAGCGGCAGGCCGGGCTGCCACGCCGGGGCCCGCACGCGTCCGATCCGCCACCGGCGCCGCCCCTTGGTTTGCAGGAGGAACACGTCGTAGGAGTCGACATGCGGCCCGACCCCGCCGCCGTCGCTGGCATAGGACAACATCAGGTCGTCCAGGCGCGCGTCCGGTGCGAATCGAAACGATTCGAGCAGCGTGCGCGCCGCCGGCAGGTGCAGATCCAGGCCCTGCACGAGGAGGGTCCAGCCGGGGCGTTTGAGCGGCGGAATGAGCCGGCGGGTGAACGGGCCTTGCCGCATCGTCCAGCGCGCGCCCTCGCGCACCACCAGGCGTGACTCGACCTCGTCGTGCGCCGCCAACGCGAAGAGCCCGGCGCGGTCGATCAGCTCGACGCCGCCGGGGATGGCCTGACGGACCAGAAGCGGCTTTTTCTGCCAGTGACGTCGCATGAACGTCTGCGGCGAAAGGCCGCCCAACAGCGGGTTCGAAAGTGCGATATCCATCCAGGCATTTTGCTGTTGGTCGGGCTCGATTCGTCCTATGCGATCATTCGACAATGCTCATTTCCACTCCCTGTGTCGTCAGCCTGACCTGGACATTGCAAGACACGCTCGGCAGCCTGATCGACGAACTGAAGGACCCGGTCGAATTTTTCTACGGCGGCGACGATCTGCTCGCCAAGGTCGAGGAGGCTTTGGCCGACAAGGAAGCAGGCTATACGACTTCGCTCCATCTCGAACCCGAACATGCTTTCGGCGACTACGACTCCGCGCTCGTCTTTTTCGAGCCCCGCGCGGTCTTCCAGCAGGCGGTCGAGGTCGGCATGCAGTTCGATGGTCCTCCCCCGGGATCCACCACCACGGGCATGCCCGACGACGCCATCTACACCGTCACCGAGGTGTACCCCGAACACGTGGTGCTCGACGGCAACCACCCGCTGGCCGGCATCGCGTTGCGCCTGGAACTGGTGGTCGTGGATGTCAGGCCCGCGACCGAGGAGGAGATCGAAGCCGGCAGCGTCGGGGCGCCCGTGTTCACGGTCATGAATACCGTGCCGGGTGGGTCGCAGCTGCATTGAACTGCAATGAGCGGCACCGGGGCGCGCGGCCGCGGGCGCGACCGACGCGAACCCTCAGCCGCGCCCGGTCGAGCCGAATCCACCCGCCCCGCGAGACGAGACGCCGAATTCATCGACCACCCGAAACGTGGCCTGCACCACGGGCACGATGACCAGTTGCGCGATCCGGTCCATCGGTTCGACGGTGAAGGGCCGGGCCCCGCGATTCCAGCAGCTCACCATCAAGGGTCCCTGGTAGTCCGAATCGATCAATCCGACCAGGTTGCCCAGCACGATGCCGTGCTTGTGGCCGAGACCTGAGCGCGGCAGGATCATCGCGGCCAGGTTCGGGTCGCCGACATGGATGGCCAGGCCGGTCGGCAGCAGCACGGTGGCGCCCGGCTCGATGACCGACGCTTCCTCGATGCAGGCGCGCAAGTCCAGGCCTGCGCTGCCCGGGGTCGCATAGGCGGGCAAAAGATCGCGCATGCGCGGGTCCAGGATGCGCAGGTCGACTACCGTCATGGCGCCACCGTCAGCCGTCGGGCGATGTCGGCCACCAGTTCGCGCGCCAAGGCCAGCTTTGCGGCGCGCGGCAGTTCGCGTTCGTTGTGCGCATCGATCAAGGTCAGGGCGTTGTCGTCTTGCCCGAAGGTGGCGGGACCGAGGTTGGCGACGATCAAGGGCACCCCTTTGCGCGCGAGCTTGTCGCGGGCGTGCGCGAGCAGGTCGTGGCTCTCGGCAGCGAAGCCGACGCAAAATGGCGGCCTCGGCAGCCGCGCGACCGCAGCCAGGATGTCGGGGTTCTCGGTGAGTTCGAAGACCGGCGGCGTCTTGGCCCCGGCGTGCTTCTTGAGCTTGTGGTCATTGAAGACGGACGGGCGCCAATCGGCCACCGCCGCGGTCGCGATGAAGACGTCGTGCCTCGGGGCCGCGGCCAACACCGCGGCGTGCATCTGCAGCGCGGTGCCGACGTCCACGCGCTCGACATGGCGCGGCGTGGGCAAATGCACGGGGCCCGCGACCAGGGTCACCGAGGCACCGGCCTCGGCGGCGGCGCGCGCGACCGCAAAGCCCATCTTGCCGCTGGAATGGTTGGTGATGCCCCGCACCGGGTCGATCGGCTCGAAGGTCGGACCCGCGGTGATCAGCACCCGCCGCCCGACCAGGCATTTGGGCTGGAAGAAGGCCACCAGGTCGGCCAGGAGCTCGGCCGGTTCGAGCATGCGGCCGTCGCCGACCTCGCCGCAGGCTTGGTCGCCGCTGCCCGGGCCGAGGACCGTGGTGCCGTCGGCCCGCAGTTGCGCAAGGTTGCGGACGGTCGCCGGGTGGCCCCACATTTCGCGGTTCATCGCCGGCGCCACCAGCAGCGCGCAGCGCTGCGCCGGGCGCGCCAGGCACATCAGGCTCAGCAGGTCGTCGGCGCGTCCGTTCGCGAGCTTGGCCAGCAGATCGGCACTCGCCGGGGCGATGACGATCGCGTCGGCGGACCGGGTCAGGTCGATGTGCGCCATGTTGTTGGGTTCGCGCGGATCCCACTGGCTCGTGAATACCGGGCGGTTCGAAAGCGCCTGCAGGGTCACCGCGGAGATGAATTGCTGGGCCGCCTCGGTCATCACGACCTGCACGGTGGCGCCCGCCTTGACCAGTTCGCGCGTGAAATCGGCGGCCTTGTAGCAGGCGATGCCTCCCGACAGGCCCAGGACGATCGACTTGCCGCGCAAGTCCAGTGACGCGGGCATCACAGCGGCTTCCAGGCGCGCGAGAGGTCGTGCAGGTTGAAGAGCACCCGCACCGCCTTGCCGTACACCTGCTCGTGCGGCAAAAAGCCCCAGACGCGCGAGTCCGAGGAATTGTCCCGGTTGTCCCCCATCATCAGATAGTCCCCCGGGGGAACCGAGCACTGCCAGGTCGCCGGACCCTCGGCGACGCAGTTGTCGCCCATGCCGCTGGGCGACAGCCGGCCCATCACGAAGGGATTGACCTTGATGGTGCGGCTGCGACCTGCCGTGGTTTCGTCGATCAGCCATTGCCCGCGGTCTTCGGGCGCGACGTCGGCGCCGACGCCCTGGCTGACGACCCTCGAATCGAAAGGCGCGCCATTGACGCTCACCACGCCACGCTCGAAGCGAACCACGTCGCCTGGCAGGCCGATGAGCCGCTTGACATAGAACTCGGAAACGTCTTGCGGGTAGCGGAACACCACCACATCGCCGCGTTGCGGCCGGCCGAACTCGATGGCGGTGTTGGTGAACGGCAGGCGCGGCCCATACGCCAGGTGGTTGACCAAAAGGTAGTCGCCCACCCGCAAGGTCGGCTCCATGGAGCCCGAGGGCACCTTGGGCCAGTCCGCCACGGCGATGCGGCAAGTGAACATCAAGCCGACGACCATGAACAACTCGGCGCCGAACGTGACCCAGAGCGGCTTCGCGCCGGGCTCCCCGCCCAGCCGCCGGGTGCGCAGCTTCCAGGCCACCCAGCAAATGCCGGTCGCGAGCGTGGCCAGCGCGAGGATTTCGTTGATCGAAAAGCCGACCTGGGTGCCGGGATTCACGCGCCGCTCCTGCGCGCAAGGGCACGAGCGCGGGGACGAACTGGGGAGGTCATATGACTCATGCCGTCGGAGTTCCTGGAAAGCGGGAATTATCGATCCTGCGTGCGAACCGAGGGTTCCGCGATGGACGATGTCTTCGGCGCGGCCGCCTAAAGCGCACCGATCAGGGCGCGGGCATCCGCGCCGTTCCAGTCGAGTTCGCCGAGCACCGAGGTGCGCGGCATGCCACGGCGGTCGATCAGCACGCTGGTCGGAAAGACGCGCGGCGTCCAGGCCGCGGCGGCTTCCCCGTCGCGGTCGAGCAGGATCGGCAAGGCGATCGGCACGGTGTCCAGGAAGCGCCGGATCGCCGCGGCCGATTCCTCATAGTTGACCGACAGCACCGCCAGCCCGCGGCGTCCCTCGCGCCTGGCAAGCGCCTGGAGCGACGGCATTTCGGCCCGGCAGGGCTCGCACCAGGTGGCCCAGAAGTTGAGGATCACCGGTCTGCCCTTGAAAGCAGCCAAGGTCCAGAGCTTGTCGTCGAGGTCGGGCAGCGACAGGGCCGGAACGGCCTTGCCGGCGGGCCAGGATTTCACGATGTGCGCAGCGCCGGCGAGGCGCGGCAGACCGACCGCCGCGGCGGTGGCCACGTGGGCGGCCCGCGCCAACCACACGCGACGCGTCGTTTCACCCGGGCGGGGCTTTGTCATGCTCTGCAACCTTTTTAGCGCCAGTGTATGGTCGAGCGCCATTCCAACTCGGCCTGGTCGATTGCACCATACCCCGCCATGACCCCACCGCGCGCGCCCCGTTTCATCCAGCGCCAAGTCGCCGACAGCAGCGCCGACCGCGCCGCGATCGTCGCCGGCTTGCGCCGTCAGCCGGCCCAGATCGAACCCAAATACTTCTACGACCGGCTCGGATCGCACCTTTTCGAAGCCATCACCGAAACGCCCGAGTACTACCCGACCCGGGTCGAAGCGAGCATCTTCGCGACCCACGGAGCAGCCATGGCCGGACGGATCGGCGCCGGGGCGACGCTGGTCGATCTCGGAGCGGGCAATTGCGTCAAGGCGGCGCGCTTGTTCGGGCTGTTGGAGCCGCGGCGGTACGTCGCGGTCGACATCTCGGTGGATTTTCTGCAGGACGCACTCAAGCGCGTGCAACGCGAGCATCCGGGGCTCGACATCGTCGGGCTGGGCCAGGACTTCTCGACGCACCTCGACATCGACGCCGACCTGCTCGGCGCGCGTGCCGCCTTTTTCTACCCGGGATCCAGCATCGGCAATTTCAGCCGGGCCGAGGCGCTCGTTTTCCTGCGCCGCGTGCGGGCACTGGCCGGCGGCGGCGGTCTCCTGATCGGCGTCGACCTGGTCAAGCCGGCCAGGATCCTGGAAGCCGCCTACGACGACGCCCTGGGCGTGACCGCGGCCTTCAACCTCAACATCCTGCGCCAGCTCAACCGCCTCGTGGGCAGCGATTTCGACCCGCGCCAATGGCGCCACGTGGCGTTCTACGACGAGGCCCGCGAGCGCGTGGAGATGCACCTGGAAGCGCGCTGCGACCTGGAGGTGCATTGGGCGGGGGGCCAGCGAACGTTCGCCCAGGGCGAGCGTATCCACACCGAGAACTCGTGCAAATACTCGGTCGAGTCGTTCGGGTCGTTGCTCGAGGAGGCGGGTTTTGCCCGGCCTTCGCACTGGAGCGACGATGACGGCTGGTTCGGCGTCTTCTGGGCCCCGGCGGAATAAACCCGGGCCGGCGTCACGACTCAGGGCGTCCAGCGCGGCGGATTCGGGTGCAGGCGCGCCATGATGTGCGAGTCGACATAGCACCCGTCGCGCAGCGCGTGGGCGCGCAGGGTGCCTTCGATCTGAAAGCCGAAGTTCTGGTAGAGGCGGATGGCCACCGCGTTGTCGACGAACACGTTGAGCTCGATCCGCAGGACGTGCGACCAGCGGTCGGCGTAGTCGCACAGCTCCTTCATCAAGGCCGTGCCGACGCCCTGCCCCTGCGCCCGTGCCGACACCGCGATCCCGAGCACCGCCACGTGTCGGCGCCGCGCCTGCGGGCCCGCCGCCGCAAGGCTGCCGTGCCCGACCAATGCACCCTCGCGCTCGGCGATCAGCAGGATGTCGCCAGGGGTGGCCGACAGGCCGTCGCTCAGGCGTTTGGCCCACAGCGGCTCGCTGGGATACGGCAACAGCAGCGTGCCCCCATAGACCTCCGGTTCCCCGAGGTGCGCCGCCAGGGCCGCGGCATCCGACACCGCCGCGCGGCGAATCAGCAACTCCATGCCGTTCAGAGGCGTTCGGCAACCCAGGCTCGAACCGACGCCAGGGCCGCCTCGAGCCGCGCCGGATCGGACCCGCCCGCCATCGCCAGGTCGGGCTTGCCGCCGCCCTTGCCACCGACTTGTTGCGCAACGAAATTGACGAGATCGCCGGCCTTGACCTTGCCGAGCAGGTCGGCGGTGACGCCGGCGGCGAGCTGAACCCTGCCCCCCTCGACTGCCGCCAGCACGATCGCCGCGGTCTTGAGTTTGTTCTTGAGCTTGTCCATGGTGTCGCGCAAGGCCTTGGCGTCCACGTCATCGAGGCGGGCCGCCAGGACCTGGACGCCGCCGACGTCGACGGCCGAGCGCATCAGGTCGTCGCCCTGGGACGACGCGAGCCGGCCCCGGAGCGCCGCGAGTTCCTTCTCCAGCGAGCGGACCTGCTCGAGCACGTGGCCGAGCCGTGCGGGAACTTCGTGCGGCGCCGTCTTGAGTGTCCCCGCCAGCTGCTGCACCGTGCCTTCGAGCGCCTGGACGTAGTGCAGCGCGTTGTCGCCGGTGATGGCCTCGACCCGGCGCACACCGGCCGCGACACCGCTTTCGGCGACGATCTTGAAGAGTCCGATGTCCCCGGTCCGCTGGACATGCGTGCCACCGCAGAACTCGCGACTGCTGCCGATGTCGAGCACGCGCACGCTGTCGCCGTATTTTTCACCGAAGAGCATCACCGCGCCCGAGCGCTGCGCCTCCTCGATCGGCATCACCCGGGCCTGGGTCGCTTCGTTGGCGAGGACCTCCGCGTTGACAAGCGCCTCGACCCGGGTGATTTGATCGGCCCCGAGCGGCGTGTGGTGGGCGAAGTCGAAGCGGGTGCGTTCGGCGTTCACCAGCGAGCCTTTTTGCTGCACGTGCTCGCCCAACACCTCGCGCAGCGCCTTGTGCATCAGGTGGGTGGCGGAGTGGTTGCGCACGGTGCGGGCGCGCTGCTCGGCATCGACCCGGGCGTCGACCGTGTCGCCGACCGCGATCGTCCCTTCGACGACCCGACCGTGGTGCCCGAAGACGGCCGCCTGGACCTTGATCGTGTCCTCGACGAGGAAGCGCGAGCTGGCGTTGCGCAGCTCGCCGGTATCGCCGACCTGACCGCCCGATTCGGCGTAGAACGGTGTGTGGTCGAGCACCACGACCGCGTCGTCGCCCGCACGCGCGCTCGGGACCGCGCTGCCGTCCACGTAGATTGCCGTGATGCGAGCCGCCTCGTGCGTGAGGCCGGTGTAGCCGTGGAATTCGGTCGGAGCGCCGCTGTATTCCAGGCCCTGCGCCATCTTGAATTTGCCGGCCTCGCGGGCCCGCTTCTTCTGCTCCTGGAGCAATTGATCGAAGCGCGCCTCGTCGACCGTCACGCCGCGCTCGCGGCACACGTCCGCCGTCAGGTCGACCGGAAATCCATACGTGTCGTGCAGGCGGAACGCGGTGTCGCCGTCGAGCTGGGTGCGGCCCGCAGCGTCGAGCGCGGTCAGTGCCTGGCCGAGGATGTCCATGCCGTTGGAGATGGTGCGAAAGAATCCCTCTTCCTCCTGCTTCAGGATTTCGATCGCCCGCTTTTCTTCCCGGCGCAGCTCGCCGTAGGCGTCTCCCATTTCTGCCGCGAGCGCCGGAACCAGGGTGTGAAAGAAGGGCCGGCGCGCACCGAGCTTGTAGCCGTGGCGGATCGCCCGCCTGGCGATCCGGCGCAGCACGTAGCCGCGTCCGGCATTGCTCGGGATCACGCCGTCGACGACCGTGAACGTGCAGGCGCGGATGTGGTCGGCGATCACTTTCAAGGACGGCGAGCCGGCGTCGCAATCGCCGGCGCCGGCCGCATCGACGGCCCGCTTGGCGGCGCCGAGGAGGCTGACGAAGGTGTCGATCTCGTAGTTGCTGTGCACGTGCTGCAGCACCGCGGCGAGTCGTTCGAGGCCCATGCCGGTATCGACGCTCGGCTTGGGCAGCCGGTGCATCACGCCCGCGTCGTCGCGGTTGAATTGCATGAAGACGATGTTCCAGATCTCGATGTAGCGGTCACCGTCCTCGGTGGGCGAGCCGGGGGGTCCGCCGGCGATCTCGCGGCCGTGGTCGCAGAAGATCTCGGTGCACGGGCCGCACGGGCCGGTGGCGCCCATCATCCAGAAGTTGTCCGAGGCGTAGCGCGCGCCCTTGTTGTCGCCGATGCGCACGATCCGTTCGGCGGGCACGCCGATCGATCGGTTCCAGATCTCGTAGGCCTCGTCGTCCTCGGCATAGACGGTCACCCACAACTTGTCCGCGGGCAGGCGAAAGACCTCGGTCAGCAACTCCCACGCATAGGCGATGGCCTCGACCTTGAAGTAGTCGCCGAAGCTGAAATTGCCCAGCATCTCGAAGAAGGTGTGGTGGCGCGCGGTGTAGCCGACGTTTTCCAGGTCGTTGTGCTTGCCACCGGCGCGGATGCACTTCTGGGCGCTCGCAGCCCGCGCATAGGACCGCTTGTCGAAGCCGAGAAACACGTCCTTGAACTGGTTCATGCCGGCGTTGGTGAACAGCAGCGTGGGGTCGTCCCCCGGCACGACCGGACTCGAAGCGACCACGCTGTGGCCCTTGCCTGCAAAAAAGCCGAGGAAGGTCGAACGGATCTCTGCTGCTTTCATCAGGGGACTCGGTGGGCACATCCGGAACCGCTCGATTGGGGCAGTATGTGCTTGATTTAGAAGAGATTTTGATTATAGGTGGGACCGACCCGGCGGCCGACCTGCGGGGGACAGGTCGGGGTCTTCGGCCAGGCCGGGAACTCGTCGCGGGCGGCCTGGGACAAGCCCACCGTGTCGACGCCCAGCCTGCCCCGCCCGGCTCGGCAGAAGCCGCTGAGCCATCGCAAGGCCATGGTTCAGTGCTCGCTAATCGTCGTTGGCGGCACCCGGAACGCTGCCCGCTTGGACCGCGTTGACGTAGCCCGCCCGACCTTGCGCCAGGGCACCGGCGGCCAGGCCCACGGCTCGGCGCAACAGCAACTCGGGCTGGTTGCCGTCTTCCGGGTAGAGGCCGATCCCGATGGCGCTCGCCACCACCATGTCTTCCCCGGCGATGCGCAGCGGCGCCATCAGCGCCCGGGTCAGCTTGGCACCGACCCGGGCCGCATCGGCCGGACTGAGCACCGAGCCCAGCAGCACCGCGAAGCTGTCGTCGGCGAGCGCGGCGACCACGTCGCTGGCCCGCACGCCGGCGCGCAGCCGCACCGCGATCTTGCGCCGCAGGACGTTGGACGCTTCACGGCCATGACGCGCCTCGGCCGTCGCCAGACCCTCGATGCGCAGCGCCAGAACCGCCATCGGCGCCGGTTCGCGCTCGCGCAGCGCCAGCAGTTGGCTCATGTGCTCGATCAGCTGCTGTTGATGGGGCAGGCCGGTGT
>JALYHO010000307.1 GCA_030776545.1 Pseudomonadota bacterium | reverse complement strand
GGCGGCAGGCATGCTGGCCGATGAACTCCTGCACCGGCGCGACCTTCCGGGGGGCAATGCGGCCGGCAACGATCCCCTCGCCGGTTTGCAAAACCCCATGTTCGGACCCGGCAACGACAGCGCCGCGACCGAACTGGAAAACCGCGACATCGACCTCGGCACCGGTTGCGACTGGGACGCCGGGGGCGGCAGTTCCGACATCGACACCGGCGGGGGCGGGGGCGGAGGCGACGACAGCTGGGGTTGAACCGGGTCGCCAAGACGGCGGCCACCAGCGTCCGGACTCTCTATCGTCAGGCGGCGATGAAGGCCCGGATGCGGGTCATCGCCGCCACGGGGTCGTCGCGCCAGACCCCATGGCCGCACCCCTCGAAGGTGGCGAACTCGACCCACTCGTCCGGCAGGGCGGCGGCGATGTCGGCGGCATCGTCGAGCGGACACACCGGATCGCGCGTCCCTGCCATCACCAGCACAGGACAACGCGCTCGACTCAGACCGGGCAGCAGATCCATGCGCCGGTGTTCGCGCGCGCCCCAGGTGTAGAGAATCTCCGGCACAAAACGCCCGCGTCCGGCAGCCAGGGGGTCGGCCGGCGGCAGGCGGTTGTAAAGCGGGCGACAGAGCCGCTCGTATGCGGCCCAGGTGGCCGCGTTCGGTTCGGTCCAAAAATGTTCTGCCGCGGCGCGTGCCGGCGCACCGCCGAGACGTTCGAACATCGCCAACTTGCGTGACAGGTTCAGTCCGGCCGAAGTGCTGGACAGAATGACCCGCGACGGATGCGCCGGATGCCGCGCCAGGTAACGCTGCGCGACGAAGCCCCCGAAGGACTGACCCAATACGATGGGCTGGTCGATGCCCAGCGCGTCGCAGAGCCGGACCACGTCGTCGGCGAAGGTGTCGAGTGTCCATTCGGAGGCCGGGCGTGCATCGCTGCGCCCGTGACCGCGGTGGTCGACATACACCACCTGGGCGATGTCGATCAGGCTGGAGAAGAGCGGCTTGAAGGACACATGGTCGAAGCCGGGACCCCCGTGCAGCAGGACGAGTGTCGGCTTGACCCGCATCGAGGCCCCGTCCGGGACCAGCCCGGCCCCTTCGACATCGACGAACAGCCGGACGCCAGGCTCGACCTCGATCCGCATCAGTCGAGGCTGACCTGGGTGCGGACCACGCCAGCGCGATCGGCGCGTGCCGTCAACGCGAGTCGCGTGCCTTTGGGCGCCCGGACGACCCACTCGACGACGGCCCGGTCACCGGTCACGTCGCGGTTCGGCAAGAATGCTTGCAGCGAGGCCTTCGGCGCGTGGCCCTCGAGCTGCGGCCCCTCGACGCGAGGTTTGCCGCTCACCAGCGACACCTCGGCGTCGCCTGGTGGCAAGTGGATTTCGAACACCACGCCGCGCACCACCTTGCGCGCCAGCGCCCGCTTGGTGACATAGGCAGGCAGCCAGCCACTGTTGCCGACGGCCAGGCGCACGCGCCATGTATCCGGGCCGAGTGCGCGTACCTCCGTGCGCAGCAGCTCCAGGCGCGGCAGGCTGAGCGCGATCCGGTTCATCCACGCCGGGAAGCGCTCGACCTCCTGCTCGCGCAGGTGCGGCGGCGGGTTGCGCCAGAAGTTGTATTTGTCCCAGCCGCCGATCTCGACCGGGCCGAGCTGGGGATGCATGAACGGCCGCCAATCGACGTGGGCCTGCCCGCCGCAATGCGCGTCGCTCCATGCCAGCAGCTTGAGGTCGTCCTCGACCGGATGGTCGCGATACCAGTCGATCCACTTGTAGTCCTTGATGCCGGCAGCCCGGTTCGGGGCCCAGAGCTCGACCACCCAGAAGAGCGCCCCGAGGTGTTCGTAGAGCCAATCCTGCGTCCCGCCGATGACTTCCTTGGGATGGTATTTGAAGTCGTGCCAGATGCTGATCGCCGGATACCCGGTCAACTCGGAGCCGAGCGCACTGAAGCGCTTGATCGACCACAGGTCCTCGGGGATCATGTCCTCGTCGCTCATGGTGCCCATCGGGCGCAGGATGACGCCGGAGTGGGTGTGGTAGCTGATCGCGGCGCCGATGTTGGGGTGGGCGATGACGAAGTCGACCATGGCCTTGACCTCGGGCTCGCTGGTCGGATAGTCCCCCGCGCCGACCTGCTCGAACTCCTGACGCCAGAAGGCCGGGAAGTTGCGGTTCAGGTCGAGACCTTCCGGGTCTTTGTTGACCTGTATCGCCAGGCCGTCGTAGTTGGTGAGCGTGCCTTCAGGCATCAGCCGGTAGTAAGCACCGCCGAATTCGCCCGGGGTGCGCGGCACCATCAGGCGCGGATCGCGGTCGCATACCTTGTAGCCACCATGCGGATCGGGGATGCGCATGAAGAGCACGCGTCCGTCGCCATCGACGTCCTCGACGTTCAAGCCTTCGACCGGCTCCTCCTCGAAGGGGTAGCGCCGGGTCCCCGAGCGGATGTGGCGCGGCTTGTCGGCCAGCGCGAGCTCGGCCCCGTCCGGGTTGAGACGTGGGCAGAGGTAGACCGTCCGGGTGTCGAGCAGCTCGGTGACCTGGCTGTCGATGCCGTGCGCGCTCACGAGCTGGTGCAGGTAGTAGAGGACTGCCGTGCTCGCGGTGAGCTCGGCCGCGTGGATATTGCCGTCGGCCCAGAACGCCGGTTTGTCCTCGGGCGTTCCGGTGAGGCTGTTGGTGAGGGTGGCCACCCAGATGTCGCGGCCCTCGAAACTCTTGCCGATCGAGGCCACCGACACGAGGTGCGGGTGGGCATCGGCGTAGTCGAAGAGCACCCGGGTCAGGGCGTCGTAGCGGAGGAAGGTGTCGAAGCGGGGGCGGGGTGTGGGGGGCGTGGTCATGCGGTGGCGTGCGGAGGTGAAACCTGGCTAAACAGACTCGGCGAAGTTTGCACGAATTCGGTCGGGTCGCGTACCGAACGAGCACCCGCCCCCTCATCCCACCGGTGCGCCATCGACGAAGGCGCGCAATTCCCCCGGCTGGAAGGTCACCCAGGCCTCGTCGCGCGTCAGTGGCTCGGTGACGATCACGGCCACGCGGTCGGTCGGCGCGGTGTGCTGGGCGAAGTCGACGCTCACGTCGTCGTCCTGCAGCGACGCGGTGCGAAACGGATGCTGCCGAACCAGGTGGTGCAAGTGGGTCGAGCAGTGCGCCCAGAGGGCCTGGCCGTTGCTGAGAATGAAGTTGAAGCTGCCGTGGGCGGCGGGCCGCTGCGCGAGTTCGCGCAAGGTGGTGGTCAGTTCGGCGATTGACGGGACGTCGGCATGGGCCTTGTCGAGTTCCTGCATGAGCCAGCAAAAGGCACGCTCGCTGTCGGTCTCGCCGACCGGGTGGAACGCGCCGTGCAAGCGCGGCGCGTAGCCCCGGAGGTCGCCGTTGTGAGCGAAGACCCAGTAGCGGCCCCACAGCTCGCGCACGAACGGGTGGGTGTTGGCGAGCGTGACCTGGCCCTGCGTGGCCTTGCGGATGTGGGCGAGGATGTGCTGGCTGCGGATCGGGTAGTGGCGCACCATCTCGGCGATCGGCGAGTGGCGGGCGCTTTGGGCATCGACCAGCAGGCGCACGCCGGCGCCTTCGAAAAACGCGATGCCGAAACCGTCCTTGTGCTCTTGGGCGCGGGTCGCGAACCCGGTGAAGCTGAACATCACGTCGGTCGGCGTGTTGGCACTCATGCCGAGCAGCTGGCACATGGCGCGTCCTACTCCACCAGCACGCGGTACAAGCCCTTGAACGACACCAGGTTGCCGGGGTTGCTGGTCTCGTTCAGGACGCCGCTCATGCGGCGCACGATGCGCGGGCTGCGCTGAGCGCGCCAGATCAGGAAATCGGCCAGCCACGGGCGCCGGTTGACGAGGTTGGCGCGCTGGTAGAGGTCGAAGCGCGGCTTGAGCGCCAGCAGGCGGCCCTCGTAGTCGGCCCGAACCGCGTCGTCGGCACCCGCGGTGAGCACCGCCTCGGCGGCATGGATGCCGGTTTCGAGGGCTTTGCCGATGCCCTCGCCGGTGAACGAATACGTGCTGCCCGCCGCCTCCCCGGTCACCAGCAGGCCGTCTCGGGTGTAGTGCGCGCCCGCCAGCGAGCAGCGCAGCGGCGCGCCCTTCATGGGGGCGAGCAGGGTGCCGCTGCCCATCAGTTCGCGGGCCGGGGCGTAGACGCGCTGGAAGTCGTTCATCACGTCGCGCAGGTTGGCCTCGCGCTTGGCCAGCTTGCCGTCGTGCAGCGCCGTGTGGCTGTCGGCGATGCCGACGCCGATGTTGAAGACGCCGTCGGGGCACGGGAAGATCCAGCCGTAGCCCGGGGCCAAGGCGCGGTGCCAGACGATCTCGAGCGCGGTGATGCGACCGACCATCGCCGGGTTGCGCACATACCCGCGCAGCGCCACCCCGCTCGGCGTCTGGCGCCGGGCCATGCCCGACG
>JALYHO010000306.1 GCA_030776545.1 Pseudomonadota bacterium | reverse complement strand
CCCCCAGCGTCACCCGCGCGTGTTGCGCCAGCGCGGCGCGCAGCCGCACCAGCAAGGCCGGCATCTGGCGCTGCTCCCAGGCCGGCAATACATAGCTGAACAGCCACGCCAGGGCGGTGCCGATGAGGGTGTCCGCCAGCCGCTCGTACAGTGCGAAACCGCCCGCCGTGTGCAGCACGTGGCCCTGCACCAGGGCCAGCACGGTCGCCGCGGTGGCGGCAACCAGATAGCGAACCTGGGCGAATCCGTGGGCGATCGCCGCAGCGAACGCCAGCACCACGAACTGCAGGGGGACCGGCGGCGCCAAGCTCAAGATGGCCGTGACCAGGACGCAGCCGATGAGGGTGCCGATCAGCCGCGCGTTGCGACGTTCGATCGTCTGCGCCAGATTGGTTCGCATCACGACGGCGATCGTCAACAGGATCCATTGCGGGTGGGCTGCCCACGGCAGGTGCAGGCCGATGACGTAGCCCACCCCGAGGGTGATCGCGACCCGGACCGCGTAGCGCAGCACCGGCGAATGCCCGCTCATCGCGCGCTTGAGCGGCGCGATCGGCCACCGCATCGAGGTGCGGAATTTCGGGAAGTCGCGCGCATCCAGGGTCGATGCCACGTGGGGCTCGTCGCTGCCATGCTCGGCCAGGCCGAGCAGGCGGCGCATGTCCCCCTGCATGGCCTCGACCGCGCTGCGCAGCGCCTCCTGGGTCTCTTCGGAGGCCGTGTCGATGCGGCTCTGCAATGTGCGGGCGAGGTCCCCCGTCAATTTGCCGCCGGTGTAGAGCGACCAGCAGACCCGGTCGAGGTAGGCGGCGAAGTCGCCCCACAGCCGCTCGAGTGCGTCGGCCTGGCGCGCCGACATCGGCGGGATGCCACGGCCCGGCTGCATGTCGAGTTCGAGTTCGCACGCCAGGGCCTGCTCGCGGACCCGTATCGCGGCGATCAGCATCCCGGCCAGCCGCAGTTCGGCCGGGCTTTCGGGAAGGTCGAGCACCAGGTCGCGGGCAGTTTGCAATTTGTCGGCCAGCGCGGCCTGCTCGCCCAGCAATGCGCGCAGCTGATTCTCGCGCCGGTCGCCGGTCGCCGCCAGCCGAGCCGCCTGGGCACGCAACATCGTCGCCAGTTCGTTGAGCGCATCGGCCAGCGCCTGGGTGCGATAGCGCAGGTTCAACAGACGCGCGCTGAGGACCGCCCAGGCCGAATACAGCAATGCGCCGACCTGGAACAGCGCGGCGTGGCGGAACGCGTCCTGCCACCGCTCCGACGGCGGGGTCGACATGGCGAACACGATCGCCAGCAGCAGGGCGAACCCGAGCGGGCCGCCGCGCAGCCCCCAGGCGGTGCCCAGCATGCCGATGAATCCGCCCAGACACACCAGCACCCCGATGACCGCGGTGGAATGTTCGGGCACCAGCAGCCCGAGTTGCACGGCCAGCGTCGTCGGACCCGCCATGTAGAGCAACGGCGCGATCTGGCGGAGCTTGCCGCGGGCCGGTGCGACCTGGTCGCCGATGCTCAGGATCAGCATGCCGACCGACACCGAGGCGGCCGCCAAGGGGCCGGCGACAAGGTAGACCAGCACCCCCATCGTCCCCAGACCGACGCCGACCGAAAGGCCGTTGAGGATCCGATGACTCAGCAGCAGGCGCACCCAGACGGCGTGCCGCAACGATGGGATCGACTCCAGGCTCAGGTTCAGCGACGACATCGGCAAGACGCGACAAGACGCCCGACGAATTGCTCGGGCCGGATCAGGACGGCGCGTCGTCTCGGCGTGACGAGCGCTGGCGCGGCGGCTTGGCCTCCGCCTGCGCGGCGCTTTGCTTTTCGCGCGCCATCGCGTCCTTGCTGATGCGGGTGGCGGGTTTGCGGGGCGCGCTCGGGAGCGCGTCGGGGGGCGTTTGTGGTGCGCCCGCTGCCGCAGCGGCCAGCGCCTGTTCGGGCGTGTGGCCCACCGCCGCGGGACCCAGCCCCGCCGTGTCGGGCGGGATCATGTGGCTGAAGGGGGCCAGCAGGGCGACCAGTTGCCCGTAGATGCGCGGGCTGGCGGCCAGGCATTCGCGCTGGTATAAAAAGTCGGATTCGCCGGTGAAGTTGCCGATCAGGCCACCCGCCTCGGTCACCATCAGGGCGCCCGCCGCGATGTCCCACGGGCTCAGTCCATTCTCGAAAAAGCCGTCGGTGTAGCCGGCAGCGACGTAGCACAGGTCGAGGGCTGCAGAGCCGGGTCGGCGCAACCCCGCGCACGTCGGCATCACGGTCTCCATCATCTGCATGTAGCGCTTGAAGTTGTCGCCCTTGCGAAAAGGAAAACCTGTGGCGACCAGACAGTCGGCCAGCCGGACCCGCTTGGAGACCCGCAGCCGCCGGTCGTTCAGGAAGGCACCCCGCCCCTTCGACGCGTAGAACAGGTCGTTGCGGGTCGGGTCGTAGACGACCGCCTGCTGGACCTGGCCGCGGACCGCCAGCGCGATCGAGACCGAGTAGACCGGAAAGCCGTGGATGAAGTTGGTGGTGCCGTCGAGCGGATCGATGATCCAGACATGCTCGCTGTCCTTGGCGCCATGTGCACGCCCCGACTCTTCCGCCAGGATGCCGTGGCCGGGGTAGGCGCCGAGGAGGGTGTCGATGATCACTTCCTCGGCCTTGTGATCCACTTCGGTGACGAAATCATTGGCCGACTTCGTGGTCACCTTCAACAGGTCGAGATCCAGCGAGGCCCGGTTGATGACCGAGCCCGCAGTGCGCGCCGCCTTGATCGCGGTGTTGAGCATGGGGTGCAGGGCGAGTGACATGGGAGACCTGGTTCGGGCGGTGGATCGGGCTGGCGGGATGAAAGAGCGCGCAGCGAAAGCGCCCGCTGCGGAATAATCGCATTTTAGCCGCCGCCCTCGGCCCTGCCCGCCGAGCTCTCCCTGGCCCCGCCCGCGGCGTTCCGGATTTTCTAACGTGCCGTCCGATCCCACCCGCTTCGTGCTCGTCGGTACCAGCCACCCCGGCAACGTCGGCGCCGCCGCGCGGGCCATGAAGGTGATGGGCTTCGCCGACCTGGTGCTGGTCGCGCCGCGCTTGCCTGACGTGCTCGGCCATCCCGAGGCACGCGCCTTGGCGAGCGGCGCCGACGACTTGCTCGCCCACGCGCGGGTGGTTCCGAGCCTGGCCCAGGCCCTCGACGGCATCACCTGGGCCTGCGCGACCGCGATGACGCCGCGCGATTTCGGTCCCCCGACCCAGGCGCCGCGGGAACACTTCGGCGAGCTCGCGTCGACCCGGCACCGGGTGGCGCTGGTGTTCGGTTCCGAGCGTTTCGGCTTGAGCAACGACGATGTGTACCGGTGTCATGCCTGCGTCAGCATCCCCACCCATCCCGCCTATGGTTCGCTCAACCTGGCGCAGGCGGTCCAGCTGCTGGCCTACGACTGGCGTCAGGCGCTCGGTGGCTTTGCGGTCCAGCCGCGCGCTGCGGAGCCGCGCCGGGCCGACGCCACGGCTCTGGAGGGGCTGCTCGCGCATTGGCAGCAGACACTGGTCGGGATCGAATTCCTCGACCCGACGGTTCCGCGCAAGCTGCTGCCGCGCCTGCGCCGGCTTCTGAACCGGGCCCAGCCGACCGAAGAAGAAGTGCACATCCTGCGCGGCATCGCCCGGGCGGTCGACAAGGCCCGCCGCTAGCTGGCGCCAGCGGCCGCGGCGCCCAACAGCTAAACTGCCAGGCCCTGCCACTCCTTGGACGCTCCCATGTTCCAGCGGCTGCGCGAAGACATCGCCTGCATCCTCGAACGCGACCCGGCAGCCCGCAGTGCGTGGGAGGTTCTCACTTGCTATCCCGGGCTGCACGCCCTGATCGTGCACAGGCGGGCGCATGAGTTTCGCGCGCGGGGCTGGCATTGGCTGGCGCGTTTCACATCGCTCCTGGGCCGGTTCCTGACCGGAATCGAGATCCATCCGGGCGCCACCATCGGCCGGCGTGTCTTCATCGATCACGGCATGGGGGTGGTCATCGGCGAGACGGCCGAAATCGGCGACGATTGCACGATCTACCAGGGCGTGACCCTGGGGGGAACCTCGCTCGAAAAGGGCGCCAAGCGCCACCCCACGCTCGGCCGCGGAGTGATCGTGGGTGCGAATTCCCAGGTCTTGGGCGGGTTCACCGTCGGCGACGGTGCCCGCGTCGGCTCCAACGCGGTCGTCTTGAAGGCGGTGCCCCCAGGCGCGACGGCAGTTGGCAACCCCGCCCGGGTGCTCCACAAGGAAGTCGACGCCGCCCGCGAAGCCGCCGCCGCCAAGATGGGATTTTCGGCCTACGGCATCACGCAGGGGGACGATCCGCTGGCCCACGCCATGAAAGGCCTGATCGACAACGCGTCCGGCCACGAGCACCAGATCGCCATGCTCTGGCATGCGATCGAGAAACTGTCGTCACGCTCGATCGAATTGCCGACGCCGAACTGCGTGCCTGCCGATGCTGCCACGACGGCGCAGTTCGATGCGGAGCGGTACAACCAGTTGATGAAATGAGCGGGGCGTTATTCGCCGTGCGGGGGATACGCGGCCGTTCGGGGTGAGTCGGGATCAGCGCGGGCATGCGCTTCAAGCGGCCCGACGGGTTGCGACGTCCTGTCGACAACCTCATGTTTCACAACAGGAACAGCAGCACCGGCACGAGAACCCCGACCCCCGACCAATCGTGCGGGATGTCGACCTGGACCGTTTCGCTGAACGGCGTGACAAAGCCGTCGGGCTCCAGGCTGCGGTAGCGGAAGTAGTAGCGTCCGCCGGCGACCGGCGGGGAGGTCCACTGGCTGCCGTCCACCTCGCCCCTGCCCACCACGTCGGCGAACGCCGTGTCGCGGGCGAATTCCACCTGGTAGTGAACGCCGGGCCGGCTCCCCCAGTTGAACACCAGACCGCCGTCGGCGGAACGCGAGGCGGTGGGCGATGGCGGCGCGGGACGCAGCGTGAACGTCTGGGGATCGCCGAACGGACCGTGGCTGCCGTCCGGGCGCACGCTCGCCAACCGCCAATGGTAGGTGCCGGGGGTGCCGAGGACGGCCCGCAGGCTGGCAGCGTCGAGCGCGTCACGGTCGATGACGATGTGCTCGAATCCCGGGTCGGTGGCGACTTGTATCTGGGTCCGGGGCGCGTCCACGTTCGGAGCCCATGCGAAGTCGATGTCGCCGACCCCTTGGGTCGCGTACCCGCGCGGCCGCAGGTAGGCCGGCGGTTCGGGCCGAGCACTCAGGACAAGTGGCCGGACGGTGTCCAGCCCTTCGATGCCTTGCGCCCCGATGCGTCGGGCGCGCAGGTACCAGGTGGCATCGCCGAGTCCGGCGATTCGCACCTCGGCCCCCACGGCGACCCGTTGATCGCTGACGATCTGGTCGAAGGCCGGATCGGCGGCGATCTGGATCCGCAGCGCCGTGTCCACGCCCGCGACCGTGAATCGCACGACCGGGCGGTCGAAGCGGCCCGCGAGCGACCCCAGGTCAGGGGCGGGGAGGAGCGCCGCGACGGTCGCGGTCGGTGCCGCGGGGCCACCCTCCGACC
>JALYHO010000305.1 GCA_030776545.1 Pseudomonadota bacterium | reverse complement strand
ACGCGAGGTGCCCCGCGCCACGCCGCGCAACCCCGTCGACGCGCGCACGATCAAGCCGCTGCCCGCCCCCGTCCCGGAGCGGCTCGCCCCGCCGCGTGCGACCTTGCCGGCGGCCGAACAAATCACCGTCGCAGCGCCGGTCAAAGGACCCAAGCAACTGTGCGGCGACATGAATTTCCTGGCCCTGGCGATGTGCGTCAGCCGCCAATGCCAGACGCCCGCACTGCAAGCGCACCCCGAGTGTGTCGAGTCGCGCCGCTACGACGAGCAGCGCCGCCGCCGGATGGAACAGTAACCCTGCCAGACCTCATGATGAACATCGATCTGCGCGCCGTCCCGGACGAGGACCTGCACCGCGAGTTTTTGCGCCGCGCCGACATCGAGCGCAACTTCGCCTGGTCGGTTTCCTTGCTGCGTGACTACGCCGTCTGGGAGAGCGAGAGCGGGCGCGCCCGCAAGATCACCGAGTGGCACGCCCGCCAGATCGCCGAGCGGCTGTGTGAGGTGCTCGGGGTATCCAGGGAAGAGTTCTCGCGCCGCGTGATCCAGGCGGACAAGGGCAACGCCGCGCGACGCGCCTCCTGACCGACGCCCCTCACCCGTCGTCACGCACCCGCGGCTCGACCGCCGAGAGCGCAGCCAGGAACTCTTCCCGCCAGCGATGCACGTCATGCGTGCGAATCTGGCGCAGCAACGCAGCGTGGCGCTCGCGGCGTTCGGCCAAGGACATCTGAAGCGCGCGCTGGATCGCCTGCGCCGTCGCCGGTATGTCGTAGGGGTTGACCAAAATCGCCTCGCGCATCATCTCGGCGGCGCCGGCGAAACGCGACAGCACGAGGACGCCCGGATCGGCTTCGTCCTGCATGGCCACGTACTCCTTGGCCACCAAATTCATGCCGTCGCGCAGCGGCGTCACCAGCGCCACGCGCGCGCGGCGGTACAACGCCGGCAGGCGGCGGCGCGCCCAGACGCGATGCAGGTACCGGATCGGCATCCAGTCGAGCTCGCCGTAGTCGCCGTTGATCTCCCCCGCCAGGCTCTCCAGGTCGTGGCGCAGATCCGAGTAGGCGTCGACGCTCTCCCGGGTCGGCGAAGCGATCTGGATCAAGGTGGCGCTGTTGCGGTTTTCGGGATAGTTCTCGAGCAGTTCCCGAAAGGCCTTGAAACGTCGCGGCAAACCCTTCGAATAGTCAAGGCGGTCCACGCCCACGAGCAGCCGGCGCTTGCTGTACTGGTCGCGCAGCATGGCCTCGGTCTCGCGCGACTCGGTGCTGTCGGCCAGGCGCTGGAATTCGTCCACATCGATCCCGATCGGGAAGGCGCGCGCCACCACGCGCCGGCCGAAGGCCTCGTAGCCGCCCTCGCCCAAGGCGGTGGCATGGGCCTCTTCGAGGACGAAGCGGCCGAAGTGGTCCGCGTCGGCCTGGGTTTGCAGGCCCACCAGGTCGTAGGCGAAGAACGACCTCATCAGCCACTCGTGCCCCGGGATGGCCGCGAGGATGGGCGGAGGCGGCAGCGGGATGTGCAAGAAAAAACCGATCCGCTGCCGGCATCCGAGCGCGCGCAGTTCGGCCGCCAGGGGAATCAAGTGGTAGTCGTGGACCCAGATCACGTCGTCCGGCTCCAGCAGGGTCGCGAGCTTGCGGGCGAAGAGGCGGTTGACGCGCTGGTAGCCGGCGAAGAATCCGGCACCGAAATCGGCCAGGTCGAGACGGTAGTGCAGCGCCGGCCAGAGGGCCTGGTTGGAGTAGCCCGTGTAGTAGGCATCATGATCGGTCCGGGACAGGTCGATCGTCACCAGCCGCACGGCACCCGCGCGCTGCTGCTGCAATTCGCCCTCGCCGGGTGCGCCGCCTTCGACGATCTTGCCGCTCCACCCGAACCACATCCCGCCGCTTTGCGCCAGCGCGTCGCCGAGCGCGACCGCCAGACCGCCGGCAGCGGCCTTGCGCGGGTCGCTGACGCGGTTGGAGACGACGACCAGTCGGCCCTTGGCCATCAAGCGCCCACCTGCGCCGGAGCGGGGCCGGCATTCGCCAGCCAGGCCCCCACCGCGGCGACGTCATGGAGCTCGTAGCGGGCCTGCGACGCGCCCCCGCCCACGCGCACGCCGAAGCCGCCGGCGGCTTGCACGGCTTCGATGCCGTCCTCGTCGGTCTGGTCGTCGCCCACGAACACCGGCAAGCGGCCCGCGAACGCCGCTTGTCCGAGCAGACGGCGTACCGCGACCCCCTTGGTGATGCCGCGCTGTCGCAGTTCGAAGACGAAGTGTCCATGCAGCCACGCCCACGCCGAGGCGGCGCCCGGGGCGGCCGCCAACGCCGCGCCGAGGGTTTCACGGCAAATCGACTCCAGCTCCGGACGCGCCCGATAGTGAAGCGCGAAGCCGCCGGGTTTGGTTTCGAGGATCAAGCCGTCGTGCTGGGTCAGTCGACGCGCCGCCTCGAGCACGCTCGCCGGCGGCGGCGTGTCGTGACGCTCGACGCGCCCGGCGCTGTCACGCCACTCGGCGCCGTGCGAGCCGGCGGCCGGGAGCACCAGCGGCGCCAAATAGTGATCGAGCTGCGCCAACGGCCGGCCGCTGACGATCGCGAGGGCGCCACCGAGTCGCGTCGTCAGGGCGCCCAGCCGGGGCACCACCCAGGACGGAACCACCACGTCCTGGGGTCGTGGGGCCAGGGGGACCAGGGTGCCGTCGAAATCCAGGAACAAGGCGGCAGTCGGGGGCAGAAGAGGGGGTGGGTGTGATGTCATCAACGGGTAACCCTAACAGACTCCTCCAGCGCGGGGCGCACGGGTCGCACGCCTTTCCAGCCATTTCGGCAGGCGCACGCAGCCACGCACGCCTGGGCCGTCGGCGACGTCCGACACCCGGTCGCGCCGTCGGCGCAGGCGTCGAAAAGAAATCCGCTCAAAACTTCGAGAAGTCCGGCTTGCGCTTTTGGAAGAACGCACTGAAGGCCTCTTGCGCCTCGGGACTGCGCAGCCGCTGGCCGAAAATCTCGGCTTCGGCGTCGACGGTTTGCAGGAGGAGCGCGGCGCGGGCGCTGCGCATCAGGCGCTTGCTGTCGCGCACGGCACCCGGCGGCAAAGCGTTGAAGCGCTCGGCGATGCGTCGGGCGTGCTTGACGACCTCGGCGGCCGGCAACACGGCATTGGCGATGCCGCACTCGACCGCTTCGGCGCCCGTGAAGGGATCGCCGAGCAGCAACTTCTCGGCGGCCCGCACGTTGCCCATCAACTGCGGCACGATCAAGCTCGACGCGAACTCGGGAACCAGACCGAGGCTGACGAACGGCATCGCCAGGCGCGCCTCGTCCGAGACATAGACGAAATCGCAGTGCAGCAGCATCGTCGTGCCGATGCCGATGGCCGCGCCCGTCACCGCAGCGACCACTGGCTTGTCGCACGCCATCAGGGCCTTCATGAACACGAACGCAGGCGACTGGGTGCTGCCGGGCGGACGCTGCATGAAGTCTTCGATGTCGTTGCCGGAGGTGAAGATGCCGGGCTGGCCCGTGATCAGCACTGCACGGACCGCGGGGTCCGCCTTGGCGGCGTCGATCACCGAGGCCATCTCGGCATACATGGCCGCGGTGATGGCGTTCTTTTTCTCCGGTCGGGCGATCTCGATCGTCGCGACGCCCTCGTGAATGGCGGTCTTGATGCTCATCTGAACTCCTCTGAGTGGAAAGAAACGATCGTCACACGCGCTCGAAAATGGCGGCCGCGCCCTGCCCCGTGCCGACGCACATCGTCACCATGCCGTACTTCTTTCCATGACGACGCAGCGCATGCACGACAGTCGCCGCGCGGATCGCTCCGGTGGCGCCCAACGGGTGGCCGAGCGCGATCGCGCCGCCCATGGGGTTGACCTTGACGGGGTCGAGGCCGAGGCTCTGGATCACGGCGAGCGACTGCGCGGCGAAGGCCTCGTTCAACTCGATCCAGTCGATGTCGGCAAGCTGCAGGCCGGCGTAACGCAGCGCCGCGGGAATCGCCTCGATCGGGCCGATGCCCATGATCTCGGGTGGGACGCCCCTGGCGGCGAAGCTGACGAAGCGCGCCAGCGGCGTCAGGCCGAACTGCCGGACCGCTTTCTCGCTTGCCAGTATCAGCGCCCCCGCGCCGTCGCTGGTCTGCGAGCTGTTGCCCGCGGTGACGCTGCCCGTGGCGGCAAAGACCGGACGCAACTTGGCCAGCCCCTCGAGCGAGGTGTCCGGCCGCGGGCCCTCGTCGAGCGAGACGGTGCGGGCCTGGCAGGCGGCCTCGCCCAGGGCCAGGTCCGGGGTGCGGCTCAAGACCTCGATCGGAGTGATCTCGTCGCTGAACTCGCCTTCGGCCTGGGCCTTCAGGGCGCGATGATGCGATTCGAGCGCGAACGCGTCCTGGGCCGCGCGGCTCACCTTCCATTGCGTCGCCACTTTTTCCGCGGTCAGTCCCATGCCGTAGGCGATCCCGACGTTCTCGTAATGGGCGAATACCGCCGGATTGAACGACGGCTTGTTGCCCCCCATGGGCACCAGGCTCATCGACTCGGCGCCCCCGGCGATCAGGACGTCGGCTTCGCCGACACGAATGCGGTCGGCGGCCATCTGGATCGCGGTGACGCCGGAGGCGCAGAAACGGTTCACGGTGACGCCCCCGACCGGCTTGGGAAAGCCGCACAGGCCGACCGCGATGCGTGCCATGTTCATGCCCTGCTCGCCCTCGGGGAAGGAGCAGCCGATGATCGCGTCCTCGATGGCGGCCGGGTCGAGGCTCGGGGCCTGGCGCAGCGCACTCCTGATCGCCGCGACCAGCAGGTCGTCGGGACGCATGGTCTTGAAATAGCCGCGCCCGGATCGGCCGATCGGGGTCCGGGTCGCCGCGACGATGTACGCGTCCTGGATTTGCTTGGTCATGGTGTGAGTCCTTGGCGTGTTCAGTTGCGGACCGGCTTGCCCGTCTGCAACATTCCCAGGATCCGCTCCTGGGACTTGGGATGATCCAGCAAGCCGCAGAAGTGCTTGCGTTCGAGGCCCATCACATACTCTTCGGTCACCCACGACCCCGCGTCGACGTCACCGCCGCAAACCACTTCTGCGATAAGCGACGACACGTGGAAGTCGTGCGCGCTGACAAAGCCCCCATCTCGCATGTTGACCAGCTGCGCCCGGATGGTCGCGATCGCGTTGCGACCGGCCACCTGGAACGGCACTTTCGCCGGCGCCCGGTACCCGGACTGGCAGAGGGCCTTGGCTTGCGAGATCGCGACGTGCAGCAACTCGTCCTTGTGCGGCACGATCACGTCGCTCCACAGCAGATAGCCCAGCTTGCGCGATTCGATCGCGCTGCTGCCGACCTTGGCCATGGCCGCGTTGGAGAAGCCGTCCGCGAGGAACTTGAAGATGTCGGCGTTGGCATTTCCGGCGCTCGCCATCTCGGCCGCACGGCGCGCGATATAGGTCAGTCCACCCCCTCCCGGAATCAGACCGACGCCGACTTCCACCAGGCCCATGTAGCTCTCCAGCGTCGCGACCCGGCGCGCCGAATAGACCGCCAATTCGCAGCCACCGCCGAGCGCCATGCCGCGGATCGCGGAGACCACCGGAACCGAGGCGTAGCGGATGCGCAGCATGGCGTCTTGCAGCTTCTTCTCCTCGGGCAAGATGCCCTTGCCGCCGGACTTCATGAAGACCGGCATCAGCGCTTCGAGGTTGGCACCGGCGGAGAAGACGTCGTCGGGCGACCAGATGACCAGGCCCTGGTAACGCGCCTCGGCCAGTTCGACCGCCTTCACCAGGCCCTCGGTCACCAGCGGACTGATCAGGTGCAGCTTGGCGGTGATGGTGGCGATCAGGACCTCGCCGTCCAGGGTCCAGACGCGGACCTCGTCGTTCTTGAACACTTCGGTGCCGGCGGACAGCGGGGACACCGCGCCTGCCCCGCCGACCGCTTCGCGAAACAGTTGCCTCTCGTAGACCGGCAGCGTGCTGGGCGCCACCCAACGTGCGTGCGCGGCACTCCACGAGCCCTCCGGGGCGTGCACCCCGCCCTGGCGCGCGACCGCGCCGTCGAACACCCAGGCGGGCAAGGGGGCGTGGCTGAGCGCCTTGCCGGCGTCGATGTCCTCCTGGATCCAGGTGGCAACTTGTCCCCAACCGGCGGCCTGCCAGAGCTCGAAGGGCCCCTGCTGCACGCCGAAGCCCCAACGCATCGCGAAATCGACGTCGCGGGCGCTCTCGGCGATGTCACCCAGGTGCACCGCCGCGTAGTGGAAGGCGTCGCGCAAGACCGCCCAGAGGAACTGCGCTTGCGGGTTCTTCGACTCGCGCAGCAACCTCAGGCGCTCCGCGGGCGGCTTCTTCAGGATGCGAGCGACGATGTCGTCGGCCTTGCCGCCGCCGGCGACGTACTCGAGACTGACCGGGTCGAGGCGCAGGATGTCGCGGCCGACTTTCTTGTAGAAGCCCGCGCCGCTCTTTTGACCGAGCGACCCGCGCTCGATCAGCGTCGCGAGCACCTGCGGCGTGGCGTAGCTGGCGAAGAACGGATCCTCCTTCAAATTGTCCTGGAGGGTCTTGATGACGTGCGACATCGTGTCCAGGCCCACCACGTCCGCGGTTCGGAACGTACCGCTGGAGGCCCGACCGAGCTTCTTGCCGGTCAGGTCGTCGACCACGTCGTAGGTCAGCCCGAAGGCCTCGGCTTCCTTCATCGTCGCGAGCATGCCGGCGATGCCGACCCGGTTGGCGATGAAGTTGGGCGTGTCCTGGGCGCGCACCACGCTCTTGCCCAGGGCGGTGGTGACGAAGGCTTCGAGCTGGTCGAGCACCGCGTCGTCGGTGGTCGGCGTGTCGATGAGTTCGACCAGCGCCATGTAGCGCGGCGGGTTGAAGAAATGGATGCCGCAAAAACGCGGCTTGATCGCCTCAGGTAGGGCTTCCGACAGCCTCGTGATCGAAAGGCCCGAGGTGTTGCTCGCGACGATCGCATGCGGCGCCAACGCCGGCGCGATGCGGGTGTAGAGGTCGAGCTTCCAGTCCATGCGCTCGGCGATCGCTTCGATCACCAGGTCGCATTCGGCCAGCCGCCCGAGGTGCTCCTCGTAGTTGGCCTGCTGGATCAGCGCCGCGTCGTCGGCCAGGCCCAGGGGGGCGGGCTTGAGCTTTTTCAGGCCTTCGACCGCTTTGGCGACGATGCCGTTTTTCGGGCCCTCCCTGGCGGGCAGGTCGAAAAGAATCACGGGGATCTTGCAGTTGACGAGGTGGGCGGCGATCTGCGCACCCATGACACCGGCACCGAGCACGGCGACCTGGCGGACAGTGAATCGGTTCATGACGATATCTTTCGGTGAGGCGGTCAAAACAGCGCTTCGTCCATTTCCATCAGCGTCGCCGAGCCGGCACGCGCCGTGCGTATCAGGCTCGCGGTCTCGGGCATCAGCTTGGCGAAATAAAAGCGCGCGGTGGTCAGCTTGGCCTTGTAGAAGGGGTCGCCGCCCTCGACCTGCGTCAGCGCCACCTTGGCCATGCGCGCCCAGAAGTAAGCGAAGACGAGGTGGCCGCAGATCCGCAGGTAGTCGACCGCCGCGGCGCCGACCTCGTCGGGGCTCTTGAAGGCCTTCATGCCGAGCTCGGTCGTGAGCTTCGTGACTTTCTCGCCCAGGTCGGCCAGCGGGTTGATGAATTCCTGCATCGCCTCGTCGGTGCCCTCCTCCTCGACGAAGCGAGCCACCATCTTGCCGAATTTCTTCAACTTGGCGCCGTTGTCGCCCAGCACCTTGCGGCCGAGCAGGTCGAGCGACTGGATCGTGTTGGTGCCCTCGTAGATCATGTTGATGCGCGCGTCCCGCACGAACTGCTCCATGCCCCACTCGCGGATGTAGCCGTGGCCCCCGAAGACCTGCATGCAGGCCGACGTGGCAGTCCAGGCGTTGTCGGTCAGGAAGGCCTTGACGATTGGGGTGACGAGCGCCACCAGGTCGGCCGCCTCGGCCTGCACGGCCGGGTCGGTGCTGGCGAGCTCCTTGTCGAGCTGCAGCGTGGTCCACATGACGAACGCTCGGGCGCCTTCGGCATAGGCACGCGCGGTCAGCAGCATCTTGCGCACATCCGGGTGGACGATGATCGGGTCGGCCGGCCGGTCCGGCGCCTTGGGGCCCGACAGCGAGCGCATCTGGATCCGGTCGCGCGCGTAGGCGACCGCGTTCTGGTAGGCGACCTCGGTCAGTCCGAGCGCCTGCATGCCGACACCCAGGCGGGCCGCATTCATCATCACGAACATGGCCGCCAGTCCCTTGTGGGGCTGCCCCACCAGGGTGCCCACCGCCCCGTCGAGGTTGATCTGCGCCGTGGCATTGCCGTGGATGCCCATCTTGTGTTCGAGCCCGCCGCAAAACACCGGGTTGCGTGCGCCGAGCGCGCCGTCCGCCGTGACCAGGTACTTGGGCACGACGAAAAGCGAAATGCCCTTGGAACCGGCCGGTGCGTCGGGAAGCCGCGCCAGCACCAGGTGGATGATGTTCTCGGCCAGATCGTGCTCCCCGGCCGAGATGAAGATCTTGTTGCCGGTGAGCTTGTAGGTGCCGTCGGGCTGCGGCTCGGCCTTCGTGCGCAGCATGCCGAGGTCGGTCCCGCAATGCGATTCGGTCAGGCACATGGTGCCGGTCCAGTGGCCGCTGGTGAGCTTGGGCAGGTAGGTCTTCTTCTGCTCGTCGGAGCCGTGGGCCATGAGCGCTTCGTAGGCGCCGTGCGAGAGCCCGGGGTACATGGTCCAGGCCTGGTTGGCCGAGTTGAGCATCTCATAGAGGCACTGGTTGACCAGATGAGGCAGGCCCTGGCCGCCGAATTCGGGCTCGCAGCTCAGCGCTGGCCAGCCCCCGTCGACGTATTGCGCATAGGCCTCCTTGAAGCCTCGCGGCGCCTTCACCTCGTGGGTCGCTCGGTCGAGCACGCAACCTTCTTCGTCGCCGCTCAGGTTGAGCGGGGCGACCACCGTGGCGGCGAACTTGCCACCTTCTTCCAGCACCGCGTTGATGGTGTCGATGTCGATGTCGGCGTGGGCCGGCAGCGCTTTCAACTCGTCGACGACATGCAGCACCTCGTGCATCACGAATTGCATGTCGCGCAGCGGGGGCGTGTATTGGGGCATCGGAATTCTCCTGGAAGTAAGGGTCGATGCGAGCGCTCTAGGCGCGCTCGCCGCGAGCGGTCGAATGAGAGGAAGTGGCGGCATCGGCCAGATGGCGCGACAGCACGTTGTCGAAACCGGCCCGAGCCCGTTCCACGGCCCCGGGCCGACGCAGGAAGCGGGCGTCGTGATGGAGCGCCAGGATCAGGCCGTGGATCTCGAAGAGCATCTGCTGGGGATCGGTCTGCCGGCACAGGTGGCCTTCGGCGATGGCCATGCGGATCGCGCGCTCGAGCGCGGCATGCCAGGTCTGCACCATGTCCACCAGGGCATCGCGCACCGGGCCGGGCCGATCGTCGAACTCGACCGCGCCACTGATGTAGATGCAGCCGGCGTCGATCTCGACCGAGACCCGCAAGATCCAGCGGTCGTAGAGCGCGCGCAAGCGCGGCAGGCCGCGGGGCTGCTGCAGGGCCGGCTGGAAGACCTCCTGCTCGAACTTGGCATGGTATTCGCGCACCACGGAAATCTGCAGCTCTTCGCGCGAGCCGAAGTGGGCGAAGACGCCCGACTTGCTCATCTGCGACACCTCGGCGAGCGCGCCGATCGAGAGCCCTTCGAGTCCCATCTGGGACGCCAGGGCGAGCGCGGCATCCAAAATGGCCGCGCGGGTCTGGCGCCCTTTCATCAAGGGCTTGGACGGGTTCGCATCCGCCAGGGCGCTGTCGCGCCGGGCTTCATCGAGAAAGGAGTTGGAATCGGCCACAGGCGTCGGCCAGCACGGCTGGCAGCAAAAACGAACGATCGTGCTATTTTGCAGACAAAACGGGGGCCGCGGGGACACTCCGTGTCGCAATCTGCGAATATTTTCGCGAGGGGGACGACCACGCGCCGTCGCTACCATCCGAGCGAGTCGGTACGAGCATCGATGATCGAGGCAATCAGATGAAAATCGCAGTGGTGGGATTGGGGGCCGTCGGCGGCCTGCTGGCGGGGCGACTGGCCAGCGCCGGTCATCGGGTGAGCGCCCTGGCGCGGGGAGCGACCCTCGCGGCGGTTCGTGAGCGGGGGCTGCGGCTGCACTGGAGCGGGGCCGAGACCTCGGTGGCGATCGACGCCCATGAGGACGCTGCCGCCCTGGGACCGCAAGATCTCGTGATCGCCGCAGTCAAGGGGCCGGCCCTGACGGCCGCCGCCGCCTCGATGCAGCCCCTGCTCGGGCCCGCCACGATCGTGCTGCCCGCCATGAACGGCGTGCCGTGGTGGTTCTTGCAGACCGCCCCCGACAGCGTGCGGATCGCCGACCGCCGGCTGTCCCGCGTCGACCCGGGCGGTCGCATCGAGGCCGCCCTGCCGCTCGATCGGGTCTTGGCTTGCGTGGTCCACCTCACCTGCTCGAGCCCCGAGCCGGGACGGGTCAGGCACGGCTTCGGTGATCGATTCATCGTCGGCGAGCCGCGCGGCGGGAGTTCCGGGCGGGTCGACGAGATCGTCGCGCTCCTCTGCGCGGCCGGATTCAACGGCGAAGCCAGCCCCGACATCCGCCAGGACATCTGGTACAAACTTTGGGGCAACATGACGATGAACCCGGTGTCGGCGCTGACCGGGGCCGAAAGCCACCACATCATCGACGACCCGCTGGTCCTGGCGTTCATGCTCGACACCATGCAGGAAGCGGCCCGGGTCGGCGCCCTCATCGGTTGCCGGATCGACCAGTCCGGCGAGGAACGCATGGCGGTCGCGCGCCAGCTCGGCGGATTCAAGACCTCGATGCTGCAGGATTCGCTGGCGGGCCGGCCGCTCGAAATCGATGCGCTGGTCGGCGCGGTCCACGACATCGGCAGCCGACTCGGCGTTCCCATGCCTCACACCGGCGCATTGCTCGGCCTGACGCGGTTGATGGCCCGCGAGCGGGGCCTCTACCCCGCTTGACCGCGGCTGCCGCTTCGAACGTCGGCGTCACCGCATCCAGGGGTCATCGCGCTGTCTTGCGGGAATGCACCTGGATGCATTACGCTCGAAGCCTCATGGAAGTACTGCAACTCGACGTATCCGGTCGGCCGCAGGCCTGGATCTCCGCGAAGGAAGCGGCCGTGATCTATGCGAGCGAAGGCATCGCCTGGACGCTGGGAGACGCTTTCTTCGTTTTGCGCGGCGGGATGCAACGGCGCACCGGCCAGCAGTCCCGCATCGAGGTGCATCCCATCATCGCGGTCAAGGGCTCGGTCCCGAGCCGGGCCTGGCGCCAGACGCCCGCGCTCTCCAACCCGAAGCTGTTCGCTCGCGACCGCGGCGTTTGCGCTTACTGCGGGCACCGCTTTCGCTTCGAGGATCTGACCCGCGAGCACATCGTGCCCACCTCTCGCGGCGGGCACGACACCTGGATGAACTGCATCACCGCCTGCCGGCCCTGTAACGGCCGCAAGGGCAATCGACTGCCGGAAGAGTTGAGCATGTCGTTGATGTACCTGCCCTACGTACCCAGCCTGCACGAAGACATGATCCTGAGGGGTCGCAAGATCCTGGCCGACCAGATGGAATTCCTGCTCGCCAGCGTGCCTCGGAGCAGCCGGCTGCACGGCTGACCTGCCCGTCCATCCTGAGCCGCCTAGTCCCGCAGCAGGCGCCAGGCCCCGTTTTGCAACTGCATCAGCTCGCGCCCGCGGGCGTCGAAGCCCGAGTGGTCTTGCGCGCTCATGTTGTAGACGCCCTGGGTACCGACGAGCTCGCGCGTGCTTTCGAGCGCGTCGCGCAACGCGACCCGAAACGCTTCCGTGCCCGGCGGGCCCTTCTTGAGCGCCTCCGGGACCGCCCGCTGCAACAGCAGGCCGGCGTCGTACACGTTCGCACCGAAGGTCGCCGGCTTGCTGCCATAAAGCTTCTCGTACGCGGCGATGTAGTCGAGCGCCACCCGCTTCGACGGGTTGCTGTCGGGGACCTGGTCCAGGACCAGCATCAGGCTCGCTGCCATGATCGCGCCATCGACCGCCTTGCCGCCGAGCCGGACGAAATCGGGGGTGGCGGCGCCGTGGGTCTGGTAGATGCGTCCTGGGTAGCCCCGTTCGACCAGCGTGGTGTGCGGCAGCACGGTCGGGCTGCCGGCGGCCCCGATGAGCACCGCGTCGGGATGGGCGGCGACGATCTTGGTGACTTGCCCGACGACGCTCTGATCCGTACGCGCAAAGCGTTCGTCGGCCAGCAGCTTGATGCCGGCACGCTCGATCATCGGCAGCAAGACCGCATGCCAGGATTCGCCGTACGCATCGTTGAAACCGATGTAGCCCAACGATTTCACGCCCCGGCGGACCATGTCCCCGACCAGCGCGTCGCAGATCAGGCTGTCGTTCTGGGTGGTCTTGAAGACCCAGCGCTTTTGCTCGTTCATCGGCAGCACCACCGCCGTCGTGCCGACCGGTGCCAGCATCGGCGTCCTGGCCTCGGCGACGAACTGCAGCGCGGCCATCGAATTGGGCGAACCGGAGGGGCCGATGACGACGTCGACCTTCTGCTCGGTCAACAGTTTTTTCAGCAGCGCCACCGTCTGGGTCGAGTCGGACGCATCGTCCAGCACCGTGTACTCGATGTCGATGCCCGCGATCTGCTTGGGCAACAGCGCGGCGCTGTTCTTCTGCGGGATACCGACCGCGGCGGTGGGCCCAGTGGCCGAAGCGAGCACGCCGACCTTCATCTGGGCTTGCGAGGCCAGGGACGTGCAGGCAGCGAAGGCGAGGACCAGCAGTCGGATGGTCGAACGTGGGGTCATGGGGGATCTCCGGGAGCGGTCAATGAGGCGCTGGGATTCAATAGTGTGGCGGCAGCTCGGCTCGCAGGTCGCGGGGCGCCGCGGTGTCGAGTGCGGGGGTCTGGCTGCGCAGCTCCGCGAGTTCCCTGCGCAGGCGGTCGAGCTGATCTTGTTGACGCGCCACCAGGCGGTTCAATTCGTCGACCAGGTCTTCCGCGAAGCTGGCCTTGATCTCGAGATCGGTGAGTCGCTGCTCGATGACTTCGGCCAGGGGCGGCACCACGGATTCGCTCGGGGACAGATCCGGAATGTCGGGAATCCTCAGGCGGGAGGGGGCGACGGCATCGGCAGGGTGTCCAGGTCTTTCCATGCCGGATTTTCAGCGAAACCGCTCTGCTTGAAACGCTCCGCGAAGGCGACGTGGCGGCGGCGCACGCTGGCCGCCCGAAATCGCGCCCGCACGAGGGCGACGACCCAAGCCGCGGCGGCCGTCGCCGCAGCGCCCACGATGAACCATCCCAAGCCATTGACCATGTCTCCCCCCTCTGTTATGGTCAATTGTAACTTAGTGTGACGTTCACTTTCCAAGCCATCGGACTCTCGAATGGGGGGGTCGAGGCTTGTTCTACGGCTCCCGAAACGGCTGTCAGGCGCAAGTGCCGAGCTTCAACAGCCGCTTTGCGTTGTCTTTGAGGATCAGCGGATGGACCTCGTCCTTGAAGCCCGCCTCGGCGAAGTCCTTCAGCCACCGGTCCGGCATGATCAACGGGAAGTCGCTGCCGAACAGGATGCGGTCCTTCAGCAGCGTGTTCGCGTAGTGGACCAGCTGCGGCGGGAAGTATTTCGGGCTCCAGCCCGACAGGTCGATCCAGATGTTGGGCTTGTGCATGGCCAACGAAATCGCCTCGTCCTGCCACGGCCAGCTCGGGTGTGCGACGACGATCTGGATGTCCGGGAAATCGATCGCGACGTCCTCGAGCAGCATCGGGTTCGAGCTCTGCAACCGCAGCCCGCCACCACAGCGCATCCCGCTGCCTATCCCCGAGTGGCCGCTGTGAAAGATGGCCGGCAGCTTGTACTCGGCGATCACTTCATAGATGGGCCAGGCCATCTTGTCGTAGGGTTCGAAGCCCTGCATGGTCGGGTGGAACTTGAAGCCCTTGACGCCGTGTTCCTCGATCAGCTTGCGTGCCTCGCGCGCGCCCATCTTTCCCTTGTGCGGGTCGATGCTGCCGAACGCGATCATGATGTCCGAGTTGGCCATCGCGGCCTCGGCGATTTCCTCATTCGGGATTCGGCGCCGGCCCATCTTCGTTTCGGCGTCAACCGTGAACATCACGAAGCCGATCTTCTTCTCGCGATAGAACGCGAGCGACTCGGCCATCGTCGGACGCTTGCTCGACCTGAAGTACTTGTCGGCCGCGCGGTCGTACTCCTCGCCGTAGCTGTCGAAGGGGTTCCAACACGACACCTCCAGGTGCGTGTGGGTGTCGATGGCGATCAGCTTGTCGATGTCCATGGCCAGCGTCTCCTTCGACGATTCAACGCGGCGCCATGCGAAGCGCGCCATCGAGGCGGATGACCTCGCCATTCAGGCAGCCGTTCTCGACGATGCTCGCGGCGAGGTGCGCAAATTCCTCCGGCTTGCCGAGCCGCTTGGGAAACGGAATGCTCGCGGCCAGTGAGTCCTGCACCGCTTGCGGCAGTTCGGCCAGCAGTGGCGTGAGGAACAGGCCCGGTGCGATCGTGGTCACCCGCACGCCGTACTGGGCCAGATCACGTGCCAGGGGCAGGGTCATCGAGACGATCCCGCCCTTGGACGCGGCATACGCTTCCTGCCCGACCTGGCCGTCGAACGCTGCGACCGATGCCGTGTTGACGATGACGCCGCGCTCGCCATCGGCCAACGGCTCGAGAGCGACCATCTGCGCTGCCACGAGCCGCGTGACGTTGTAGGTGCCGATCAGATTGACCTCGACGACCCGGCGAAAATCGTCGAGCGGCGCGGCGCGGCCATCCTTGCCGACGATGCGCTTGGCGCCCCCTATGCCCGCGACGTTCATGAGAATGCGCGCCGCGCCGTGGCGCTCGCGGACGCGAACGAGCGCGGCTTCGACGCTGGCCGCATCGGTGATGTCGCAACGCACGCCGATGCCGCCGATCTCGTTCGCCACGGCGCTCGCCGCGTCGCCTTGGATGTCGAGCACGGCCACCCTGGCGCCGCGCCGGCTCAATTCGCGCGCCGTCTGCGCGCCCAGCCCCGAGCCGCCGCCGGTGACGATGGCGGATTGACCTTCGATATTCATGTCGCCTCCTTCTTCAACGTGTCCTGTCCATCCTTGCGCGGCAGGAGGGCTTCCGGGTCCCTGCCCTCGAAAAGCGCCTCGAGCAAGGCCGCGCGTCGTGTCAGCGCCGCGCGTTGGTTGATCGACCCCTTGTCCGTCATCTCGCCGGTCTCGAGCGACGGCAGTTCTTTCAGCACATGGGCTCGCGCGACGCGGTCGGCGCTGCCCGTTCCGGTGCGCCACAGGTGATCGACCAGGCGCTGGAAAAAGTCGCGCACCTTCGGATGCGCCAGGGTCTCGTCGATCGACGCCCGCGGTGACAGGCCTCCCAGCTTGCGGCATTCATCGAGACGCGGGACGAGCAGCAGACTGATGTCGTCACGGTTCAATCCAGCGACGACCGAATCCGCCACCAGCGGCGCGCCGGCCGCGACGACTTTCGCGCGCAAGGGCCCGACATTCACGAAGGTCCCCGTCGACAGCTTGAAGTCCTCCGCCAATCGGCCATCGAACATGAGACCGCGGTCCGGCTTCGATGCGTCCACATACTTGACCGCATCACCGGTCTTGTAGAAGCCCTCGTCGTCGAAGGCTGCGGCCGTTTGCTCCGGAGCGCGCCAATAGCCCGGCATCACGTTGGGCCCGCGGAACCGGATCTCGGTCTTGTCGCCTGCCGGCACCAGCTTGACCTCGACCCCCGGCACCGGCAGGCCGACCCATCCGGCTTGCACGTCGGTGCCCACTGCGAAGGTGCACGACGGCGCGGTCTCGGTCATGCCCAGACTCGTGATCATGCGAACGCGCTCGCCGACCGTCTGCTCGGCCTGTTGATAGAAGCGGTCCCACACCGACTGCGCAAGGCCGGCACCGGCATACATGAAGGCCTTCACGCGCTTGAACAACGCCCTGCGCAAGGCCTCGTCCTCTTCCATCGCGGCGGAGATGTCCTCGTATCCCTTGGGCACGTTGAAATAAATCGTCGGCGAGATCTCGCGCAAGTTGCGCAGTGTCTCGGCAATCGCCTTCGGGGTCGGCTTGCCGTCATCGATATAGAGCGTGCCGCCGTTGTAGAGCGCGATGCCCACGTTGTGGTTGCCACCGAACGTGTGGCTCCACGGCAGCCAGTCGACCAGCACCGGCGGCTCGTCGGCGAGGAACGCCAGGCATTGGCGCAACATCTGCTGGTTGGCGCACAGCATCCGATGCGTGTTGATCACGCCCTTGGGATCCTTGGTGGATCCGGACGTGAACAGGAACTTGACGATCGTGTCGGGACCCGTGGCATCGTGCGCGGCCCCGGTCTGGCGTCCCGGCGGCATGGACAGAAGCTCTGAAAACCGGGTCGCGTCGCGCCCTTCCAGACCCCCTTCGGTGAGGACCACTTCCACATCGGGAGCGACGACGCTCGTGATTGCGCGCGCGTAGCGGGCGTCGCTCGCGAACACCAGGCCCGGCGTCAAGGTCGCCAGGATGTGCTTGAGCTTTGCAAAGTCGCCCGAGAGCAGTGAATAGGCCGACGAGACCGGTGCGTACGGGACGCCGACCCACATCGCGGCCATCGCCAACGTGAGATGCTCGAGGTCGTTCTCCGACAAGATCACGACGGGCCGATCGACCGACAAATCGCGTGTCAACAACGCCTGGCCGATGCGTTGCGCTCGATCGAGCATCTGTGCATAGCTGATGCGTTGCCAGAGCCCCTCGGCGCCACGCTTGGCGACGAACGTGCGGTCGGGCGCTTCGCGCGCCCACCGTTCGAGGCAATCGGACGCCCTTTCTGGATGCGCGAGCAACGCTTCCCGCGAGCGCAGGACCTGCGTGCCATCGGCACGCGTGTCGATGTCGACAGTCAGACACCCGCCGACGCGGGCCTCGCGGTACGGCGCGCGTGCGTTCACGACTTGCCGACCTTGTTCGCGCGCCCTTCGAGAAAGGCCCGAACGCGGCTCTTGGCGGCGTCGTCGCCTTGAGCGATCGCGGCCATCAACGACTCGACGAAGAGACCATCCGATTGCGAGAGGTCGGCGATCCGCGGCAGCGCGTGCATGACCGCGAAGTTGGACAGCGGCGCGTTCGCCGCGATCTTGCGAGCGAGCTCGAACGCCTTCTTCAATCCTTGGCCGTCCTCGACGAGGTACTGCGAGATCCCGAGCAGTTGCCCTTCGGCCGCGTCGAGCACGCGGCCGGTCAGCATCATGTCGGTCATCCGGGACACACCGATCATCCGCGGCACCCGGGCCGAGCCGCCGCCGCCGACGAACAATCCGCGCTGACCCTCCGGCAGGCCGTAGAACGCGCTCCTTTCGGCCACGCGGATGTGCGTGGCGCTGGCCAGTTCGAGGCCACCCCCCACCACCGCCCCATGCAACACGGAGACGACGGGAACGCGGCCGAACTGCACTTGCTCGAACGCCGCATGCCAGGAACGCGAATGCAGGATGCCCTCGGCGACGCTGCGTTCGCTGACCTCGGCGAGATCGAGTCCGGCGCAGAAGTGATCCCCCTCCCCGCTGAGGACAACGGCGCGGGTCGACTCAGGCAGGTTGACGAACGAGGTGTGCAGCAGTGCGATCAGGCCGTCGCTGATCGCATTGCGCTTGGCCGCGCGATTCAGGCGCATATGCGTCACGGCATCGTCGTGCTCGATGCGCAAGAGGTCGGCATGGGCCGCCGTCGTCAGAGTCATGGTCTCGTCCCGATGTGCAGTTGGAAGCTTTCCGCGGGTCGCGGCACACAGCGCGTGGGTCAATGCCCGAGGACGTTTTCGTTGCCGACCGCGACCGATGCCGATCGTGCTTCCGGATGAACGGATTGCTTGATCAAGAGCGCAGCCGCCGCAAGCAGGCCCGGGATCGCCATGACTGCGAAAATCTCGCTGAAGCTGAATTGGCGACGCGTCAATTCGGCGACGATGAAAGACCCCGCGATGCCTCCGAAGCGCCCGAGGCCCATCATCCAGGCGATGCCCGTCGCCCGACCCTGGGTCGGGTAGAACTCGGCTGCAAGCGCAGGCAACGACGACTGGGACATGTTCATCAGCGTGCCGCCGCCGAAGACGACCATCACGAGCAGCGCGACGTTGTTGCCGACCTGCCCGATCATGTAGACCGCGACAGCCGTCAGCGCGAACCCGATGGCAATGACACGATTCGCGTTGAAGCGGTCCATCAACATCCCGAAAAACACCGCCCCGATGCCGCCCAGCGGGAACAGTGCAGAGATGAGGGTGCCCGTCCTGGCGTCCAGCCCGGCATCCTTGAACAGGATCGGCATCCAGTTGATCAGCGAATAGAAGATCACAAGGCCCATGAAATACGCGATCCACAGCATCACCGACCCGACGATGTAAGGACGCCCGAGCACGACGCCGACGCCGCCCTTGGCGCCGGTCGGCGCGGCGCGCTCGGTCATGGTGAAGGCAGCCGCGCCGTCGACCGTGTTCGAGATCCGCCGCAGCGCCGCTCGAATGCGTTCGACGGACTGAGCCTTCGCGACCATGTAGCGCACGGATTCGGGAAGGGCCAGCAGCATCAGCGGCACGAGCACCAAGGGGGCGATGCCACCGAGCAAGAAGACACTGCGCCAACCCCACTGTGGAATCATCCACGCGGCGAGGAAGCCGCCGAACGCGGCGCCCAGCGGGAAGCCACAGAACATCGTGTTCGTCAGCGTGGCGCGACGCTGATCCGGGCAGTACTCGCTCATCAGCGTCACGGCGTTGGGCATCGCTGCGCCCAGACCCAGCCCGGTGACGAATCGCAGTGCCGTGAGCTGGGTGAGATCGGCCGCGAAGTACGAGCCGCCGCAGGCGAGGCCGAACAGGGACACCGAGCCGATCAAGACCATCTTGCGACCGAGGCGATCGGCCAGAGGCCCCGCCGCGAAGGCACCGGCGGCCAGTCCGAACAACGCCGCGGTGAGCACCGGCGCGAGTGCCGGGCGTGCGACGCCCCACTCCTTGATCAACGAGGGCGCGACGAAGCCGATCGCGGCGGTGTCGAAGCCATCGAGCAGCACGATCAGGAAACACAGTGCGAAGATCAGCCACTGGTACGCGGAAAACGGATGCTCGTTGAGAAACGACTGGACGTTGACCGTCTGGTTCGGCTTCATGGTGTCTCCTGTTTGTCGGGCTGCGAGCATTTCCGCGCCTTGACTCGGGCGCCGCGCCTCGATGGGGGTGCTCGTTCGACGCGCCCGTCAGTCGCGCTTTTGATAAACCAACTTAATTAATATAGTTATAGAATTTGCGGTTGAAACGCGGGTTATCCCTAGACAGAAGAGAAGGGGATGAAGGCCAAAGACAGCTGGCGGCCCTCGGCAAAACGGAGACATGCTTGGCTTCGAGAAAAACCTCCAGGTCGACGGCACCGGCCACTGACCTGACGCCGCAGGGGGGCCTGGCCGAAGGCGCCCTGCGCGATTTGCTCGGCTACCGGCTGGCGCAGGCGACGATCCCGACCACGAAGGCATTTGTCGAAAGGGTGGGCGGTCCGCTCGATCTGCGCCCCGTCGAGTTCACGATCCTTCAGTTGGTCCGCGAAAACGCGGCGGTGATGGTCACGGCCACGACCGTGGCAAAGGCGCTGGCCGTGACCACGCCGGGGGTCACGATATGGCTGGATCGTCTTGAAGAGCGCGGACTGGTCACACGCACGCGCGGCGCCGTCGACCGCCGCACCCAGCATTTGCGCATCACGCGAAAGGGGCAGGAACTCGTGAGTTCGGCGCTGGCGCTCTTGCTGGAAGCGGACCGCGAAATCTTGAAACATCTGAGCGAAGGAGAGCGGCGGATCCTGCTGGAACTTCTGCAGAAGGTCGCGCGTACCCGCATCGGCTGACGGTCCGGCTCATGAGCGCTCCGCTCGGGAGCGGTCGAACCTACTCAGACCCGGAGCGGTTCAAGACGGACTGGTTCGCGCGCAGCAATGCCGCGAACTCGGCAGCCACGATCGGCTTGCTGAAATAATAGCCCTGCACTTCGTCACATGCCTGCTGGCGAAGAAAGGCTTGCTGTTCGGGGGTTTCGACGCCTTCGGCCACCACGGTCAAGCTGAGCGTCTTGCCCATGGCGATGATGGCGGTCGCGATCGCACGGTCCTCCGGCTTGGTCGCCAGGTCGCGGATGAACGAGCGATCGACCTTGAGCGTGTCGATCGGAAAGTTCTTCAACTGCCCGAGCGATGAATATCCGGTGCCGAAATCGTCGATGGCCAGGCGCACTCCCATCTGCTTGATGGCGCCGAGCTGCTTGAGGGTCCGATCGGTGTCGTGGATCAACATCCCTTCGGTGATTTCCAACTCGAGCATCGACGGCGCCATGCCGCTTTCGCGCAGGATCGTGGCAATGTCTTCCAACAGGTGCTCATCCCCGAACTGCCGCGCCGACAGATTGACTGCCATCTGAATGGGCGGCAGGCCCTCGCGTTGCCAGGCCACGTTTTGTTCGCAGGCCGTCTTCAGCACCCAGCGGCCGATCTGAACGATCAGTCCACTTTCCTCGGCGATGGGGATGAAGGTGACGGGCGACACATTGCCGAGCTCCGCGCTGCTCCAACGCAGCAGCGCCTCGGTTCCCGTGATGGCGCCGGTGGTCAGGTCGAGCTTGGCCTGATAGTGGAGCGAGAACTCTTGACGCTCCATCGCATGCCGCAGGTTCGCTTCGAGTACCAGGCGTTCCATCGAGTGCGAGCTGATCTCGGGCGTATAGAACTGGAAATTATTCTTGCCTTCCTCCTTGGCAAAATACATCGCGCAGTCGGCGTTTTTCATCAAGGTCTGCTCGTCTTGCCCGTCGCTGGGGAACATGGCAATGCCGATGCTGGCCGTCACACGGCATTCCTGCCCCGCCAGAACCAGGGGCTTGATGGTTGCCGAGAGAATCTTGTGCGCGACCGTCGCCGCGTGATCGCGGTCGTTCACCTCCTGCACCAGCACCACGAACTCGTCGCCGCCGAGTCTCGCGATCACATCGCTGTCGCGCAGTGTCTGCTTGAAGCGGACCGTGATTTCCTTGAGCAGGCTGTCGCCGGCCTCGTGGCCGAGCGTGTCGTTGATGAACTTGAAACGGTCGAGGTCGATAAACATCACCGCGAAGCTGCGCTGGTATCGCTTGGCGGTCGGGATCGTCACGTTGAGCAAGGAGCTGAACATCAGCCGATTCGGCAGACCGGTCAGACTGTCGTGCCGGGCCATGTGCTGAATATGGATCTCGGCGAGCTTTTGTTCGGTAATTTCGCGTGTGACGCCACGGTAGCCCGTGAACGCGCCTTCGGCGTCCAGGATGGGCTCCCCACTCACGCTGATGTAGTAGGGCGGCTTTCCCGGGGTGACGCGGTGCATGACGATGTCACGAAACGACTTTCGGGACGCCAACAGGTCGCGAAACCCGTCCCACCCATCGGGCAGCTGCACCTGCAGCGAGCTGTTCCAGATGGCTCTCTCCAGCAGGGGATGGGAACGCGAGCCGCCGCTCACCTGGCGGCTTTCCATGCGGGTGAAGGCGTACTCGGCGTCCAGTTCCCAATACCAGTCCGAGGAAAGGTTGGTCAACGACCGAAAGCGAGCCTCGCTTTCACGCAGTGCATGGTCCACCTGGCGCCGCTCGGTCACGTTGCGAAGAATGCCGCGAAAGCCGATCGGTTTCTCGTCCGCATCCCTCACGAGCATGACGGAGCCTTCGACATGGATGATGCTGCCATCCTTGTGGAGATACTGCCAGGTCTGCGCCGACTTCGACATGCCAGTTCGATAGACCTCGTTGAACGCCGCGAAGACCACCGCGGCCATCTCGCGGGTCTGGCGGTTGCGATTGTCCTCGCCGGCCCCGTAGTCATAGTCGTAGCCCAGCATGCGTGAGAACGCGGGGTTGTGGTGGACGGGCTTGCCTCTGAGGTCGACCTCGTAATACGCGTCGTCCAAGCTGTCGAGGATATTTCGAAACTTTTCCTCGCTGCGGCGCAAGTCCTCCTCGACGCGTCGGCGCTCGGCTTCGCGCTCAAAGTTGGCGAGCGCAAAGACGATGTTGCGCGCCATGCGTTCCAGCAACGCAACGATGTCCGGGCTGAAGGCGTTGAGCTCGCGTGCGTAGAAAAGCATCACGCCGACGGCGTGCCCCTCGCGCACGATGGGGACCGCGGCGCCCGCCGCCACTTCGGCGCGCTGGCTGCCTTCGTGCCATGGCGCCGTCCGCTCGTCATGCATGAAATCGTTGCTGATGACCGAGACACCGCGTCGGTACGACTCGCCCACCAGCCCGCGGCCTTCGGCGGTGGCCGGGTCGAAGGAGATGCGGGCCTCGCGCAGCCGCTGCGCAGCAACACCCGAGGCCGCTTCGACCTTGAGCCAGGCGGTGTCGGCATCGGGAGAGGTCACGGCTGCCGTGAGGAACTTGTGCCCTTCCACCGCGGCATCGCACACCCGTTGAAAAAGTTCTGCAGGCGTGGTCGCGTAAAGCAGGGCTTCGTTGGTGGCACTGAGCACCGCGTACATCGAGGCCAGGTGCTGGTTTTCCGTCTTGCCTGGCCCTCGAGGTGCGCTGGTCATGCCTCAGTCTCCTGATGTGGCGGACGGCATCGGGAAAGGCTGCCTCCTCGGGACACTTGCAATTTTACCTACGTGGGCGCCGCTGGCGAAAACGCAGGGCCATCACAAGGAACACGCCGAGCTGCTCGCAAGGACCCGCGCCCTGTCACGTTCCCGAAGATCGACGCACTGACGTCGGCGCGCCAGCACCCCCGAAACGCGCACCGCAATGGATGTCACGGCATGATGTAATTCAGCCCCATCGATTGGTCCCGACTCCATGAACTTACTGCAGGCGACCTGGTTGCAGAACCTTTTGCCGCCCACGACCTCGATCAGCCAGCGGGAACGATTTCGCGCCGGCCTGGGCGCTCTCCTGGGCATCCTGCTGACCGGCATGGCAAGCGCCCTGTTTGCCGACTCTGCGGTTACGGCGCTCTGGCTCATGGCCCCGATGGGCGCGTCGGCGGTGCTGCTGTTCGGTGCACCGGCGAGCCCGCTTGCGCAGCCCTGGTCGATCGTCGGCGGCAACCTGCTGGCAGCGATGATCGGCGTCACCTGCGCCAAGCTGATCGCGATGCCCGTCGCCGCTGCGGCCGTCGCCATCTTCTTCTCGGTCGTGACGATGTTCGCGCTGCGCTGTCTGCATCCGCCGAGCGGCGCGGTCGCGTTGACGGCCGTGCTGGGTGGGGCCGAGGTCCACGCGGCCGGATTCGGCTTCGTCGTGGCGCCGGTCGCGCTGAACACGGCCTTGCTGCTCGCGGTGGCGGTGATCTACAACAGCGCGACCGGCCGCCGATATCCCCACGGCCAGCAGGCCGATGCGCCGCACCCGCACGAGACCGCCGACGGGCCGCCGGCTGGGCGGCTCGGCTTCACGCCCGGCGATCTGCAGGCCGCGTTGACGGACTACGACCAGGTCCTCGACATCAGCCTCGACGATCTCGAGGGCCTGTTCCACCGTACCGAGATGAATGCGTTTCGGCGCCGCTTCGGGGACACGCGCTGCGCGGCCGTCATGTCGCGGGACATCCGCACGGTCGAGTTCGGCACCGAACTTGCCGATGCCTGGGCGCTGATGCAGACACATGCGGTGCAGGCGCTGCCGGTGGTGAACCGCGCGCGGCACGTGATCGGCATCGTGACTCGCTCCGACTTCCTGCGCCATGCCGAACTGCACGACCAGCGCAGCATCGGCATCCGTCTGCGTGCGTTCCTGCAGCGCACCGCGCACACGCATTCCGACAAGCAAGAGGTCGTCGGTCAGATCATGAGCGCGCGAGTCAGCACCGCACTCGACACGACGCCGGTGGTGGAACTGGTGCCGATGATGGCCAACGTGGGCCACCATCATGTGCCGGTCGTGGACGTCGAGCGCAAGCTCGTCGGCATGGTCACGCAAACCGACCTGGTCGCAGCACTCTATGCGATCTGCCTGGCACGGCTGGCGCCTGCCCGACCACTCGCGGCCTGAACGCGCAGGTCCTGGAAGGAAAGTGTTTTGGTAGGCCGCCCGTGAGTCGAACACGGCACCAACAGATTATGAGTCTGCTGCTCTAACCATCATGAGCTAGCGGCCCGCGGTTCGATTGTAGGCACGTGCGGTGGTTCTACTTCGAACTCAAGGCGTTGCTGACCAGCCGCGACGTGATGTCGACGATCTCGATCATGCGGTCGTAGGCCATGCGGGTCGGCCCGATCACGCCCAAGGTGCCGACCACCTGGCCATCGACCTCGTAGGGGGCGGACACGACCGACAGTTCTTCGAAGGGCACCACCATGCTTTCCCCTCCGATGTAGATGCGCACCCCCTCGGCCCGGCTGCTGACTTCGAGCAGGCGCATCAGCTGGGTCTTCTGTTCGAAGAGATCGAAGAGCTTGCGCAGGCTTCCCATGTCGCTCGAGAAGTCCTGCACCGTCAGGAGGTTGCGCTCGCCGGAGATCACGACTTGTTCCTGGCTGTGGGCATGCGCTTCGGAGCCCGCATCGACGGCCGCCTTCATCAGGCTGGCGATCTCGCCGCGCAACGCGTCGACTTCGGTCTTGAGGCGTTCGCGGACCTCTTCGATGGTGAGACCGCGGTAGCTGGAGGTCAGGAAGTTGCTGGCCTCCACCAGTTGCGACTGGGTGTAGTCCTGGGCCGTGAAGATGACGCGGTTCTGGACGTCGCCGTCCGGGGCGACCAGGATGACGAGCACGCGACGGTCGCCCAGGCGCAGGAATTCGATGTGATGGAAGAGACTGGCCTTGCGCGGCGCGGTGATCACCCCGACGAAGCTCGACAGGCTCGACAGGAGTTGCGCCGCGTTGGCGATCACGCGCTGGGGCTGATCGGGTGGCAATTGGGGAGGCGGCGCGGTGCTCGCCGTGTGCGGCCGGGCGGTCAGCATGGTGTCGACGAACAGTCGATAGCCGCGCGCCGTGGGAATGCGCCCGGCGCTCGTGTGGGGGCTCGCGATCAGGCCGAGGTCTTCCAGGTCGGCCATGACGTTGCGGATCGTCGCCGGAGAAAGCTCCAGGCCGCTGGCTCGCGACAAGGTGCGCGAGCCCACCGGCTGGCCGTCCGCGATGTAGCGCTCGACCAGGGCTTTGAGCAAGGTTTTGGCACGGTCGTCGAGCATGGTCACATTGTAGTGAAGCCTTGATTTTCGGACCGCTCCGGGCGCAGGCGCTGTGGTGTAATCCCGCGCATGACCAGCCGCTTTCGTCATGCCGCGCTCGTGGGGAAGTACCAGACCCAGGGCATGCGCGATGTGCTCGAAGGCGTCGCCCAGTTCCTGACCCGGCAGGGCTTGGCGGTCTCGCTCGAACGGCTGACGGCGCTCAGCACGGGCATCGAAGGCTACGGCGCATCGACCCCAGAGGAGCTCGGCCGGGACTGCGACCTGGCGGTCGTGGTCGGCGGGGACGGCACGATGCTCGGCATCGCGCGCCAGCTCGCCCGCTACGGCACGCCCCTGGTGGGCATCAACCAGGGTCGGCTCGGCTTCATGACCGACGTCGGCATCGCCGACTACGCCGCTGCGCTCACGCCCATGCTCGCCGGGGAGTTCGAGGAAGAGCGTCGCACCATGCTGGAAGGCGGCGTGTGGCGCGAGGCGGCTTGCATCTTCGAGAGCTTCGCGATGAACGACGTCGTGGTGAGCCGCGGCACGAAGGCGAGCATGGTCGAGGTCAAGGTCGACATCGGGACCGAATTCGTCGCCAACTTTCGCTCCGACGGCCTGATCATCGGCTCGCCCACCGGCTCGACCGCCTACGCGCTGTCGGCGGGCGGCCCGATCCTGCATCCCGACATCCTCGGCTGGGTGCTGGTGCCGATCGCGCCGCACGACCTGTCGAACCGTCCGATCGTGTTGCCGGACACGGCGGAAATCAGCATCGAGATCGTCGCCGGCCGCGACGCGAGCGTCAGCTTCGACATGCAGACGCTCGCCAGCCTGCTGCATGGCGACCGCATTTTGGTGCGGCGCTCCGCCGACCAGGTGCGTTTCCTGCATCCGCGGGGCTGGAGCTACTACGCGACCCTGCGCCGCAAACTCCACTGGAATTCCGGGGTCAATTGACATGCTGCGCCGCCTCTCCTTGCGCGACTTCGTGATCGTGGCCACGCTCGAAGTCGAGCTGGCCGCCGGCTTCACGGTCCTGACCGGCGAAACCGGGGCCGGCAAGTCGATCCTCGTCGACGCCTTGCAACTGGCACTCGGAAGCCGTGGCGACGCCGGCGTGGTGCGTGAGGGCAGCAGTCGCACCGAGATCGGGGCCGAGTTCGACACCCCCGCCAGTCTGGTCGCCTGGCTCGACGCCGCGGGCTTCGAGGGCGGCGACACCCTGCTGCTGCGGCGCACGATCGACGCCCAGGGCAAGAGCCGCGCATGGATCAACGGCAGTCCGGCCACGATCTCGCAGCTGCGCGAAGCGGCCGACCACCTGGTCGACATCCATGGCCAGCATGCCTGGCAGAGCCTGACGCGGGGCCCGGAGGTGCGCGCCCTGCTCGACGCCTACGCCGGGATCGACGTGGCACCGCTGGCCAGCAGTTGGGTCGCGTGGAAAGACGCGGCCGAGGCGCTGGCCGCGGCCGGTTCGCAGCACGGCCAGCTCGAGCGCGAACGCGAACGCCTGGCCTGGCAGATCGGCGAAGTCGACAAACTCGCCCCGGGCGCCGACGAATGGGCCGATCTGGAGAGCGAGCACAAGCGCCTGGCCAACGCCCAGTCGCTCATCGACGCCGCACGCAGCGCACTCGCGGCGATTTCCGAAGCCGACCTGAGCGCCGACGGACTCGCCGGGCGCGCCCTGCACGCGCTGGAAAACGTGGCGGCATTCGACCCCCGGCTGGCCGCCACCATCGAGGCCTTGCAAGGTGCCCAAACCCAGTTGCAGGACGCCGCCCACACGCTGGGGAGCTACCTCGGGCACACCGACCTGGACCCCGAGCGCCTCGACGCGCTCGAGGAACGCCTGGGGGCGTGGATGGGTCTGGCACGGCGCTACCGGCGCCCGCCGGCGGAGTTGCCGGCGCTGCTCGCGCAGTGGAAACACGAACTTCAAGCGCTCGAGGCCGCAGCCGATCTCGACACCCTGGAGCGCGAGCTCGCGCAATCCCGCCGCGCGTTCGACCTCCAGGCCGAGCGGGTCGGCACCGCGCGGCGCACCGCCGCGCCGGGCTTGGCCCAAGCGGTCACGCTTGCGATGCAGCAGCTCGGCATGGCCGGTGGGCGCTTCGAGGTCCAACTGCTGGCGCAGCCGGGGCCCCAGTCCTTCGGCATGGAGACCGCCGAATTCCTGGTCGCCGGTCACGCCGGGAGCACCCCGAGGCCGCTCGGGAAAGTGGCGTCCGGAGGCGAGCTCTCGCGTATCGCGCTGGCGATCGCGGTCACCACCAGCCAGCTCAAGTCACGCCAGGACGGCGCCGCCACATTGATCTTCGACGAGATCGATTCCGGTGTCGGCGGAGCGGTCGCCGACACCGTCGGTCGCCTCATGAAGCAGCTTGGCCGGGACCGGCAGGTGCTGGCCGTGACCCACCTCCCGCAAGTGGCGGCGTGTGCCGACCATCATTTCGTCGTGTCCAAGCAGACCCGCGGCGGCCTGGCCATGAGCGAAGTCCAGGCGGTGGGCGGCGAGGACCGCGTCGCCGAAGTGGCGCGCATGCTGGGCGGGGAGCGACTTTCGAACACCAGCCTGGCCCACGCTCAGGAAATGCTCGCGGTCGGTGCGGAGCCGTCCCCTCGCGTGGACGACAAGCGTGCGGCGCGGGGCCGGAAAAAGGCATGAGCGCAACCACCGCCGACACGACGTTGGACGAGACGCGCGAGATCGTGCTGGTCACCGGCATCTCCGGCTCCGGTAAATCGGTCGCCCTGCACGCGCTGGAAGACGCCGGATTCTTCTGTGTCGACAACCTTCCACCCGAGTTGCTGCGCGACTTCCTGAACCTTCAAAGCACCCGGCCGGACCGCCGCCTGGCGATCGCGGTCGACGTGCGCAGTGCGCGCTCGCTGCCCTACCTGCTGCCCACGATCCAGCAATTGCGCGCCGAAGGCGTCGCCATCCAGGTGGTGTTCCTCGATGCGAATACCGATGCGCTGGTTCGGCGCTTTTCGGAGACGCGCCGGCCGCACCCCTTGTCGGACGTGCCGGCGACCGGCGCCGGCGGCCTGGACGATGCGCCCGGCAGCGCAACCCGCCGCGCGCTGGTCGAGGCCATCGAGATCGAGCGCGAACTCCTGGCCGATCTGCGCCAGCTCGCAACCGTCCTCGACACCAGCCAGCTGCGCACCACGCAGCTGCGCATCTGGATGCGCGACATGGTGCGCGCGCGCGGCAACCGCCTGACCCTGGTATTTGAGAGCTTCGCGTTCAGGCACGGCGTGCCCCTCGACGCGGACTACGTGTTCGACGTGCGCGTGCTTCCCAACCCCCACTACATTCCCGAACTCAAGCTTCTGACCGGACGCGACGCGCCGGTGGCCGACTATCTGCGCGCCCAACCCGAAGCCACCGAGATGCTGGGACAGATCGAGTCCTTCATCGCCCGCTGGCTCCCGGCCTTCGAGGTCGACCAGCGCAGCTACCTGACCGTCGCGATCGGTTGCACCGGCGGCCAGCACCGCTCGGTGTATTTCGCCGAGACGCTCGCCCGTCGGTTTCGCGCCGATTCGGCCACCCTGGTGCGCCACCGGGAACTGGACGCACGGCTCGATTGACCCCGCGCGACAGGCCCAGGCGTCAACGCGTCGCGGCCAGCTGCTGCGTCAAGAGCTTCCTGAGCGGCGCGGGCAGGCCGGCGGCCAGCGCCGCCTCGACATCGAACCAGCGCCCCGCGGGCCAGGCCGCCTCGAGACTGCCCGGCAGCGGCGCCGGCAGCGGGTCCGGCAAGGTCCATCGAACGGGGTGCAGGCGCCAGTCGAGGTGGGTCAACACGTGGGTGAAGCTGGGCAGTGCCTCGGCACTGCCGGGCCAGCCCGAACTCACGGCCTCGAAGGCAGCGGCGGATTCAAACTCGGGCAGGCTCCACAGCCCCGCCCAGATGCCCGTCGCGGGTCGTTGGACGAGCCAGATCTGGTCGCGTCGGGCCAACCAGAGCCAGACATGCTCACGCTGTCCGCGCCTGAGCTTGCGCGTCTTGATCGGGTAGCGTTGCGGGTTGCCGGCGCGCGCCGCGGCACACAGCCCCTGGACCGGACACAGCGGACAGGCGGGCGCGCGCGCGCTGCAGACGGTGGCGCCCAGGTCCATCAGGCCTTGCGTGTAGCGGTCCATGTCGCGCTCCGGCAGAAGCGCCGTGGCGTGCTCCCAGAGCCGCCGCTCCTCGCGCGCGAGCGCGAGATCGCCCTCGAACGCGAGCAGGCGGGCAAGCACCCGCTTGACATTGCCGTCCAGGATGGCGACTCGCTCCGCGAAGCAGAAGGCGGCGATCGCCGCAGCCGTCGAGCGGCCGATGCCGGGCAGGTCCATCAGCTCGCGGCTGCTTTGCGGAAACCGTCCGCCGTGCCGCGCCACCACCGCTCGGGCGCACGCATGCAGGTGACGAGCCCGGCTGTAATAGCCCAGGCCACTCCAAAGCCCGAGCACCTCGTCGAGCGAGGCCGCAGCCAGTGCGTCGACGTCGGGAAACCGCTCGAGGAAGCGCGCGTAGTAGCCCAGCACGGTCGTGACCTGGGTTTGCTGCAACATGATTTCCGAGAGCCACACCCGGTACGGGTCGCGCGTGTTCTGCCAGGGCAGCGCATGACGGCCGTGGGAACGCTGCCAATCGATGAGCCGCTCGGCGAACCCGTCAGGCCCGGACACGTTGGCGGTCGAGTGCCTCGGACGGCGGGAAGTGCAGGGCAATCATGTCGGGGGCGTGGTCGCGGGACGGCGCGGGCGCGGCGCGGGCCTCGCGGCGCAACGCCTCGAACAGTTCGCGCGAGTGCAGCAAGAAGGCCTGCAACCGGGTGTCCTGCGCTTCCAGTTCGGCAATTCGCAGTTCCAGATCGCTCGCGGCCGTCTGCACCCGCTCGAGCGATTCGCGGCGCCGCCTGAAGTTTCGACGGCGCTCGCGCAGCTGCGTGTCGACCTGGCCCGAAACCGCCTTGTTCCAGAGTTCGAGCGCCGCACTGGCGTTCTCGAACACGACCCGCAGTTTCGAGAGCAACATGCGCCGAAACTGCTCCATCGCCTTGGGTTGGGCAAGCCGCAATGCGTGACTGAGTCCCAGATACTGGGTGTAGCTGCTTTCGATCACGCCCAGTTCGGCGACGAAGCGGGCCAGGTCCGGCGCCTTGGTCATGGCCAGGCTGAACCCGAACTCGCCGTTGAGCTTGCCGAACGACGCACCGAGCATGTCGCGGATCTCGTCGTTGGTCTCCTGCGCGCGTCCGAGCAGGGTGCGCAGCCTCCCGCACAGGGCGACGAAGGACTTGCGCGCACCGAGGTTGAGCAGCGAAGAGCTCATCTGGTCCTGCATCACGCCGACCTCGTGCCGCAGCCGGTCGGACGACAACTGCGCGAGCGCGTCCTGCAGCATCCGGGTGTGGACGGTGCGCAAGGCCTGCAGGCGCACGGTGCACTGCTCGAACTCCGCGGTCTCGACATCGATGCGCTCGATCATGAGGCGCAGCTTGCCGCCGCTCTTGCCTCGCAAGCCGCGCAGCTCGAGCATCTGCTCGGCCAGCTGGCGCCGCTGGTCACCCAGGCGGCGTCCGACCAGGTTGTCGAGTTGCTGGACCCCGTCGACCACGGCCTGCGCCAGCACCTGGCGCCGCTGCGGCAGCAGCTGCGAGCCGAGCGCGGCCTCCAGCGCCGGCAAGCGGCTCCTCAGCAAGCCCGCTTCGTCGTGCTCGATTCGCGCCGCCAGCGCCTGACGCGCGGACAGCGCATAGACCCGCTCGATCGGTACCCCGAGGGTCCTGGCCGTCTCCTCGCACTGCGTGGCGATCTGCGCCTCGATCTGCTCGGCACTGGCCAGGGGGTCGACCAGTGCATCGATCTTGTTGAGGACGACGAAGCGAGAGAGCGCCTCGGTGCCGAGATGGTCGCGCCAGACGTCGAGGTCGGACCGCGTCACGCCGGTGTCGGCGCCGAGGATGAAGACCGTCGCGTGCGCCGACGGCAAGAGGCTGAGCGTCAGCTCGGGCTCGGCGCCGATGGCATTGAGGCCGGGCGTGTCCAGCACCACCAGGCCTTGCTTGAGCAGGGGATGCGGGTAATTGATCACCGCATGACGCCAGGCCGGCACTTCCACCAGGCCTTGCGCGTTGACGGGCGGGTTGTCGGCCGCGCTGGCGTCGTCCCAGAAGCCGAGTTCGGCCGCCTCGGTCTTGAGGACCCACTTCGTGCGCGTGACTTCGCGCAGCGCCTCGGCCAGTCGGTCGGGATCGTCGAGCGGCAGGTGGCGAACGGTCCAGGCGCGGCGCACGGGACGCAGCTCGGCGAGCGAGAGGCCCTGCAGCCGGGTCTCGATCGGCAACAGCAACAGCGTCCCGTTTTCCTCGGGGTCCCAGCCCAGTTCCACGGGGCACATGGTGGTGCGCCCAGGGGTGGCCGGCAGGACTCGCCGACCGGTGTCGGCGAAGAAGATGGCGTTGATCAGTTCGGACTTGCCGCGCGAGAACTCGGCGACGAACGCGACCACCAGCTTGTCGCTGGCGAGCCGCTCTCTGAGGCCCCGCAGCTGGGCGAGCGCCGACTCGTCGACCATGTCGTGGTCGGCGACGTAACGCGAGGCGTCGTCCAGTCGTCGGGCGAGCGCGGTCCGCCAGCCGCTCAAAGCATCGAGACTGGTCGCGAACGAAGGCGTCATGGCGGTCGGCTGGGCCTGCAATGGGAAGGGCGGGCCATCCTATCCCAAGGGGCGCCGAGTGAACGCGTGGATACATCCCCTCACCAACGGGATCGGGGCCAACCGCGAATGATTGCTCATTGTGAGCATCTGCGCACCGCTCAGCGGCGTTGGCACCCCGGGCAAAAGAAGGTGGCACGTTGACCTTGAACGATGCGACGCACCGTGCCGTCACCCCGGGTACAAGGGAGGCCGGCTCGCCCGTAGACCCTCGCCTGCAGCTGGAACTGCCCCGCCATCCCGTGCGCGTCGCTGAAATTGCGCAGGGTCGAGCCGCCGAGCTCGAGGGCGCGCGCCAGCGTCGTCCGAACCGCCTCGGCCAGCCGGTCGCAGCGCCGCAGACTCAGGCGGTCGCTGCGGGTGCGTGGGTCGATGCGGGCTTCGAACAAGGCTTCGCACGCGTAGATGTTGCCGGCGCCGACCACGATCGCACCGCCCAGCAAGGCCTGCTTGATGGCGACCCGGCGGCCGCGCAACGCCGCATGCAGGTGCGCGCCGGTGAAGGCCGGGTCGAACGGTTCGAGTCCCAATCCGGCGAGCAGCTTGGACGCCACCCCTTCGTCGACGGCGCGCGACCAGACCACCGCCCCGAAACGCCGGGGGTCGGTCAGCCTGAGGGTGCCCTTTTCGGTGACCAGGTCGAAGTGGTCGTGCGGGCCCGGTTCAGCGGCTTCCATGGCGAAGGCCAGCGAGCCGGACATGCCCAGGTGCATGAGCAGGCCGCCCTCGTCGAGCGCGAGCCACAAATACTTACCGCGCCGGGTCACTTCGCCCACCGCCTGCGACACCAGGGTTTCCGGGGCGACGCCGAGCGGCCAGCGCAATGGCTTGCCCATTCGCACCGCATGAACGCGGGCGCCGCGGATGCGTTCCGCAAAGCTTCGACGCGTGGCTTCCACTTCGGGCAATTCAGGCATGCCGGGAATTATCCGCAACGGACGCCCCTCCAACGCCCCGTCCTAGAATCGTCCCCTGCCGACAGGAGTGAATGCGATGCCGAATTTCAACGTCCGACCTGGCCACGCCGGCGCGCTATCCGCCGTGCTGACGGCGGCATTGCTCGTCACGACCGGGGCCCGCGCACAGGGTGACGC
>JALYHO010000304.1 GCA_030776545.1 Pseudomonadota bacterium | reverse complement strand
CGCGGCAGGCGCTACGATGCCGCGGGCCGCCGGCCCGAACACCGATGACCGAAGACCTCGTCGTGCTGCGCCCCGAGGGCCTCTATTGCCCCCCGGGCGACTTCTACATCGACCCCTGGCGCCCGGTCGACCGGGCCGTGATCACCCACGCCCATGCCGACCATGCGCGCCGGGGCCATGCCCACTACCTGGCCGCGGCGTCGGGCGAGGGCGTGCTGCGCCAGCGCTTGGGCGAGATCACCTTGCAGGCGCTGCCCTACGGCGAGCCCGTCGACCATTTCGGCGTGCGCGTGTCGCTGCACCCCGCGGGGCACGTGCTGGGATCGGCGCAGGTGCGCCTCGAACACCGGGGCCGCGTCTGGGTCGCCTCGGGCGACTATTACGTGGCCGGGGCCCACGCCGACCCCCGCGAAGCCAACCGCACGTGTGCCCCCTTCGAGCCGGTGCGTTGCGACTGCTTCATCACCGAGTCGACCTTCGGCCTGCCGATCTACCGTTGGGCGCCGCAGCGCGACGTGTTCGCCGACATCGACCGCTGGTGGGCCGGCAATGCCGCCGCCGGCCGGGCCAGCCTGTTGCTGGGCTACAGCTTCGGCAAGGCGCAGCGCATCTTGGCGGGGGTCGATCCCGGCATCGGTCCGATCGTCGTGCACGGCGCGGTCGAGCCCCTGAACCGGGCCTATCGCGCCGCCGGCGTGGCGCTGCCGCCGACCGCCCTGGTGACCGAGGTCGCCGACAAGGCCAGCTTGCGGCGGGCCCTCGTGATCGCCCCGCCTTCGGTCCAGAACTCGGTCTGGACGCGCCGCTTCGGCGAACACAGCGATGCCTTCGCGAGCGGCTGGATGCAGTTGCGCGGGGCGCGCCGCCGGCGCTCGGTCGACCGTGGCTTCGTGCTCAGCGACCATGCCGACTGGCCGGGTTTGCAACGGGCGATCGGCGCCTCGGGGGCGGAGCGCGTCATCGTGACGCACGGCTACGAAAGCGTCATGGTGCGTTGGCTCGGCGAGCAGGGCCTCGAGGCCGGCGCTTTCGCGACCGAGTATGGCGACGAGCGCGAGGCCAGCGAAGAAGCGCGCGAAGCGGGCCGGGCAGCGGTCGAGCCGGGGCCGGACGCCGCATGAAAGCGTTCGCGCAGTTGTTCGACGAGCTCGACGCGAGCACCGCGACCAGCGCCAAGGTCGAGGCACTCAAACGCTACTTTCGCAGCGCGCCACCCGGGGATGCCGCCTGGGCGGTGTATTTCCTGGCGGGCGGCAAGCCGCGCCAGGTGGTGCCGACGTCAATCCTGCGTGCGTTGGCCTGCGAGTGCGCCGGCATCGCGCCCTGGCTTTTCGAGGAGGCCTACCAGGCGGTCGGCGATCTCGCCGAGACCATCGCCCACGTCCTGCCGCCGGGGGCGCCGGCCGACGACCTCGGCCTGGCGGCCTGGGTCGAGCAACGCTTGCTCCCTTTGCGCGGGCTCGAGCCCGTGGAGCAGGGTCGGCGCATCCGGCAGTACTGGGACGAGTTGACGACGTCGGGGCGCTTTTTGTTCACCAAACTGATCGGCGGCGGGTTTCGGGTCGGGGTCAGCAAATTGCTGGTGCAACGCGCGCTCGCCGAGGTCGCCGGCATCGATCCCAAGCGCGTGGCCCAACGCATGATGGGCTACACCGACATTCGCCGGATGCCGACCGCGGCACGCTACGCCGCCCTGCTCGAGAGCGCGGCCGATGGCCCGGCCGACGCCGGTCAGCCCTACCCGTTTTTTCTGGCCCACCAGCTCGACGCGCCGGTCGAGCGCTTCGAACCCAAGCTCGGTCCGCCGGGCGAGTGGCTGGTGGAATGGAAATACGACGGCATCCGCGCCCAGGTGGTCAAGCGCCGGGGCCAGGTCTGGATCTGGTCGCGCGGCGAAGAGCTCGTCACCGACCGCTTTCCCGAACTGGTCGCGCTGGCCGCGGCGTTGCCCGATGGCACCGTGCTCGACGGCGAGATCGTGGTCTGGATCGACGCCGCGCCTGCCGCCTTCAATCTCCTTCAGCAACGCATCGGCCGCAAGACCCTGACCAAAAAAGTGCTGGCCGATGCGCCGGTCGCCTTCATCGCCTACGACCTGCTCGAGTGGGAAGGGCTCGACCAGCGCGCACTGGCGCAGTCGGCACGCCGGATCGCGCTGGAAGCGGCGCTGTCGATGGCCCCCGGCCTGCAACTCTCGCCGCTGGTGGGCGCGGCGAACTGGGCCGAATTGGCGCAACTGCGCGCCTCCTCGCGTGAACGGGGAGTCGAAGGTTTCATGCTCAAGCATCGAGCCGCCGGGTACGGCACCGGCCGCACCAAGGCCGATGGCACCTGGTGGAAGTGGAAGATCGACCCGCTCAGCATCGACGCCGTACTGATCTACGCCCAGGCCGGTCACGGGCGGCGCGCGAGCGTCTACACCGACTACACCTTCGGCGTCTGGAGCCGGGCCCCGCGGGATGCCGCCGAGGCCCAGGACGTGATCGAAGCGATCGGCCGGCGCGAGCCGCCCGATCCAGACGGGCTGCAGCTCGTGGCCTTCGCGAAGGCCTATTCCGGCCTGACCGATGAAGAGTTTCGACGCGTCGACCGGGTCATCCGCGCCAGCACGATCGAAAAGTTCGGCCCGGTGCGCAGCGTCAAACCGTCGATGGTGTTCGAACTGGGCTTCGAGGGCATCAACCGCAGCCCGCGCCACAAGAGCGGCATCGCCGTACGCTTCCCACGCATGCTGCGCATTCGCGACGACAAGCCCTTGGCCGAGGCGGATACCTTGCAATCGCTGGAGGATCTGCTGGCGTTGACCGGCCGGACCCCTCCGGTCCATTTGCCCTGAGCGTTACGACGGTGGGGACCAGGCCATCCACGATGCCGTTCGCCCTGAATTTGTCGAAGGGCCGGTGGTTCCAAGCGCGTGCCAAGCTCAGCCACAACGGTATGTCAACGGTGTCCCGCGGCTTCAGAGACGCTCAACCCCGAACGGCGTTCACCCCCCGCAACGCGGCCCCCGCCACCAGGCGGCCGACCTCGATCCCGTTCCAGTTCTTCAACACGACCTCGCTCAGCGCGCGCATGAAGACCGCATCGTCCTGCTCGAGCGGAACGAACGCTTCGATCACCGCCGCCATCGCTACCTCGGCGGCCCGCGTCCCGGTGCCGTCATCGATCTTGATCGCCACCCCCAGCCCGAGTGCAGGGAACGTGGCGCAATACACCCCCTCTGCGCCGACCTTGCAGAACACGCGCTCGCCGAGCCGCTCCATGACTCGGGTGTCGAAGCGGCCCGTCCCGGCCACGTTGAACGGCACCTCGGCCACTGCCGCACGCAAGCGCCGGGCCGCGGCCGCATGCCCTGCGCTCAGGCCGACACCGGTCCCCACCCGGGCGAACCCGTGGGCGAGGTGGCGCAGCGGGACAGCATAGGTCGGGATCGAGCAGCCATCGAAGCCACGGGGTGCAGTGGCCAGGTCGAACCCCGTCACGTCCTGTAGCGCTGCGGTCACCTCGCGCATGACCGGGTGGGTCGGTCGCACATAGCCGCGCACGTAGTCGCCCAAGCCGGCCGGGCCACCGTGCAAGGCGCACGCCAGGCACATGAAGCCCGCGTGCTTGCCCGAGCAGTTGTTGTTGAGCGCGCTCGGAGTGAGCCCCTGCGCGGCGAGCGCACGTGTCGCGCCGTCGTGGCTCGGCCAGTGGACGCCGCACTCGAGCGCCGCTTCGTCGAGACCGGCGCGGGCGAGCATGGCGGCTGCCGTCCGCACGTGTTG
>JALYHO010000303.1 GCA_030776545.1 Pseudomonadota bacterium | reverse complement strand
CCTCCCGTTCGGCGCGCTGTGCCTGGGCCTGGGCGAGCGTGGGCCGAGCGGACTTGACGCCCGCGCCAGTGCCGCGGACCGGCGGCCGGTCCGCGGCAGGAGCGCCGGACTTCTTGAGCTTGATCGTGACCATGATGCGATTGGAGCACGCGCATGAGAGGCAGTGCGCTCGCGCGGGATGTCCGCTCAGCGGCCGCGCCAGAACAGCCCGTCGAGTTCCTTCAAAGTGATCTGGCGCCAGGTCGGGCGACCATGGTTGCACTGATCGATGCGATCGGTGCGCTCCATGTCGCGCAGGAGCGCGTTCATTTCGGTCAGGGTCAGCTGGCGATGGGCCCGCACCGATCCGTGGCAGGCCATGGTCGAAAGGATGTCGTCGCGCGCGCGTTGCAAGGCATTGCTGGCGCCGAACTGGGCCAGCTCGGCGAGCAGGCCGCGGACCAGCTCGACCACGTCGGCGCCCGCGAGTGCCGCCGGATGCGAGCGCACTGCGAGCACGGTGGGCGAGAGCGGCGCCACGTCCAGGCCGAGCTGCCGCAAGGTCTCGGACTGGGCCTCGGCGGTCGCGATTTCCGCGGCGGTGGCTGCGAAGGTCGCGGGAATCAGCAGCGGCTGCGAGGCCAGGCCCCACTCGCCCAGGCTCGCCTTGAGGCGTTCGTAGACGATGCGCTCGTGGGCGGCGTGCATGTCGACCACGACCAGTCCGTGGGCGTTCTCGGCCAGCACGAAAATGCCGGCAACTTGCGCCAGCGCCCGTCCCAGCGGCCAATGGCCGGATTCGGGACCCGTGGCACCGAGGGGGGCGCCGGGCTCGAGGGAGGGGGTCGCCGGGGCCGGGTCCGGGGCCGGGGCCGGGCGCACGTTCCAGTCGGCGGACGCTTCGCGGGCATACAGCGTGGCCACCTGCCCCAGACCGAGCGCCCCTTGCCGCGCCGAACTCGGATCGTGGCGCCAGCCGAAGGCCTCGAAACGGGGCGCGCCCGGGTCGGCGTTGTCCGACGGACCCGGGGCGGCGGCCAGTTCGGAGACGAGGCCGGCCCGCGGGATCGCCAGGGCCGTCTCGACGGCCCGGCGCACTGCCTGGTGGACCTCGCGCGATTCACGGAAGCGCACTTCGACCTTGGTCGGGTGCACGTTCACATCGACCCGGTCCGGGGCGATGTCGATGAACAGCACATAGGCGGCCTGACGGCCCCCGTGCAGGACGTCCTCGTAGGCGCAGCGCACGCCGTGGGCGATCAGCTTGTCGCGAACGTAGCGGCCGTTGACGTAGACATACTGGTGGTCGGCCCGGGCCCGGGCGGCCTCGGGCATGCCGCTGCGGCCGCTGACCCGCATGGCACCGGCGTCGTGGTCGAGGTGCCGGCTTTGCGCGATGAAATCGGCCCCGAGAACATCGAGCAGGCGTTGCTCGCGGCTGCTGGCGCGGCGCCACTGCTGGCTGATCTTGCCGTCGTGCCAGATGCTGAAGCCGACCTCGGGGCGAGCCAGTGCGTGGCGACGAACCGCTTCCACGCAATGGGCGAATTCGGTGGCCTCGCTCTTGAGGAACTTGCGCCGCGCCGGCGTGGCGAAAAACAGTTCACGCACCTCCACGCTCGTTCCGACGCCGCGCGCTGTCGGAACGATTTCTCCCGAACGCGCGTCGAGCCGCCGAGCGTGGGCGGCCCCTTCGGTTCGGCTGGCGATGCAGAGCTCGGACACGGCAGCGATCGCGGCCAGCGCTTCACCGCGAAAGCCCATCGTCGCGACGCCTTCGAGTTCATCCAGGGTGGCGATCTTGCTGGTGGCGTGGCGGCGCAGCGCGAGCGCGAGCTGGTCGTCCGGGATGCCGCTGCCGTTGTCTTCGACCAGGGTCGCCCGAACGCCGCCGCCGGTCAACTTGACGACGATCTCGGTCGCACCGGCGTCGAGGGCGTTGTCGACGAGTTCGCGCACCACGGAGGCGGGCCGCTCGACCACTTCGCCGGCAGCGATCTGGCTGATCAGCTCGTCGGGCAGTTCGCGTATCGGGCGGCGCGACGGAGGCTGGAGCGCGGCATTCATGGGGCCATTGTAAGAAGGCGTCGGCATGAGGCGCCGACGCGTGCCGGTCCGGGCCGGCCTGATAATGCCGCCGCATGGATTTCCTTCACTTGATTCTCGATTTCATCCTGCATGTCGATGTGCATTTGCGCGAATTCGTCCAGGCATACGGCGGTTGGGTGTATGGACTGCTCTTCCTGATCATCTTCGTGGAGACGGGGGTCGTCGTGTTCCCCTTTCTTCCGGGCGACTCCTTGCTCTTCGTCGTCGGCACGCTCTGCGGCAGCGGGCTGATGAGCCTGCCGCTGGTGTTGACCTTGCTGGTCGCCGCGGCGATCCTGGGCAACCAGAGCAACTACGCCATCGGGCGCCGCGTCGGGCCGCGCGTTTTCAAGTGGGAGAAATCGCGCTGGTTCAACCGCCAGGCCTTCGACCAGGCCCACGCCTTCTACGAGCGCTACGGCGGAATCACGATCATCGCCGCACGCTTCATGCCGTTCTTGCGGACCTTCGCGCCGTTCGTGGCGGGGGTCGCCCGGATGACGCATCGCCGGTTTACCTTGTTCGACGTCACCGGGGCCGCGCTCTGGATCGGGTCCGTGACGATGGCGGGCTATTGGTTCGGCGAGATCCCCTGGGTGAAGGGCAATCTCGAGAAGATCATCTGGGCCGTGCTCGTGGTGCCCGGCCTGCTCGTCCTCTTCGGCGCCTGGCGCGCGCGCCGCGCGCAGCGCCCGCTCTGAACTCGGCCGGCTCGAGCGGGGGGCTCAGCGCAGACGCGGCGTGACCCGCTGCTCCAGCGGTCCGGGTCGATAGCCGGGAACGAAGTGACAGCCGGAGGCATCCTGTGCCTCGCACAGGCGCGCGATGCTTTCAGGGGTCGGTCGCTCCCCGGTTCCGACCCACTCGAGGAGCGACTCCATCGCGGCCAGGTATTCGGAGCCGGACAAGGCGCTGTGCTCGTGCTCGTCGGTGTAGGTCTGGACGAGGTGCGTCGCGTTCCCGGCAGCGGTCATCGTGTCCAGGAAGCCGTGCTCGAGCTCCACGAAAGCGATCGGGTCGTCGATCGCGTGGAGGGTGAGGACGGGCACGCTGATGTCCCCGGTCGGATCGGCGTCTTCGGCAAATCGTGCGACCGCGGCCGGGTCCGCCCGGTATCGCGCGACCCGCGCGTTCAGTGCCTCGTCGTCGGGCGATCCGACGTAGAACGCGTCGACATTGCCGAACGGGTTGGCGCCATCCAGGCGTTTGAAGACGATGTCCTGGAACTGCCAGGTGGCCCAGCTCAAGTGCTCGATCAGCGAGCGTTCGGGGATCCGCACGACCCGCAGCAGCGTGTCGAGGCGGGTCTGCTGCGCGGCACTGCGTTCGGCCGGTGGGTGGCGCACGCCCGTGCAGGCATCGACCCGTCGCGCCAACTCGGCACGAGTCAGCGTCGACCCGAGCGGCAAGCCTTGCCATAGCGGATAGTCGGGCTCGCTGGGCAGCGGATGGTTGGCGCACAGGGCCTGGTAGACCACCCTCAGGTCGAGTCGGAAATCGTAGGACCGGGTCGCTCCGCCCAACACGCCACTGGTCAGAAGCACGCCGTCGTAACTGCCCGGAAATGCCTCGGCCGCCTTCGCCGCCACGCTCGCGCCCCAGCTTTGGCCGTGCAGGATCGTCAGCTTGGGCAACGCCACGGTGCGATTGAAAAGGACTCGCAAGCGCTCGACATCTTCGCCCGCGGCGCGCACCGCGACGCCCCCTTGACGGTAGGAAGTCCCGGCCCAGGCATAACCGGATCGGAGCATCACGGCCCAGCGCTGCATGTCCTGAGCGGTTCGGTCCGGGCGCGGCTCGCCGAGCTCGGGGCCGCCATGAGCGTGCAGCACCAGCACCCCGTTCCAGGGGGCCGGCACGGCGATCCAGTAGTAGGCGCCGGCCTTGTCGCGGCCGCTCAGGCAGCGCGTGGTTTTGGGCAGGCCTTCGGGGCAGAGCGTGGCCGATGGCGCCATGGCCGGCTGGGCCGGCTGGGCCGAAAGCGTCGTCGTGACCAGTGGGAGCGCCGCGGCGAGCAGCAGCGCAGCGGGGGTCGAGAACCTGGACACGGACATCGCGGGTCGTTCCTCAGCCGCGCTCGAACGCGCGTCGCAGCTCGGCGGCGCACAGGGTCACGGCCGAGCGTGCTTCGTCGAGCACCTTGCCCATCAGGACGAAGCCGTGCACCTGGCGCTCGAAGCAGACGTACGTGGCGGCGTTGCCGGCGGCGGTGAGCCGCTCGGCGTAGGCCTTGCCTTCGTCGCGCAGCGGGTCGAAGCCGGCCGTGAGGACCAACGCCGGCGGGAGCCGCTCCAGGTCCTTGCGCAGCAGTGGCGACGCGCGCCAATCGTCGTGGTCGGCCGGGTCGGCGATGTAGTGGCCGGTGAAATAGTCCATCGTGTCGCTGGTCAGCAGGTAGCCCTGGCCGTTCTGCGCGTGCGAAGGCGTCGTGCGGTGCTGGTCGGTCGCGGGATAGATGAGAAGCTGGAACATGATGGGCAAGTCACCGGCGTCGCGCGCCGCGATGGCGACGACAGTCGCCAGATTGCCGCCCGCGCTGTCCCCGCCGACCGCCAGGCGGGTCGGGTCGAGGTGCAGCGAGGCGGCATGGTCGCGGACCCACCGGGTCGCTGCGAAGCTGTCCTCGACCGCCGCCGGGAAGCGCTGCTCGGGGCCCATGCGGTAGTCCACCGACACCACGGCGCAACCGGCGCCGTTGGCGAGCTCGCGGCACAGCGTGTCGTGGGTGTCGAGGTCACCGATCACCCAGCCGCCGCCGTGGAAGTACACCAGCACCGGGAGCACGGTCGTCTCGTCCGACCCCAGGGGCCGCACCAGCCGAACCGGGACCGTGCCGTTCGGACCGCTGGCGTGAAGATCCTGGACCTTGGCCACCTCCGGTGGCGCCGGCTGGGTGAAGCTGCGCCGATCGCGGTAGAGCGCCCGCGCGTCCGCGACGCTGAGCGTGTGGGTGGGCGGAATGCCGCGTTGCTCGATCAAATCGAGCAAGGCGCGGGTCTGGGGATGCAGCATGGACCAACTCCGGGCAAATGGCGTGCCCCAAGCGTACCGCGTCGCGCCCGCCCGCGCCCCCACCGCCGGCCGCCGCCCCTGGGCCGGAGCCGCGGTCAGAGCTGCCGACTGCGCGCCAAGGGTGGGTTTTTCGCGAAGTAGCGTTGGATACCGGCTGCCAACGCGCGCACCAGCTCGGCCTGGTAGGCCGGGTCGCGCAGCCGGGTCTCTTCCTCGGGATTCGAGATGAACGCCGACTCGACGAGGATCGACGGGATGTCCGGCGCCTTGAGCACCGCGAAGCTCGCCTGTTCCACGCTGCCTTTGTGCAACTTGCCGACCCGCCCGATCTGCCCGAGCACTTCGCCACCGAGACGCAGGCTGTCGCGGATCTGCGCGGTGGTGCTCATGTCGAGCAAGGTGCGCAGGACGCTCGGATCGCGGCTTTTCGTGTTGACGCCGCCGACCGCGTCGGCCGCGTTCTCGCGCTCGGCCATCCAACGCGCGGCGGCGCTGCTGGCCCCCCCCTGGCTGAGGGCGAAGACCGAGGCACCGCGTGCTTGCGGCGTGATGAAGGCGTCGGCGTGGATGGACACGAACAGGTCGGCCTGCACGCGCTGGGCCTTGCGAACGCGCTCGTGCAAGGGGACGAAATAGTCGGAGTCGCGGGTCAGCATCGCCCGCATGTTGGGCAGGGAATTGATGCGGTCGCGCAGCTGCATCGCGATCTGCAGCACCACCTCTTTTTCGTGCAGGCCGCTGGGCCCGCTCGCGCCGGGGTCTTCGCCGCCGTGGCCGGGATCGATGGCGACGACGATCAGCCGGTCGATCCGTCCCTGCACCGAAGGCGGCAGGGGCGCAGGCAGGGGCGCGGCGGCGAGCGGGGGCGGCCCGGGGAAGGGCTTCGATGGGAGGGCCGGGGACAGGGGCCCGGGACGGTCGATCCGGCCGATGAATTCGCCGAGCGCGTCCTGCACCGACTGCGCGGCCTGCTGCTCGGCGCCTTCCTTGTCCTTGATGAGGGCCAGCAGCGGGTCGCGTTCCTGCGTCGGGTAGAGGTCGAATACCAACCGGAAGCGATAGGCAGCGACCGGGTCGAGCGTGAAGAGCTGCGGCGCGGTCGGCTGCTTCAGGTCGATCACCAGGCGCACCACGCGGGGCTGGTTCTGACCGGCCCGCACGCCGGCGATGAACGGATCGTCGGGCCGTACCTTGCCGACCAGATCGCGCAGCGCCGGGCTGAGTTCGAGACCGTCGATGTCGATCACGAGCCGGTTCGGGTCCTCGGCCAGGAAGTGTCTTTGCGTCAGGGCGGCGTCGGACTCGATCGTGATGCGGGTGTAGTCCGCCGCCGGCCAGACCCGCACCGCGACGATGCTCGCCCCGTACGCGATGTCGCTGCCGGTGAGCACGAGCAGGGTCGCCCCCATCCCGCGCAAGGCGGTGCGTCGGCCGGTCCTCATGGGAGCAACTCCCGGCCGCGAGCCGTGCCGGCCTCGAGACGAACCCGGCGCGCGTCGACCTCGAGCGGCTCGATGTGGATGCGCAGGTCGGCACCGGGGAGCAGTCCCGCGGCGTTTTCCGGCCATTCGACGAGCTTGAGCCCGGGCGCCGCGAAAATATCGCGCAGTCCGGCGTCCTCCCATTCCTGCGGGTCCTCGAAGCGGTAGAAATCGAAATGCGAAATGGCCAGCGCACCGTCGGGGCGCTCGAGCGTATAAGGCTCGATCAGCGTGTAGGTGGGACTCTTGATGCGCCCCACGACGCCGAGCGCGTGCAACAGATGGCGCGCGAACGTGGTCTTGCCCGCCCCGAGGGGGCCTTCGAGCTCGATGAACACGTCGGCGGTCCGGGCGTCGGGCGACAGTGCAGCAGCCAGCGCAGCGGCGCGAGCGACGCAAGCGGCCTCATCGGGCCAGTGTTCCGTGCGGGTTTCTAGAATCGGCGACAAATGGACAACACTCGGCAATGGGACCCGGAACGCCCGCAGGCGTTGATGGCGTACCTGCGCGAGCAGGCCGCGATGCTCGGATTCTCACAGATCGGCGTGGCCGACGTCGACCTCTCGGACGCCGAACCGGGCTTGTTGCAATGGCTGAACGAAGGCTTTCACGGCGCCATGGGCTATATGGCTGCGCATGGCCTCAAGCGCGCCCGCCCCGCCGAACTCGTTCCCGGAACGATCCGTGTCGTCACGGCCCGGATGGATTACTTGCCACGCGACACGTCGCCGGAATGGCGAACCATCGAGTGGCAGCGCCTGGCGCTGCCGCGCGCGGCGGTGGTGGCGACCTATGCCCGGGGGCGCGACTACCACAAGGTCCTGCGCTCACGCCTGCAGGTCTTGGCCGAGCGCCTCGCCAGCCAGGTCGGACCGTTCGGTCACCGTGTCTTCACCGACTCGGCACCCGTCCTCGAGGTCGAATTGGCCGCCCGCAGTGGCATCGGCTGGCGTGGCAAGCACACCCTGGCGCTCAGCCGGGACGCGGGGTCGATGTTTTTTCTCGGCGAAATTTTCGTCGACCTGCCGCTGCCCCTGACCGCGCCGCAGACGCCGCACTGCGGCGCGTGCAGTGCCTGCATCGACCTGTGCCCGACGGCTGCGATCGTGGCCCCCGGCGTTGTCGATGCAAGGCGTTGCATCTCCTACCTCACGATCGAGTCACCCGATCCGATACCGGTCGAATTGCGTCCGTTGATGGGCAATCGCATCTACGGCTGCGACGACTGTCAGCTGGCCTGTCCATGGAACAAGTTCGCGCAGCGCAGCGCGCTGCCGGATTTCGACGTGCGCGATCCGCTCGCCGAGGCCGGTTTGCTGCAGCTCTGGCAGTGGAGCGAAGCCGAATTCCTGCGACGGACCGAGGGCAGTGCGATCCGGCGCATCGGCCATCGCCGCTGGCAGCGCAACCTCGCGGTCGCGATCGGCAACGCGTTGCGGCAGGACGATGACCTGCCGCTGCGCGCGGCGCTCGCGGCCCGGCGCGGACAATGCGATGCGATGGTGCAGGAACACATCGATTGGGCGCTTTCGCAGTCGCCCGCAATCCGGTGAGGCCAGCGCAAATGGGCGACGTGCAAGCGGCGAGTGCGGCGTCGATCGACCGGTTCATCGATGCGGTCTGGATCGAGGACGGCCTCGCCGCCAACACCCTGGCGGCCTACCGTCGCGACCTGACCCTCTATGCCGGCTGGCTGGCGGCTCACCATGGCCGCGCATTGGACGCCAGCAGCGAAAGCGACCTGCTGGACTACGCGGTGAGCCGCCACAGCGGCAGCCAGGCGAGCAGCAGCAATCGCCGCCTGACCGTCTTCAAGCGTTATTTTCGCTGGGCCTTGCGCGAGCACCTGACCCGCGCCGATCCGACCCTGCGCCTGAGCAGCGCGAAGCGCCCGTTGCGGGTGCCCCGAAGCCTGAGCGAAGCGCAGGTGGAGGCGCTGCTGAACGCGCCCGATGTCCGTACGCCGCTCGGCCTGCGCGACCGGACCATGCTCGAGCTGATGTATGCGAGCGGCTTGCGGGTGAGCGAACTGGTCACGCTCGGGAGCGTGCACCTGAGCCTCTCGGACGGCGCGCTGCGGGTCACCGGCAAGGGCACCAAGGAGCGGCTCGTGCCGTTCGGCGAAGAGGCGCAGGTCTGGCTGCAGCGCTACCTGGCGGAAAGCCGACCGCTGATCCTGGGTGCGCAGACCAGCGACGCCTTGTTCGTGACCGCGCGCGGCGGTCCGATGACCCGGCAGATGTTCTGGAAGCTGATCAAGGCGCACGCGTTGCGCGGCGGGGTGCCGGTCGCGCTGTCCCCGCACACCCTGCGGCATGCGTTCGCAACCCACCTCCTCAATCACGGCGCCGACCTCCGCGCGGTGCAATTGTTGCTGGGCCACGCCGACATCTCCACCACCACCATCTACACCCATGTCGCACGGGAACGCCTGCGGGTGCTCCACGCCGCGCATCACCCGCGCGGGTAGCGAGCGGGCCGGTCGTCAGGCCGCCGCGACCGGGATCTTGCCGAGGGCCGAACCGATCCGCGCTTGCCATTCGGCCGGTCCGGTCTGGTGCACCGAGACGCCGTGGGAGTCGACCGCGACGGTGACCGGCATGTCGGCGACTTCGAATTCGTAGATCGCCTCCATGCCCAGGTCGTGGAAGCCGACCACCCGGGCCTGCTTGATCGCCTTGGAAACGAGATAGGCGGCGCCGCCGACGGCCATCAGGTAGGCGCTCTTGTGTTTCTTGATCGCCTCGATGCCGGCCGGCCCGCGTTCGGCCTTGCCGATCATGCCGATGAGGCCGGTGTGCGCCAGCATCATGTCGGTGAACTTGTCCATGCGGGTGGCCGTGGTCGGGCCGGCCGGTCCGACGACCTCGTCGCGCACCGGATCGACCGGCCCCACGTAGTAGATGACCCGGTTCGAGAAATCGACCGGCAGGGGTTCGCCTTTGGCGAGGAGGTCCTGGATGCGTTTGTGCGCGGCGTCGCGGCCGGTGAGCATCTTGCCGCTCAGCAGCAGGGTGTCGCCCGGCTTCCAGGCGGCGACTTCTTCCCGGGTCAGGGTGTCGAGGTCGACGCTTCTGGATCGGTTGTAGTCGGGGGCCCAGTTCACGTCCGGCCACAGGTCGAGACTGGGCGGCTCGAGGTAGGCGGCGCCGGACCCGTCGAGCACGAAGTGGGCGTGGCGGGTGGCGGCGCAGTTCGGAATCATCGCCACCGGCTTGCTCGCCGCATGGGTCGGGTAGGTGGCGATCTTCACGTCCAGGACGGTGGTCAGCCCGCCCAGGCCTTGGGCACCGATTCCCAAGGCGTTGATCTTGTCGCACAACTCGATGCGCAGCGCCTCGACCTTGTCACGCGGCCCCCGCGCCTTGAGCTCGTGCATGTCGATGTCTTCCATCAGGCTTTGCTTGGCCAACAGCATCGCGCGCTCCGCCGTGCCGCCGATGCCGATGCCGAGCATGCCCGGCGGGCACCAGCCGGCCCCCATCGTCGGGACGGTCTTGAGGACCCAGTCGACGAGCGAATCGCTCGGATTCATCATCACGAACTTGCTCTTGTTCTCGCTGCCGCCGCCCTTGGCAGCGACCTGCACGTCGACCGTGGCGCCCGGCACCAGGGTCATGTGGATCACCGCGGGCGTGTTGTCTCCGGTGTTCCTGCGCTCGAAATGGGGGTCGGCGACGATCGAGGCGCGCAGCACGTTGTCGGGGTTCAGGTAGCCCTTGCGGACGCCGTCGTTGACGGCCTCCTCGATGCCCGCCGGGAAACCCTCGAAGCGCACATCCATGCCGATCTTCAGGAACACGTTGACGATGCCGGTGTCCTGGCAGATCGGACGGCGGCCCTCCGCGCACATTTTGGAATTCGTGAGGATCTGCGCGATCGCGTCCCTGGCCGCCGGGCTTTGCTCGGCCTCGTAGGCGCGCGCGAGGTGGGCGATGTAGTCGGCCGGGTGGTAGTAGCTGATGAACTGCAGCGCGGCGGCGACGCTTTCGACCAGGTCGGCGTAGCGGATGGTGGTGGTCATTGGGGCCCGAGTGGATGAAGTCGGTGGTGCCGGATTATCAAGCCGACCCGTGGCGGCGTCCGCGTGCGGGTGGCGTGGGATCGACCCTCCGAGGGGCGACACGCGGCGTGCATCGGTACACCAAGGTGTTTTCGGCAACAGTCTGAGTCGGATCGATCCGGCAGGGCCCGGGGCGATACCATCATCGCCACGCCGTCCCGACGCCTTGTCCCCATGCCCCTTGCGACTCCCCGCCGCCCGCCCGCCTCCAAGGCCGGCCCCGGGACACCCTCCCCATGATCCGCAGCATCCGGCGCTTCATCGCCTCCGAATCCGCTGGTGGTGTCGTCCTGGCGCTGGCCGCGGTGTGCGCGCTGGTCGCCAGCAATTCGGCGCTCGCCCCCCTTTACCGCCAGTTCGTCGACATGCGCGGCGAGGTCCGCCTGGCCAACGACTGGCTCGTGCTCTCCAAACCGTTGATCCTGTGGGTCAACGACCTGTGGATGGCTGTGTTCTTCTTCGTCGTCGGGCTCGAAATCAAACGCGAGGTGCTGGCCGGCGAGCTGGCTTCCGTCAAGCGCGCGGCGCTTCCCCTGGTCGCGGCCGTCGGCGGGATGGCGGTGCCGGCCCTGATTTATGTCGCGCTGAACCGGGCCGACCCGGTCGCGCTGCGCGGCTGGGCCATTCCGACCGCCACCGACATCGCCTTCGCGCTCGGCATCCTCATGCTGCTGGGGCGTCGCGTGCCGGCCTCGCTGAAGGTGTTCCTGACCGCAGTCGCGATCATCGACGACCTGGGTGCGATCGTCGTGATCGCGGCGTTCTACACGGCGCAGCTCTCGCTTCCCATGCTGCTCGCGGCGGGCGTCGGCGCCTGCGCCCTGTTCGCCCTGAACCGGGCTCGGGTCATGAGCATCGGGCCGTACGTGGTGGTGGGCCTGGTGGTCTGGGTCTGCGTGCTCAAGTCCGGCATCCACGCCACGCTCGCGGGCGTGGTCACGGCCATGGCCATCCCGCTGCGCGACGCACGCGGGGGCTCGCCGCTCGAGACCGCGGAGCATGCCTTGCATCCCTGGGTCGCGTTCGCGGTGCTGCCGCTCTTCGCGTTCGTGAATGCCGGGGTGAACCTGCAGGGCGTGTCGCTCGCGACCCTGGCCGAAGGCGTGCCGCTCGGCATCGGACTCGGCCTCGTCGCCGGCAAGTCATCTGGCGTCTTCGGGGCCGCCTGGCTGCTGATGCGGGCCACCGGGCAGCGCCTGCCTGCCGGCGCCAACACCCGGCAATTCTTCGGGGTGTGCGTGCTCTGTGGCATCGGCTTCACGATGAGCCTGTTCATCGGCGGCCTCGCGTTCACGGGCTACGACCCCTTGCTCGCGACCGAGGTCAAGTTGGGCGTGCTGGGGGGATCGTTGGTCGCGGGTGTGCTGGGCGTGGCGCTGCTGGTGGGCGGCCGAAACGCGCCGGTCGATCGCGAACCGGGCTGAACGGCCATCCGGGCGTGCTCGTCCCGGGCGTGCCCTGGCCGGCGGTACGCAGTTCGCTGCCCGCGACCCCCGTCAGTGCCCGGCGGGCCGCGATGCATTGAGCAGCCGGTCGGTGTAGGCGATGGCGATGGCCGACGCCAGGAAGGCGATGTGGATCAAGGTCTGCCACATCAAGACTTCGGGCTTCATCTCGCCGGCACTGATGAAGCTCTTGAGGAGGTGGATCGAACTGATGCCGATGATGGCGGTGCCGAGCTTGACCTTCAGCACCGAGGCATTGACGTGGCTGAGCCATTCGGGCTCGTCGGCGTGGCCTTCCAGGTTCATGCGGCTCACGAAGGTTTCGTAGCCGCCGACGATCACCATGATGAGAAGGTTGGAGATCATCACCACGTCGATCAGGGCCAGCACCGCGAGCATGATCACGGTCTCCGTGAGCTTGGGCGCGCCATGGGTGTCCGGGAACGTATAGCCCATTCCGTCGGTCAGCGCGGTGAGCGCGCCGGCGTCGCCCCACGCGGCCTGGACCAGGTGCACCAGCTCGACCCAGAAGTGAAAGACATAGACGCACTGGGCCAGGATCAACCCCAGGTAGAGCGGAAGCTGCAGCCAGCGGCTGGCGAAGATGAAGGCGGGGAGGGGGCGCAGGGGGCTGCCGGGGCGCGCCGGGGGAACTTGGGACATCGGGTCGGGGAGGGGCCGGAGGCGAGAGATACTGCAGAAATTGTAGTGGTCACGGTTCGAACCCGCGTGGCGCGTCGTCAGGGGTTCGTAAGAGCGGGTACTTAACCTGCGCGGCAAATGTCAGAACGGGGTCCGCCCCACCGATCAGGAGACCGAGAATGAGCGCAACCCCATCCCCCGTGTACGAGCCCTCGGCCACCGCGGCCCAAGACGCCTGGGTGTCGGGCATGGAGGCCTATCGTGCCCTCGTCGCCGAAGCGGACGCCGATCACGAAGCGTTCTGGGCCCGGCAGGCGCGCGAGCTTCTGAGCTGGAAAACCCCGTTCAAGACGGTGCTCGATGCCAGCCAGGCGCCTTTTTTCGAATGGTTCGCCGACGGCACGCTGAATGCGTCGTACAACTGCCTGGACCGCCAGGTCGACGCCGGACTCGGCGCCAAGACGGCGCTCATCTTCGAAGCCGACGACGGCCAGGTCACGCGCGTCGACTACCGCGAGTTGCTGGAGCGGACCTGCCGGCTCGCCAATGCGCTGAGGGCGCGCGGGGTCAAGAAAGGCGACCGGGTCATCATCTATATCGGCATGTCGGTCGAGGGGGTCGCCGCGATGCAGGCCTGCGCCCGCATCGGTGCGACCCATTCGGTGGTGTTCGGCGGCTTCTCGGCGCAAAGCCTGCGTGACCGCATCGCCGACACCGGCGCGGTGCTGGTGATCACCGCCGATCAGCAGTTGCGTGGCGGCAAGCAGTTGCCGCTGAAAGCGATCGTCGACGAAGCCCTCGCGCTGGAGGGCTGCGAATCGGTCAAGGACGTGATCGTCTATCGCCGCACCGGTGGCCCGATCGCCTGGAACGACGCACGCGACCACTGGCTGCACGATGAGCTCGCGGGGCAAGCCCCCACTTGCGAGCCGGAATGGGTCGAGGCCGAGCATCCGCTGTTCCTGCTCTACACCTCCGGCTCGACCGGCAAACCGAAAGGCGTGCAGCATTCGACCGCCGGCTACCTGCTGCACGCGGCGCTCACCACCAAGTGGACGTTCGACCTCAAACCTGCCGATGTGTTTTGGTGCACTGCCGACATCGGCTGGGTCACCGGCCACACCTACATCACCTATGGGCCGCTCGCGCTCGGCGGCACGGAAGTCGTGTTCGAAAGCGTCCCGACCTACCCGGACGCCGGGCGGTTCTGGAAAATGATCCAGGATCACAAGGTCACCGTCTTCTACACCGCCCCGACCGCCATCCGCTCGCTCATCAAGGCGGCCGAAGGCAACGCCGCGGTGCATCCCGACCGCTACGACCTGAGCAGCCTGCGCATCCTGGGTTCGGTCGGCGAGCCGATCAATCCAGCCGCGTGGGAGTGGTACCACAAGCACATCGGCGGCGGCCGCTGCCCCATCGTCGACACCTTCTGGCAGACCGAAACCGGTGGCCACATGATCACGCCCCTGCCTGGCGCCACGCCCCTCGTGCCGGGCTCATGCACCTTGCCGTTTCCGGGCATCGCCGCCGCGGTGGTGGACGAGACCGGCAAGGAGGTGCCTTGGGGGGAGGGCGGCATCCTGGTGATCAAACGGCCCTGGCCGAGCATGATCCGCACGATCTGGGGCGACCCGGAGCGTTTCAGGAAAAGCTACTACCCGGACGACTTCCAGGGTCGCTACTACCTGGCCGGCGACGGCGCGATCCGCGATGCCACCACGGGCTACTTCACCATCACGGGCCGCATCGACGACGTGCTCAACGTCAGCGGCCACCGCATGGGAACGATGGAAATCGAGTCGGCGCTGGTGTCGTGCGTCGAGTTGGTGGCCGAAGCGGCCGTGGTCGGCCGACCGGACGACACCACCGGCGAAGCGATTTGCGCCTTCGTGGTTCTCAAACGCTCGCGTCCGACCGGCGACGAGGCCAAGGCCATCGCCAAGCAGCTGCGCGACTGGGTCGGCAAGGAGATCGGCCCGATCGCCAAACCGCGCGACATCCGCTTCGGCGACAACCTGCCCAAGACCCGCAGCGGCAAGATCATGCGGCGGCTGCTGCGGTCGGTCGCCAAAGGCGAGGCCATCACACAAGACACCTCGACCCTGGAGAACCCCGCCATCCTGGCGCAACTGGCCGAGAACAACTGAGGAGGCGGGATCCGACCGGGTCCCCGGCGGGGCCGGAGCCCCCACCTACAATCGCGCCACCCTGGCCACCTCGTCTCGCTCCATGAAAGTCAACGCCTCCAGTTTCAAAGCCTATGACATCCGGGGAGTCGTCGGTGCCGGCATCGACGAGGCCTTCGCCGAGCACCTCGGGCGCGCCTTCGGCAGCGAGGCCTTGAAGGCGGGCGACCGGGCCGTGGCGGTCGGGCGCGACGGACGGCTTTCGGGCCCGAAGCTGGTCACGGCACTGATCAAGGGCCTGGTCTCCACAGGCGTGGACGTGGTCGATCTCGGCCCGGTCACCACCCCGATGCTCTACTACGTGGCGGCAACCCGTGCCAGGCATGGGTGCCGCAGCGGCATCATGGTCACCGGCAGCCACAACCCCAAGGACTACAACGGCTTCAAGATGGTGCTGGCCGGCAAGGCGATCTACGGCGACGAGATCCAGAACCTGCGTCGCCGCATCGAAGCCGAGGACTACGCGCGCGGCCGTGGTCGTTCGGCGGCCATGGACATCTTCGACGAATACCGCGCCCGCATCGCCAACGACTGCCGCTTGTCGCGCCCGATGAAAATCGTGGTCGACTCCGGCAACGGCATCCCGGGCGCCTCCGCGCCGGCCGTGCTGCGCGCCCTCGGATGCGAAGTGATCGAGCTGTATTCGGAAGTCGACGGCGACTTCCCGAACCACCATCCCGACCCGAGCAAGCCCGAGAACCTGGTCGACCTGATACGCACGGTCCAGGCCACCGATGCCGAGCTCGGCCTGGCCTTCGATGGCGACGGCGACCGCCTGGGCGTGGTCACCAAGGACGGGCAAATCATCTACCCGGACCGTCAGTTGATGCTGTTCGCCGCCGACATCCTGAAGCGCCAGCGCGGTGCGACCATCATCTTCGACGTCAAATGTACCCAGCGGCTCGCGCCGCTCATCGAAAAATCCGGTGGCAAGCCGCTGATGTGGAAGACCGGGCACTCGCTGGTCAAGGCCAAGTTGCGCGAGACCGGCGCGCCCATCGCCGGCGAGATGAGCGGGCATATCTTTTTCGCCGAACGCTGGTACGGGTTCGACGACGCCACCTACACCGCGGCGCGACTGCTCGAGATCGTCTCGCGCAGCCGCGATCCGAGCCAGGTCCTGAATGCCCTGCCGACGAGCCACAGCACGCCCGAGCTGAACGTGCCGTGCGTCGAAGGCGAACCGCAGCAGGTGGTCGACAAACTCCTGGCGCAGGCGCGCTTTCCCGGAGCGAAGGAAATCATCACGATCGACGGCTTGCGCGTCGACTACGCCGACGGGTTCGGACTGATCCGCTCCAGCAACACCACCCCGGTGCTCGTGATGCGCTTCGAAGGCCACACCGCCGCGGCGCTGCAACGCATCCAGAACGACTTCATGACTGCCTTGCGCACTGCCAAGCCCGACGCCCACGTCGCCGCCGCGGCGCACTGACGCCCAACCGCCGCACGCCTTGCGCGTTCTGGTCGTCAAGTTGTCGTCGCTCGGCGACGTCGTGCACGCCATGCCGGTGGTGCACGACATCAGGCACGCGCACGCCGATGCGGCGATCGACTGGGTCGTCGAGCCTGCCTTCGCGGGGCTGGTCGGCCGGGTGGCCGGCGTCCACGCGGTGATCGAGTGCCCATTGCGGCGCTGGACGCGAAGCGGGTGGCGGCCCGCCGTGTGGGCCGAGTGGCGAGCCTTCGCCGCCCGTTTGCGACAGACGCGCTATGACGCCGTGATCGACCTGCAGGGACTGACCAAATCGGCACTCGTCGCGCGCCTCGCGCGCGGCACCCGTTACGGCCTGGCCAATCGCACCGAGGGCGCGAGCCACGAGCCGCCCGCGCGCTGGCTGGTCGACCGGGCGATCCGCATCGAGACGCACATCCATGCCCTCGACCGGTCCCGGGTGCTGGCGGGTCGGGCGCTCGGCTATGCGCCACAAGGGCCGCCGGTGTTCGGCTTGCAACCCCGAACGGTGGCGCCCCGTGGGACCCCGGTGCTGGTCTTCGTGCACGGCACCTCGCGGGTCGACAAGCTCTGGCCCGAAGCCGACTGGATCGCGCTCGGCCGTCGGGTGCTCGCCGAGGGCTGGCGCGTCGCCCTGCCGCA
>JALYHO010000302.1 GCA_030776545.1 Pseudomonadota bacterium | reverse complement strand
ATGACCTTCATCCGCAACCCCCCGCACGCCTGCCGCACCGCGGCGAGCACTTGCGTGACGGCGTGCTCGTCGCCGGCGCGCAGGCGCTCGAACGGCGACACCACGTCGACCTCCTGGGCGCCCGCGTCGACGATCTGGCGGGTATCGGCCACGGCGCGCGCCGTGTCGGCGCTGCCATCGGGAAAGTTGGCCACGGCAGCCACGGCGATGCCAGAGGGCAGATGGCGGCGGGCGTACGCGGCCAGGTGCGGCCAGACGCAAACCGCGGCGACCGGTCCGCACGGGCCCTGGGCACGCTGGCAGAGCCGGTCGACGTCGACTTCGGTGTCGGTGTCGCCCAGGCGGGTGAGGTCCAGAGTGGCGAGCGCCAGGCGCGCGCACGTCCGGGGATCCTGCAGGTCCACGAGGGAATCCTCCATGGCATTTCCTTTCAACATTCGATAGCGCCGATCACCGCGGCCAGCAAGGCGCCGGCGGCGTCGCTCGCAGCACGGGCCTGGGCCAGGGTGTGCGCGTGACTCAACGTTTCGCCGGACAGGCCGGCGGCCATGTTGGTCATCAAGGACAGCGCCAGCACCCGGTAGCCTGCATGGCGCGCGAGGATGGTCTCGGGCACCGTGCTCATGCCGACCGCGTCGGCGCCCAGGGCGCTCAACATCCGGACCTCGGCCGGGGTTTCGAACTGCGGGCCGAGGGTCCAGGCATAGACCCCTTCGTGCAGGACCTCGCCGCGGCTGGCGGCCACCCGCAGCGCCCCGGCGCGCAAGGCCGGGTCGTAGGCGTCGCGCATGTCGACGAACCGCTCGGCGCCGGTCTCGCCCAGCAACGGCGATCGCTGCGACAGATTCAGGTGGTCGCTCAAGACCATCAGGCTGCCCGGCCGCATCGCCGGGCGCAGGCTACCCGCCGCGTTGGTCTGTACCAGCACCGAGCAGCCGAGTTCGCGCAGCGCGCGCAGCGGCAGGCGCATGCCGTCGACCCGGCCGTCCGGTTCCTCGTAGGCGTGCCGACGGCCACTCATCGCGGCCACCGCATGCCCGCCGAGGGTCCCGAGCCACAACTCCCCGGGATGCCCTTGCACCGTGGCGAGCGGGAACCCAGGCAAATCTTCATAGGGAATGCGCTGCGGCTGCTGCAAGTGGGCGGCGAGCCCGGTCCAGCCGCTGCCCAGGATCAGCGCCACCCGCGGGGCGGCGTGCGGCACGCGTTCGCGAACGCGTGCGGCGGCGGTGGATGCAGTCGGGGACGAGGCGGAGGTCATGGGATCAGATTGTCCGGCCCGAAACTGTCCGGCAGCAACTGCGCCAGGGTGTAGCGCGACCGCAAGTGATGACGGTCGCCGACCAGCACCGACGTGTCGGGGTCCCCGAATTCACGCAGCTTCTGGCGGCAGCCGCCGCAGGGCGTCACCAGGCTCGCGCCATCGCCGACGACCGCGAGCGCCTGCACCCGGCGCCCGCCCGCCAGGACCATGGCGCCGAGGGCGCCGGCTTCGGCGCAACACCCTTCCGGGTAGGCCGCATTCTCGACATTGCAGCCTGCGTGCACGCGGCCGAACTCGTCGAGCACCGCGGCACCGACGGGGAAGTTCGAGTAAGGCGCGTAGGCCCGCGTCTGGGCGTCGCGAGCCGCTTGCAGCAGTCGGTCTTCGACGGTGCCGGTCATCGCCGAATCAGCGTTCTTTGACATAAGGCACTCCCAATGCACGCGGGGCCGCCGTGCGACCCACGAAACCGGCGAGCAGCACCACCGTCAACAGGTAGGGCAGCGCCTGGATGGCTTGCACCGGCACTTCGCCGACGCCCATCAAATGCACCCCCTGGAGGCGGATCGCCACGGCGTCGAGAAAGCCGAACAGCAGGCAAGCGAACAGCGCCGGAACGGCGCGCCAGCCGCCGAAAATCAGCGCCGCCAGCGCCATGTAGCCGCGGCCCGCGGTCATGTTGGGGGCGAACGCGGCATTCTGGGCCAAGGTCAGGTAGGACCCGGCCAGGCCGCAAAGGACGCCGTTGACGCTCAGCGCCATGTAGCGCAGCCGCAGCACCGACACGCCGGCGGCCTCCACCATCGCGGGGTTCTCGCCGACCGCCCGCAGGCGCAAGCCCAAGCGGGTGCGCATGAGCATCCACCCCACTCCCCCGACGGCCAGCAGCGCGACGTAGACCAGCAGGTTGTGGCTCAACAAACCGTCCCCGAGCAGCGGCCCGAGCAGCGCGCCGACGCGGGGCACGCGCTCGAGGGTGTGCTGCGCCTGCGGCCAAAGCGCGTGCAGCCGCACCGCGTCGGAGACCGGAGGCGTCTGCCCACCCTGCTGGAACCAGGCTATGCCCAGTACCGCGGTCAGCCCGGCGGCAATGATGTTGATCGCCATGCCGGAGACGACCTGGTCGCCGCCGTGGCTGACCGTGGCGTAGCCGTGCAGCCAGGACAGCGCGACCCCGGTGGCCAACGCCAGCAGCACGGCGAGCGCCGTCGAACCGAACACCGCGCCGCCGGCTGCGGCGGCGAAGGCGGCGAAAAGCATCTTCCCCTCCAGGCCGAGATCGATCACGCCGGATCGTTCGGCCAGCAATCCGGCGAGCGCGCAAAAGATCAAAGGGGTGGCGACTCGCAAGGTGGAGGCGAGCAGCGCGCCGAACAGGGTTTCATCCATGGCGCGGTCCTGGCGTCTCGCGCCGGCGCGTCGACCAGCGGGCCAGGACGGCGCCGGCCCGGGGCGCGATCACGTAGGCCAATGCGCCCGAAAAGAGGACGACGAAACCCTGCAAGGTCACGACCATGTCGCGGCTGAAACCGGGCACGTCGAAACTGACCTCGGCACCGCCCTGGAACAGCGCGCCGAACAGCAGGCTGGTCAACACGATTCCGAACGGATGGTTGCGACCCATCACCGCCACCGCGATTCCCGTGAAGCCGGCGCCACCGACGAAATCGAGCAGCAATTTCCCGTTGACTCCGGCGATCTCGTTCATTCCGACCAGACCGGCGAGGGCACCGGACAGCGCCATCGCCGCAACCTGCTCGTGCCGGGGCCGTATCCCGGCGTAGGCCGCGGCGCCGGGGCTCGCGCCGACGGCACGCAGCCGGTAGCCGGCTCGACTGCGCCACAGGAAAACCCACACGCCGGCGGCCGCGGCCAACGCCAGGAACAGGCTGACGTTCAGGGGGGACGAGGGCCAGGCGACACCGAGTCCGGCCAGGAAACGATCCATGCCCGGAAGGTGCGCGGCAGGCGCGAACGGGACGCTCTCGACCGACATGCCGCCCGGCGCTTTCAAGGGATGGACGAGCAGGTAGACCAGCAGCGTGCTCGCCAGAAAGTTGAACATGATCGTGGTGATCACGACATGGCTGCCGCGGTAGGCCTGCAAGACGCCCGGAATGGCGGCCCAGAGCATCCCGAAACCCGCCCCGGCGAGCAGCATCAGCGGCAGCACCACGGCGGCGGGCCAGCGCGGCGCGAGCCAGAGCGCGACCAGCGCCACCCCCAGGCCGCCCAGGGTGCCCTGGCCTTCGGCGCCGATGTTGAAGAGCCCGCCGTGGGCCGCCACCGCCACCGCCAGGCCGGTGAAGATGAACGTGGTGGCGTAGTAGAGCGTATAGGACAGTCCGCGCGCCGAGCCGAATGCGCCCGACACCAGCAGCCGCATCACCTCGAGCGGGTTCTGGCCGATCAGCGCCACGACGAGTGCGGCGGCAACCAGCGCGACTCCCAGGTTGAACAGGGGCAGCACGATCAGGTCGATCCAGCGTGGCAAGGGGGCGGTCATGCGCTGGCCCGGACCGATGCGCACATCAGCAGTCCGACCCTTTCCTCGGTGCACTCGGCGATCGCCAGCTCACCGGTGATGCGGCCTTCGTTCATCACCAGGACGCGGTCGGCCAGGGCCAGGATCTCGTCGAGTTCGCTCGAGACCAGCAACACCGCGCCACCCGCATCGCGCAGTCGGCGCAGCTGGCCGTGGATGAATTCGATCGCGCCGATGTCGACCCCGCGAGTCGGTTGCCCGACCAGCAAGATCCCCGGCGCCTGACCGATCTCGCGCGCGAGCACCAGCTTTTGCTGGTTGCCGCCCGAGAAATTGGCGCTGGCCAGGGTCGGATCCGGTGGGCGGACGTCGAAGCGCTGCATCAGCGCCCGGGTCGCGGCGCGCACCCGCGTGCCGCGCATCCACCCCGCGCGCGTGCTGCTGGCGTCCAGGCCTTCGTACCCCAGGATGGCCGACTCCCATGCCGCGAAGCGCATCACGAGCGCGCGGGCATGCCGGTCTTCCGGCACATGCGCCAAGCCGACGCGGCGCGCCCCTCGCGGGTCGATCCAACGC
>JALYHO010000301.1 GCA_030776545.1 Pseudomonadota bacterium | reverse complement strand
TGCCGCGCTTACCGGCACACTTAGGGGTGCCACTTGGTTGACGTGGTGGCACCCCGGCATCACGTCAAAGTGCGTTGATTCTCATGACTTTTCCCGCACGGGAAGGGGTTTTGGTGTCGCTTCCCTGAAGCGCCACCAAAACCTGAAAGGCTTGTGGGTCAACGACTTGCAAGCCTTTTTCTTTGCCGGCGGTGCCATCTGGGGGTGCCACATTGGGCTCCATCAACACACCGCGTCTCTACCGCAAAAACGCGGGACCTTCCCGGCAACATGACCATTGCATAAAGACGCGCAGCGTGGCGTCGAGATCCTGCAAAAACGGGCCGACCCATTGCGCAAGCGTGCGCTGGTTCGGCTCACTCATCGTGACGATCCCTGGAGCGCTTCGAGCCTCTCAGCGCATCGAAACGCGATCGCGCGGATTTGAGCGGGAGCTCGAAGAATCGTTCCGTCACGCCTTCCTCCTCGCTGATTGCCATCGACGGTTTGATCAGATCGCTGCGCGAGACCAAGCCGATGAGCCGACGCGAGGTCGCGTCCGTCACCACCGGCAAACGCTCCAGCCCGTGCACCGCGAGCCTGGTGGCGACGATGCGGCAGTTCTCGTCCGCCAAGGCCATCGCAGGAACGTTCGCGCCGAAGAGATCGACGACGCGTGTGATGCCCGGGCGGTCCGCCCCGGCCGACAACGCGTCGCGATCGATCATGCCGACGAACCGTCCGCCGAGCAGAACCGGATAGGCGCGATGGCGCTGGGCGCTGCCGAAGTGCTTTTGCAGAGCGTCGCTCAGCGTCGATTCGCCGTCTATGGTTTCGATCTCGGTCGACATGACTTCGGAGACGATGTGCCGCTCCAGCGGATCGATGCCGTACTCGCGGTAGATGTGGCGACCGCGACGCGCGATCTTCTCGGTCAGGATCGAGCGCGGCATCGTCACGACCGTGAAGCCATAAGCGACGGTCGACGCGATCAGCAACGGCAACAGAGCGTCGATGTCGTGCGTGAGTTCGAGAGCGAACATCACCGACATGACCGGCGCGCGCATCATTCCACCGAGGGTCGCCGCCATGAACACGAGCGGCCACAGGCCCGGCTGGCTGCCGGGCAGCAACGGGCCCACCAGCACGCCGAGCGCTGCACCCATCATCAACAGCGGTGCGAGCACACCGCCAGACGTGCCGGAGCCGAGTGCCACGACCCACATCACCGCCTTGCAGACGATCAGCGCGAGCACCACGTCCAGCGCGAGGCGGTTCGCCAGCAGATCGCCGATGACGTCGTAGCCCACGCCGAGCGCACGCGGCTCCAGCCAGCCTCCCATCCCGACGAACAGCCCGCCCACTGCAGGCCACCACATCCAGTGCAACGGCAGGCGACCGAACACGTCTTCGACCTTGTACAGGCAGGTCGAAACCGTCCATGAGAGTGCGCCCGCGGCCAACCCGGCGATGGCGCAGGATCCGAGCGTCGCCAGATCGGGCGAGCTCGTGAGCATCGGGAACAGCGCGCCGCCATCCAGGATCAGCGGCCGCGCGGCAGCCGCGACGCAGCAGGCGATGGCCACCGGCAACAGGCTGCGCGGGCGCAACTCGAAGAGCAGCAGTTCAACCGCCAACATCACCGCGGCGACCGGCGTGCCGAAGACGGCTGTCATGCCGGCGACCGCGCCGGCCACCAGCAGCGTCTTGCGCTCGCCGGCGGTGATGTGGAAGAACTGCCCGACCAACGAGCCCAATGCCCCACCGGTCATGATGATCGGGCCTTCCGCACCGAACGGCCCACCGCTGCCGATCGCGATGCCCGAGGAGATCGGCTTGAGGACCGCCACCTTGACCGACATCCTGCTCTTGTTGAAAAGGATCGCCTCGATCGCTTCCGGAATGCCGTGACCTCGGATCTTGTCCGAGCCGAACCGCGCCATCAGCCCGATCACCAGGCCGCCGACCACCGGCACCGCGATCACCGCCAGACCGAGCGTGTGGGTCGCCGGCGAGACGGCGCGGTCGGACAGGGTCTGAAAGAAGAACAGGTTCGTGAAAAGGCGGATCAGGTGCAGCAGGGCCCAGGCCGCCAGCGTGCTGAGTACGCCGACGACGGCGGCGCCTGCGGCGATCGCGGGCAGCCGATTGGCGGTGGCGAAGTCGCGTCTTTCCGCCTGCGCGCGAAGCGGGTCGCGCAACGGCGGTGGAGTGTCCAGGGGCATATGCGGCTCACCGGTTGATGTTCGGAACTGGAAAGACATCGCCGAGCGTCTGCAACTCGGTGCGATGCAAGGCCGCCAGGTGGGCCAGCAATTTTTCGCCGTCGGCGAGCAGATGGATCTCTACGCTCCGGCGATCTTGCGCACTGGCGCGCCGCTGCACCAGGCCTCGCTCCTCGCAACGCGTCACCAGCGCGACCACGCCGTTCGGCTTCGCCTGCAACCGATGCGCCAACTCGCCGACCGTGGCGAACGTTCGCCCCGGATAGCCCTTGAGGTGAAGCAGCAGCAGGTATTGCAATGGCGTGATGCCGGCGGCCTGCACCAGATCTTCCGAGAAGCGCTCGTAGCGGCGGATGCGAAAGCGGAATTCCGAGAGCGCCTCGAATTCGCCCTTGGTCAGAGGCTTCTGCTTGGGCGGTGGCATGCTTGGCGGTGTCGGGGTCGGGCAATAGGAAAATCGGGTGGAGAATATCACGCTGTGACATAAATATCGTTTGCGGCATGGGATCGGGAACGTGCGGGCACGTCGGAACATCTAACCATCGGAGGCAGCTCATGCAACAGACCACCGCAAGGACCGCAACAACGACAACAACCGCGGTCGACGCGGCCGCGCTCAGCGACGAAGCCCTCGCACGCCGAGCCGCGGAGGGCGATGCCCCCGCGTTCGAATCCATCATGCGACGCCACAACCGGCTGCTGTTCCGCACCGTGCGCAGCATCCTGAAGAGCGATTCAGAGACCGAGGACGCGCTGCAGGAAGCCTATCTGCGCGCCTGGCGCGCGATGGCGAGCTTTCGCGCCGAAGCCAAGCTGTCGACCTGGCTCGTCAGGATAGCGATCAACGAGGCGTTCGGCCGATTGCGCCGCAACGGCGCCTCGGTGGTGCCGCTGGACTCGTCGGTCGACGCTCTCGCGCCCTCCGGGGAGGAAGGCATGGAAGATGACCCCGATCGCGAGCCCGAGCGTATCGCGATGCGCAGCGAAATCCGGCGTCTGATGGAAGACCGCATCGATCGGCTGCCCGATGCCTATCGAAGCGTCTTCATGCTGCGCGCGGTGGAGGAGATGAGCGTGGATGAAGTCGCCGTCGCGTTGGAACTCCCCGCTGCAACCGTGCGCAGCAGATTCTTCCGGGCCCGAGGGTTACTGCGCGAGGGGCTGTCACGCGAGGTCGACATCGCGCTCGGCGACGCGTTCTCGTTCGACGGCGACCGCTGCGACCGAATCGTGGCTGCGGTCCTGACGCGCTGCGCGGATTGACGGATTGGACGATCGCTGCAACGCCGGGCCCCGCTGCGTCATCCAATGACTGGAACCTTCCAAGTCATCGAGGAGACATCATGTCGTCGTTCTTTAAAGTGCCTGGCCCAATCGTCGCACGTCGTCTGCTGCTTGGGCGCACCGGCCTGATTCTGTCCGGAACCGCGGTGGCGCTTCTGGCCGGCAGACCGGTACTTGCGGCGACCGCGGGCGCGGGCGATCCGCAGGACGTCCAGATCCTCAACGCCGCGCTCGGCGCGGAACTCGAGGCCATCGCCGCGTACCAGCTCGGCGCGGAGAGCAAGCTTCTGCAAAAGCCGGTGCTCGATCTGGCGCTGACTTTTCAAAGTCATCACAGGGCGCACGCTGCGTTGCTCGCGAAGACCGTCGAACAACTGGGCGGCACGCCGGTGACGGCGAAGGCGAACTACAACTTTCCTGTCGACCAGTTGAAGTCCCAGGTCGACGTGCTCGGCTTTGCCGCGAAGCTGGAACAGGGCGCGGTCAGTGCATACCTCGGCGCGGTGCCGAAGTTCGCCAATCGCGATCTATCACGTGCAGCGGCAAGCATCCTCGGTGACGAGGCGATGCACTGGGCAACGTTGAGGCAGGCGCTGGGAGAGACCCCAGTGCCGTTGGCCTTCGTGGGCTGACAGTCCGCTTTTTTCCGCTGAACCGGTTGGCAGCGCCGTCGCCCGTCGCGCTTCCCGGGCCCTTCGCCGGCACCCTGACGCCGTCAAATGGGAGCCAGGTCCACGGACGTGACAGCCGACTCCGGCGCCGAAGCCGCCAGCAGCGGCAACCTCACGACGAAGCGTGTACCGTCGCTTTGCTCCGAGCACACCTCGATCGAGCCGCCATGGGCTCGAGCAATCTGCGCGCAGATGAAGAGCCCCAAGCCCAGCCCCCCGCGCGGCGCGCTGCCGTCCGGGCGCCAATACGGCTCGAATATCTTGGGCAGGCTGTCGATGCCGATCGGCTTGCCGAAATTCAACACCGAGAAAACCACCTCGGGGCCTTCCACGCCCGCAGTGATCGCCACCGGGTGCAAGGGGTCTCCATGGACCAGGGCATTGCCGATCAGGTTCGACAGGAGCTGCTGCAAGCGGCCGCGGTCGCAAATCAGGGGGCCGCACGGCCCGATCGCCTCCGCGAAGATCCGCCGCGGGTTGGCCAGCCTCAGTTCCTCGATGACCTCCGCGAGCGCGGGCCCCACGTCATCGGCGACCTCGCGTTGAATGCCGATGCCCCCGCCGAGCCGCGCTCGGGTCAAGTCCAGCACGTCGTCGATGAGATTGGACATGCGCTTGACCATCCTGCGAATCACTCGGCCCGTCCTCGCGCCCTCGGGCTCCGATTCGCGCCGCATCAACAGCTCGGAGGCCGCCATGATGCCGGACAACGGGTTGCGCAGGTCGTGGCCCAGCACCGCGACGAAATGCTCCCGCAATTCCCCCGCCGCACGCTCCGACGCCAAGCGCGCCTCGGCGTCTTCTCGCCCGGCCTCGGCGTCGAGTTGCATCGAGATGAGCTGCGCGAAGGCATCGAACATGGCCACCGCCTTCGGGTCGTCGAGTCTCGGAGCCGGACCCGGATCGATCGCGCACAGGTTTCCGAAATAGTCTCCGTTGGCCAGGACGATGGGCACCGAGATGTAGCTCTCGATCCCGTAGAGGCGGGGGGTGTGGTGGTCGCGGTAGACCGGATCGGCGCTCGCCTGGACGATCGTGATGGGGCCTCGACGGTCGCGCGATTCCTTGCAGAGCGTCGTGGACACGTCGAGGCTGCCGCCCGGCACGAGCCCAAAACCGATCTCGTCGTGGACCGCGCACGCCACCCACGAACCATCGGTCACCCGGGCGACCGCGGCGAACCCCATGCCGGTGTTTTGGCACACCAGACGCAACATCGCCGGGATCGCCCCGATGCGGGACACCGCCTCCACGTCTCGCGCCAAGGCCTCGGGCGCATCGTGAGGTGAGAGCGGAGCGTCCATGGCGAAGGATAGCCGGACCGCGGCGGGCCGCCAAGGAAGTTGGGCAGACTCCGGGTATTGCCGCCTGCGCGATCGCACGCTGTCACGGAACCTTCGGGTCCTGAGAAAAGCGCTCGAAGGCCACCGCGTGGTCGGGGTGCCAGCGCGACAAGGGCGGACGGTTCTCGACGATGTCTCCCGCGGCCCACAGGATGCGGCGCTCGTCGAGGGCACGCGGCACGGCGTTGTCGGGGCAGAGGATGTAGAAGTCGCCGGCGTTCAGGCGTTCGAACATGAAGTCGACCGTCTGGGCCGGGGTCCATGCCGAGGCCGGCTTCTCGGTTCTCCCGAGCGCGGTGAGCCCGGTGAACACGAATCCGGGGATCAGGAGGTGCGCGCTGATCCTGCAGTCCGGCGTGTTTCTCAATTCGTGCTGCAGCGCTTCCGTGTAGGCCTTGACCCCGGCTTTGGAGACGTTGTAGGCCGGGTCGCCCGGCGGCGTGGTGATGCCCTGCTTGGAGCCGCTGTTGATGACACACCCGGGCCGCCCCCGCCGGATCATCGCGGGGACGAATGCCTGCACACCGTGGACGATGCCCCACAGGTTGACCTGCAGGATGCGCTGCCAGTTCTCGTGCGGGCCGAAGACGCCGCTGCCGGGCTGGATGCCCGCGTTGTTCATCAACACGTCGGTGCCGCCGAAGCGGTCGGCGACCGCACGCTCCAGGCCTTGCACGTCCTCGATCTTCGACACGTCGGTGACGTGCAGCATGACCGCCTCGGCGCCGCGGGTGGCGACGCCGGCGACTTCTGCCGCCGCTCGGGCAAGCGCTTCGGCGTCGACGTCCGCCAGGCATACGTTCAGGCCCGAACGGGCCAAACGCAGGGCAGCGGCCAAGCCGATACCGGCGGCCGCTCCGGTGACGACCGCGACGGCGCCCGGGGTCATAGAGGGATGGGTCATGTCAGCTCCGTGGGGATTTGTCGGCGAGGCGGTCGCCCCGGTGGCGCAAGGGTAGCCACAGTTCGCCGCGCCTGCAGGTCTCGAGGGAATGGCGTGGCGCGGCCCACGACCGCCCCCGGTCCACTCCGCCGTGGTGCACCGACAAGCTATCGGGCCGACAAGGACTCGGCCAGGAAGTCGACGAAGGCGCGCACCCGGGCGGAGTGCTGCAAGCGCTGGGGGTAGACGGCGAAAATATCGGCGTCGGGGGTCTGGAAATTGGGCAGGACCTGCACGAGCCGCCCGCTGCGCAGGAAGGCGGCCACGTCCCAGTGCGCACGCATGACGATGCCGTGCCCCTCGAGCGCCCATTTCACGGCGATCTCGCCGTCGTTGGTGACCAGGTTGCCCCTGACCCTGACGGAGTCGGTGCGGCGATGTTCGCCGCGCCCGCTGCTCAAGCGCCAGACACCGAAGGCGTCGTCGCCCTGGCGGATGCCGATGCAGTTGTGGACCGCCAGGTCACGCGGCGTCTTCGGGCGCTCGCGCCGGGCCAGATAGGCGGGCGCGGCGCAAAGAATGCGCTGGTTGGCGGCCAGGCGTCTGGCGATGACGCGGGAATCCGGCGGCTCGCCGAAGCGCACACAGACGTCGAAGGCGTCGTCCACCGCCAGGGGCGGATTGACCGAAAGCTGCAGCTGGACTTCGACTTCCGGGTACTTGCGCACGAACTTGGAAACGATGGGCGCGATGGCGCTGCGGCCGAAGCCCAAGGTGGCATTCACGCGCACGAGCCCCGTGGGTGTGACTTTCGCGCTGCCCAACAGTTCGCTCAAGGCGTCGATGTCGCCGAGGATGCGGCGGGCATGCTCGAGGTAGAGATCGCCCTCGGGCGTCATGCTCATCCGCCGCGTCGTGCGGTTCACCAGTGCCACGCCGAGCCGCGCCTCCATCTGCGACAGGCGCTTGCTCACGCCCGGCGTCGAGATGCCCAACTCGCGCGCCGCCGCGGTCAGGCTGCCCGACCCGGCGAGGGTCGCGAAGAAGCCCAGATCCGAGGGCTGGACGTGTTTGGAGGCGGGCTGCATTGTTGAATTCCAGTTAACCAGAGATTGCCTTGAGACGCGTCAAGTCGGGGGCGCTTGATCCTACAGTAGCCCCGAGCCGCAACTGATGGCGAGCAAACCGACGACGTGAGTCGCTGAACGATGCAAGTCGCAAAAACAGATCAGGAGACGTTTGTGGACGCTGGATTGGCCCCCGCGAGCCGTTGGTCGGCGAGCAGCATCGGACGCTCATTGCTGACGCTCACCCGGGCACGGGAGATGAGCGTGTTGCTGGCACTCTTGCTGGTGAGTGCCGCGATCGCGTCGGTGACACCGTACTTCCTGACGACCGACAACCTGATGGGCGTCTTCCGCTCATTTTCGACCACCGCCATCATGTCGATCGGCATGGTGATGGTGATCATCACCGCGGGGATCGACCTGTCGGTCGGTTCGGTGATGGGCCTCTCAGGGCTGGTGACCGCACTGGCTTTCCAACACGGTCTGCCGACCGCGCTTTGCATCGCATGCGGACTCGGGGTGGGCGTGGTCTTCGGGATGGCCAACGGACTGCTGGTGACGGTCGGACGGCTGCCACCGTTCATCGCCACGCTCGGCACGCTGAGCATCGGACGGGGCTTGATGTACATCGTGACCAAGGGGGTACCGGTCACCCCCGAGACACCCGACGCATTCAACCAGATCGGACAAGGCTACCTCGGCTACGTCCCGGCACCGGTCGTGATCATGCTGGTGCTCGCCGCGGGGTTTTCGGTGCTCATGAGCTACACGACCTTCGGTCGGCATGTCTACGCGACGGGCGGGAACGAGCATGCTGCATGGATCAGCGGTGTCAACACCGCTCGGGTCAAGTTCATCGTCTATACCTTGTCCGGGGCGATCTCTTCGGTCGCGGGAATCGTCGCCTTCTCGCGGTTCCTGTCGGCCGAGCCGGCGTCCGGGTTCGGTGTCGAACTCGATGTGATCGCTGCGGCGGCCATCGGCGGGGCGAGCCTCGCAGGCGGCGTGGGCAGCGTGCAGGGGACCGTCATCGGGGCGGCCCTCACCGGCATCATCGCCAACGGCGTGGTGCTCATGAACATCAACACGTATGCGCAGCAGGCCATCACCGGCGCGGTCATCCTGATCGCCGTGAGCATCGACGTCTGGCGGCACGGCGCGAAGGATCGATAGCGCAGCGGCTTCCCTCCCCTGCGCGCTTTCATGTTCCCTCCGGGCGGCTTGGGGCCGGCCCGTTTCTTCAAACCTACGACCTACGAGACGAGACAATCATGAAAAAAGTCCTTTCACTGCTGCAAGTCGCTGTCCTCGCGCTTCCCGTGTCCCTGGCCGCCCAGTCCGCCGCATGGGCGAAGGACGCGAAGGACATCAAAATCGCGGTCATTCCGAAGGTCGCGGTGCCTTTCTTCGACGACTGCAACACCGGCGCCAAGACCGCCGCGGAGAAGTTGGGCGTCCAGTACCAGTGGGTCGTGCCCCAGAACACCCAGGGGTCCACCCAGGTGCGCATCCTCGAAGACCTGATCGCCAAGAAGGTCGACGGCATCGCGATCTCGGTCAACGAACCGAAGTCGGTGGAAGCAGCGATCAAGAAGGCCGTGGCGAGCGGCATCAAGGTCGTCACGTTCGATTCGGACTCGCCCAACAGCGGCCGGTCGATGTACATCGGCACCATCAACACGGCGGCCGGTGAAACCATGGGCGAATCGATGGCCAAGGCGATCGACGGCGACGGCGAAGTCGCCATCGTGACGGGGCAGCTTGGCGCGGTCAACCTCAACGAGCGCATCGCCGGCATCAAGTCGGCCCTGGCCAAGCATCCGAAGATCAAGATCGTCGCCACCGAAGGCACCGAGGACGACCTGGCCAAAGCGGTCGCGACGACCGAGTCGATCCTGCGCGGCCATCCGGCGCTCAAGGGCATCTTCGGGGTCAGCCAGGTCGGCGGGCCGGCCGCTTCCAAGGTCATGGCCACGAAGGAGTTCGCCAGCAAGAAGGGTGCCGTCAAGGTGTTCGCCTTCGACGACCTGCCCGACACGGTCAAGGGCGTCAAGGAAGGCTACATCCAGGGCATCATGGTCCAACGTCCCGTGACCATGGGCAAGCTGTCGGTCGAGCACCTGGTCGACCAGATCGACGGCAAGGAAAAGGAATCGGCGAACGTCGATACCGGTGTCAACGTCGTCTCGAGCCAGAACCTCGGGTCCTACACCAAGTAGTCGTCTGCAGGGCCCCGCGGGCCCTGCCTCACGGGAGTCGCGTCTTGTCCTCCTTCCTGCAAGTCAAGAATGTCTCCAAGACCTTCACCGGCGTGAAGGCGCTGAGCCGCGTCAGCCTGGACGTCGATGGCGGGCAGGTCCTGGCCATCGCCGGCGAGAACGGGGCCGGCAAGAGCACCTTGATGAAGATCATGACCGGTGTCTACCAGGCCGACGCCGGAGGTGAGATCTGGATCGGGGGCCAGCGCATCGCGCACCTGGCGGGTACCGCGCATGCCCGAGAACTCGGCATCAGCATCATCTACCAGGAACTGTCGGTGGTCGACAACCTCACGATCGCCGAGAACATCTTCCTGAGCAAGGAAATCACCTCCCGATTCGGCCTGCTCGACAAGCGGGCGATGAACGAGCGCGCCCGCGGCCTGCTCGCCACCTTGGGCATCGCACTCGACCCGTCGACCCGGGTCGGCCGGCTGAGCGTCGGCCAAAAGCAGATGGTCGAGATCGCCAAGGCGATTTCCAATCGTTCCCGAATCGTCATCATGGACGAGCCGACCGCCTCGCTCAGCCACCATGAAGCGAGCGCGCTGAAGGCAACCATCCGCAAACTGCGGGCAGACGGCATCGGCATCATCTACATCACCCACCGCCTGGAGGAAATCTTCGACCTGGCGGACCGCGTCACGGTGTTGCGAGACGGGCAGTGCGTCGGAACCCACGATGTCGCCGACATCGACCGCGGACGGCTGGTGCGCATGATGGTCGACCGGGACTCCGACGACCTCTACGGCGACTACGCCTGTCACGCCACCGCGACCGTGGCACTCGAGGTCTCCGGACTGAACCAGCCGCCCGGACGCGGGGACCCACAGGGCGCCGACACGACGAGCAACTTCCGCGTCCACCAGGGCGAGATCCTCGGCTTCTTCGGCCTCATCGGCGCCGGTCGGACCGAGATGATGGAAATGATCTTCGGGCTGCGCCCGCATCAGGCGTCCATCTCGATCGCCGGCCAGGTCGTCCGGATCCGCAACCCCCGGGACGCGATCGACCATGGCATCGGTTTCGTCACGGAAGACCGCAAGCAGGACGGTCTGGTGCTGGGCATGAGCGTGCGCGAGAACTTCAGCCTGACGCATCTTGCGCACTACGCTCGCCTGAGCTTCGTCGACCGCACGGCGGAAGCGGTGGGCTGCCAGGCGTTCGTGCGCCGGCTCGGCATCAAGACGCCGAACGTCGAGCAAGCCGCCGCCAAGCTCAGCGGCGGCAATCAACAGAAGATCGTGATCGCGAAATGGGTCGCACGCTCGCCCAAGGTCCTGATCGTCGACGAGCCGACCCGCGGCATCGACATCGCAGCCAAGGCCGACGTGCACCGGCTGTTGCAGGAACTGGCGAGCCGCGGCATGGCGGTGATCGTCGTCTCCTCCGACCTGCCCGAGGTGCTGGCGATCAGCGACCGGGTGCACGTCGTGCGCGAGGGGCGGATCGTGGCCGAACTCGACCGCGCGCAGGCGACCCAGACATCGGTCATGGAAGCCGCCGCAGCCTGAGCATTTTTTTCAACATGAGGAAGAACTCGCAGTGAAAATCGTCGCAGTCGTCCATACCGGGCCCGCCACCGTGCAGCCCATCAAGGAGCAGTTCAAAGCGCTCATGCCCGACGTGAGAGTGGTCAACATCGTCGATGACAGCCTGCTCAACGACGTCATCGAAGCCGGCCATCTGACCGAGGCCGTCTCGGGCCGCATCCTGACTTACATGCAGGTCGGCCAGGAGATGGGCGCGGTGGCGATCCTCAATGCCTGCTCGTCGGTCGGCGAGGCCGCCACCGCGGCCCGTCCCCGGCTGTCGATTCCGGTCGTCAAGATCGACGAGACGATGGCCGAAACCGCCGTGGCGAGCGGTCCGCGGATCGGGGTCGTGGCAACGGTCAAGACGACCCTCGAGCCGACGGTTCGCCTGATTCGCGCCAAGGCCGCCGCGGCCGGCCGCGCGGTGCAGATCAGCGAGGCGCTCGCCGACGGCGCGTTCGAGGCCCTGCTCGACGGCAGGACCGACGAGCACGACGAGCGGGTGCGGGGCACGATCTTGTCGCTCGTCGACAAGGTCGACGTCATCGTGCTCGCGCAGGCGTCGATGGCGCGCCTGGTCCCCGCGCTCGGCGACCTGAAGGTGCCGGTGCTGTCGTCCCCGCGCAGCGGCGTCGAGGCGATCCGCGCGGTGCTGGCCGAGTCGGCCTGAACCGGTCGGGGGCACCCGACGTCTTTTCATTCGACCACCAACATCTGGAGCGAGCATCGACATGTCGAAAAACATCATCGTCACCGGCGGCAGCGGAATGGCAGGCAAGTGGGTCGTCAAAGACCTCTTGGCCCATGGTCATCGTGTCCTCAACCTCGACCGAACCGTGTTGAAAGACTCGGAGGCGCGAACCTGCATCACCGACCTGACCGACGCCGGCCAGGTCTTCAACGCCTTGTGCAGCACGACCGTGCGCCATGAGTTCAGTCCGTCGATCAAGCCCGAGCCGATCGACGCCATCATCCATTTCGCGGCGATTCCGCGGATCATGACCCACCCCGACAACGAGGTGTTCCGCATCAACGTGATGAGCACCTACAACGTGCTCGATGCCGCGTCCAAGTACGGCATCAAGAAGGTCATCATCGCCTCGAGCGAGACGACCTACGGCATCGTCTTCGCCGACCACTACCGGATGCCCGAGTACCTGCCGCTGGACGAGGACTACCCCGTCGATCCGATGGACAGCTATGCCATGTCGAAGGTGATCAACGAGGCCACCGCGAAGGCGTTCCACGCCCGGACCGGCTCGGACATCTATTGCCTGCGCATCGGCAACGTCATCGACCCGGTCGACTATGCCAAGTTTCCCGAGTACTTCAAGGACCCGGGGTTTCGACGTCGCATCACCTGGAGCTACATCGATGCCCGCGACCTGGCGACCGCTTCCCGGCTCGCGGTCGACAAGGACGGCCTGGGTTTTCAGGTCATGAACGTGGCCGCCGACGACGTCTCCTCCGACCTGCCGACCGCCGAGCTGCTCAAGCGCTTCTATCCGACGGTACCCGTCAAGAAGACGCTCGGGGAATTCGAGACCCTGCTCAGCAACGAGAAAATCAAGCGCCTGCTCGGGTTCAAGCAACAGTACGATTGGCGCAGCCAGGTCAACTGACGCTGCCTCGGCGCCGCCTGCGGCGGCGCCGCACTGTGCAAGAGTAAGGGAGAGGATGCATGCGCGCATACAGGCTCGCCGCCATTCCCGGCGACGGGATCGGACCCGAGGTCATCGACGCCGGCCTGGAGGTGCTGCGCGAGGTGGCCGCAGTGGACGGTGGCTTTCGGTTCGACGTCGACCATTTCGACTGGAACTCCGAGAACTACGTGCGGCGCGGTCACTACATCCCGGACGGGGGGCTCGAGCAATTGCGCTCTTTCGATGCCATTTTTTTTGGCGCGGTGGGCAGCCGCGACGTCCCCGACCATGTGTCGCTCTGGGGGTTGCGCCTGGCGATCGCGCAAGGCTTCGACCAGTTCGCCAACGTCCGGCCGGCGCGTGTCCTGCCGGGCGTCAAGAGCCCGTTGGCCGACCCCGCCGGCATCGACTGGATCATCGTTCGTGAAAATTCCGAAGGCGAGTATGCGGGCCACGGCGGCCGCGCCCACCGTGGCCTGCCGATCGAGGTCGGTACCGAGACTGCCGTGTTCACCCGGGCCGGGGTCGAGCGCATCCACCGCTTCGCGTTCGACCTGGCACGAACCCGTCCGCGCAAGCTCCTGACGCTGATCACCAAGTCGAACGCCCAGCGTTTCGGCATGGTGATGTGGGACGAGATTTTCTATGAAGTGGCGCGCGACTACCCGGACGTTCGCACCGACCGGGAGCTGGTCGACGCAGCCACCACGCGGATGGTGTCCAGGCCCTCGTCGCTGGACGTGATGGTGGCGACCAACCTGCACGCCGACATCTTGTCGGACCTGGCCGCGGCGCTGTCCGGCAGCCTCGGGATCGGCCCGACCGCGAACCTCAACCCGGCGCGGCAGTTTCCTTCGATGTTCGAGCCGATCCACGGGTCGGCCTTCGACATCACCGGCAAAGGCATCGCCAACCCGATCGCGACCTTCTGGACGGCGGCGATGATGCTCGACCACCTCGGAGAACCGGTCGCGGGTCGGCGCCTGATGCAGGCCATCGAGGCGACCACCGGGGCCGGCGTCCACACGCCCGACCTCGGCGGCAGCGCCACCACACGGGACGTGACCCGTGCCGTCTGCGCCGCGTTGCGCGGCTGAACTGGCCGCACGTTCCGGCCCCTATCGAGACCCACCACATGAGCCAAAACGTCGGAGTGATCGGCCTCGGTGCCATGGGACAGGGCGTGGCGCGATCGCTGCGCCGCGCCGGCCTTCGGGTGCATGCATACGATGTCCGACCCGAGGTGTCCCGGGCCTTTGCCGCCGAGGGTGGGGTGGCGTGCGAGAGCGCGGCGGCGGTGGCCGCCCACTGCCCGGTGGTGGTCAGCGTGGTGGTCAATGCGCGCCAGACCGACGACGTACTCTTCGGCGCGGGCGGCGCGGCCGCCGCGCTGGCGGCGGGCAGCGTCTTCGTGATGTGCTCGACGGTCGACCCGGGGTGGTCGAGCGCGCTCGAGGAGCGCCTGGAACGGCTCGGCCTGCTCTACCTGGACGCGCCGATTTCCGGCGGCGCGGCCAAGGCGGCCACGGGCGAGCTGACGATGATGACGGCCGGTCGGCCGCAGGCTTATGACCGCGCGGAAGGGGTGCTCGACGCCATGGCCGCCAAGGTCTACAGGCTCGGCGACCGGGCCGGCAACGGCAGCAAGGTCAAGATCATCAACCAGCTCCTGGCGGGAGTGCACATCGCCGCCGCGGCCGAGGCGATGGCCCTCGGATTGCGCGAAGGGGTGGATCCCGCGGCGCTCTACGAGGTCATCACCCACAGCGCCGGCAACAGCTGGATGTTCGAGAACCGGATGCCCCATGTGCTGGCGGGGGACTACACCGCGCTCTCGGCGGTCGACATCTTCGTCAAGGACCTGGGCCTCGTGCTCGACACCGCCCGCGCGACCAAGTTTCCGCTGCCCTTGTCGGCGACCGCGCACCAGATGTTCATGCAGGCCTCGACGGCCGGCCACGGGGCGGAGGACGATTCGGCGGTCATCAAGATTTTTCCCGGCATCGACTTGCCGACCAGGGGTTGACCATGCACGGCCTGCTGCTCGGCTGCATCGCCGACGATTTCACCGGCGCCACCGACCTCGCGAACAACCTGGTGCGTGCCGGCATGCGCGTCATCCAGACCATCGGCGTTCCGGCCGGTCCACTGGAAGGATCGCCCGATGCGGTCGTGGTGGCGCTGAAGTCGCGCACCATCCCGGCAGCCGACGCGGTCGCGCAGTCGCTCGCCGCTCTGCACTGGTTGCAGGCGCAAGGCGTCGAGCAGGTCTATTTCAAGTATTGCTCGACGTTCGATTCGACCCCGAAGGGCAACATCGGCCCCGTGATCGATGCCTTGCTCGACGCGCTGCATGGCCCGGGCCAAGGGTTCACGATCGCTTGTCCGGCGTTTCCGGAGAATCAGCGCACGGTGTTCAAGGGGCACCTGTTCGTCGGCGACCAACTGCTGAGCGACAGCGGCATGCGCCACCACCCGCTCACGCCCATGACGGATGCCAACCTGGTCCGCGTGCTGCAGCCGCAGACCCGGCGCAAGGTCGGCCTCGTTGGGCACGACGTCGTGGCCCAGGGCGAGCAGGCGATACGCGCCCGCTTCACGGCACTGCAGGCCGAAGGCGTCCAGGTGGCGGTCGTCGATGCGATCTCGAACGCCGATCTGACGCGCCTGGGCTCGGCGCTGGCCGGCATGGCCCTGGTCACCGCCGGCTCGGGCGTGGCCATCGGGCTGCCCGGGAAC
>JALYHO010000300.1 GCA_030776545.1 Pseudomonadota bacterium | reverse complement strand
CTGCATAACTGTTGCTCCCAGATCAACAGCCCACTGACTACTTACGCGATTTTAAAAAGCAATCCGTCCCGACCTTCCGTGGACCTCAATCCGGGACGGCGCGCTGGTGGCCCGCGCCGCTCGGGAGCCGTCGCAGGCGGTCCGGCGTCGTTCCGGTCCAGGCGCGGAACGCCCGGTAGAACGAATTGGGCTCGTCGAAGCCCAGCAGGTATGAAATCTCGGCGGCGGTGAGGCGGGTCTGCGCCAGGTAGTGGCGGGCCAAGGCCTCGCGCGTCTCCCGCAGGATCTGCTGAAAGCTCGTGCCTTCGAGTTCGACCCGGCGTTGCAAAGTGCGTTTGCTGAGCGCCAGGCTGCGTGCAACCGCGTCCATGGTGACGAGCCCACCGGGCAATCCCTCCAACAGCACGGCGCGGACGCGCGCGGCCGTGCCCACCTGGGCGTCGAGGTCCGCCAATCGCTGGCGCAGCTCGGGCTCGAACAGCGACCACATCGCCTCGTTCGACGTCAAAAACGGGCGCGCGCCATCCGCCGGGCGGAACGCCACGCGGTGTCGATCCCCGCGCTCGATCCGGCACCCGAGGAAGTCTTCATAGGGGGCCGCGGGTGACGGCAGCACCCGGGTCGTGACTTCGACGGGCCGCACCGGCTCGCGCGAGCCGGTTCGCGCGAGGGCCACGAACATCAGCAACTCCGTGAGCACAAGCGACACGGGAGGATCCAGCGGCGCGTCCAACCAGGTCAGCTCCATGGCGACGACCTCCGGCCCTTCGACCACGTCCAGTCGCATCGGGGCGATGAGGGCCTTGTACTTCGCAATTCGCCGGGCCGCGGCTGTCAGGTTCGGGCTGCAGAGTGCGGCAAACAAGGGCGGCGAGAACGATTCGCCGCGAATCACCTCGCACAGCCGGATCGGAAGCAGCGGGTCGGCCAATTCACTCTCGACCGCGCGCCAGAGCCGGTAGTAGTCGTCCGGCACGAGCCGCGCCGGGGGTTGTTGATGCAGCAAGCCTTCGGCGAGCCCGGCACGCCGCAGCACGTTGGCCGGCACGAGCCCCAGATCCTTGAGCAGCGTGCGCCAGGTCGTATCCAGTGCATAAGTGCGCGCGTGCGAATTCATTCGATCCTCGGCCCGGGTTGGCTAGGGGCTGATGCCGAACTGCGTCCGGATGCCCGCCATGAAAGCGGCATCGTCGGCGCCACGTCGGGCGGCAAGCACCTCCAGGGCGTCGGCGCCCGCCTCATACCGTAGTCGATCGCTCCCGTCGGTCGCGGCCCCGTAGATGACTTCGGCGACCGCGGCCGGGTCCGAGCCATTTTCCATCAGGGGCCCGAGCACCTTGTGAACCGACTGCACCAGCGGCTCGTAGGCCACGAGCGTCGGGTCGTGGTTGAAGTCCAGCGAACGACCTCCGAAGTCGGTCTTCATTCCTCCCGGCTCGACGACCTTGACGCGCACGCCGAGGGCGCCGAGCTCGTAGTGCAACGCCTCCGACAGCCCCTCGACCGCGAACTTCGAGCCGTGATAGGCCGTCCCGAGCGGAAAGGCCATGCGTCCGCCGATCGACGACACGTTGACGATCACGCCTCGCCGGTTCGCCCTGTAGTGCGGCAGCACGGCTTTCGTCGTGGCGATCATGCCGATGACGTTGACTTCGAACTGGCGTCGGATGGTCTCGATCGGTGTCGCTTCGAGCGGGCCGAAGACGCCGTAGCCGGCGTTGTTCACGACCGCGTCGATGCGCCCGAATGTCTGCAGTGCGGCCCCCACGGCGCCCTCGATCGATTCATGGTCCTGAACGTCGAGACGGGTGACCAGCACGTGGTCGAGCCGCTGCAGCTCGGTCTCCTGCTCGGGCGCCCGCATCGTCGCGACGACGTTCCAGCCCTTGCCGTGAAATTTCTTCGCCGTGGCCCGGCCCAGGCCGCTCGACGCGCCGGTGACGAGGACGGTGTTGCTCATGCCGATCTCCTTGCAAAAAGCGCCAGCGTAGAGCCATTCGACGGCGAAGGAACTGGCGAACCACGCCAATCTGCTAGCGCCTTGCGCCTCGATAAATCTCGTCCCCGGCCGGGTCGGCGCTTGGGAAAACCCCCACCCGTGACCGCAAGCGCCCGATATCGCCAGCGCGATTGCGAAAGACCATCGCGCCTTCCAAACCTATCGTCCACTGCCTGGATCGATCGCGCAACACGCGACCTCGTCCGGACGAGCGACTCTCTCAAAGGAATGTGGCCATGCAATTGAAAAACACCTGGTTTCGGTCGGCGACGTACGCGGTGGTGGCGGCTGCCTCCATCCTGCAAGTGAGTTGCGGCGGCGGCGACAGCGCTGCTGCGGCACCCACCGCACTGGCCTGCGATGACGGCATCAAGTCCGCTTTCATGCCCGACGCGAACACCAAGGTTCTGCTCGTCAAGGCCTACAAGCAGGGCGATTCCGTGGCGCTCTCGGGCACCCCGGCCACCCCGGCGCCGCCGACGGCGCCTGCCGACATGTGCCTGGTCAAGCTGCTGGTCGGTCCCGGCAATGCCGGTCCGGCCGGCGCACCGTCCACGTCCGCCGGCATCGGCATCGAGGTCTGGCTGCCGACAGCCGCCAACTGGAACCAGCGCATCCGCGCCTATGGCAGCGGCGGTTGGGCCGGCAGTTCGCAGGCCAGCACGACCCAGATCGGCGGCGGCGGCGATGGCAACGATCTCCACGTGGCCGCGGCCGGCAAGGGCTACGTCGTCGTCACCTCCGACCACGGCCATGCGGCCGTCCCCGGCCAGCCCGGGTCGCTCAGCGCGTCGTTCGCGATGGCGCCGGACGGCACCATCAACACCGTGCTTTGGGAGGACTTCGCCGAGCGCAGCCTGCACGAGATGGCCGACAAGTCCAAAGCGCTTGCCAAGCTCTACTACGGCACGGCCCAGAAATACGCCTACTGGGACGGATTCTCGACTGGCGGCCGCCAGGGCTTGAAGCTCGCCCAGGTCTTTCCCAACGACTTCGACGGCATCCTGGCAGGGGCGCCTGCGATCAACTGGACGAGGTTCATCACCAATGAACTCTATCCGCAGGTCGCGATGCAGCGGGATCTCGGCGCCGCCATGTCGGGAGCCAAGCTGAACACGGCGACGACCGCCGCCATCGCGGCATGTGGCGGAGGGGCGCTGGGCTTCCTCCTGGACCCGTACGCATGCCACTACGACCCGACCCGAGACGCGACCGTGCTGTGCAGCGGCGTGGCTGGAAACGGCGGCACCGTCGGCACCAGTACCGACAGCACCGGTTGTATGAATCTCGCCGAGGCCACCGACGTCGACAAGATCTGGTATGGCCAGACCGCTGACGGCAGCGTGCCCGATCCGGCGCTCGACAACGCCGCCGGTCCCAACCTGGTCGGCACCAAGCAACTCTGGTTCGGCCTGGCCCGCGGCGCCTTCCTCGGCTTGCTCGCCGGCGATTCGGCCGGTCCCTTCGGAGGGCTCGGCGGACCGTTCCCGATCGCGGCCGATCAGGTGGCGCTGGAACTCCAGGACCCGACCATCGGCTCGTCCTTGTTCACCAACGCGCTCAGCAACGGGATGAACAACTGGAAGTCGCTGAGCTATGCGGGGCTGACGGTCGCCGCCTATCAGGGCCTGGTGCTTCAACCACAGTTCGGCAACATCAACACCGACCGTGCCGACCTCACGGCGTTCAACCAGCGCAATGGCAAGCTGATCATGTACCACGGACTGGCCGACAACCTGATTGCACCGCAGGGTTCGGACAACTACTACGGTCGGGTCAGCGCTGCGACGGGCGGCCTCGGCGCCACCCAGAGCTTCGCCAGGTTCTTCCACATTCCCGGCCTGCCCCATTCGGGTCGACTCGTGGCCGGCCCCAACGTGCCCGTGCCGCAGTCGGTGCTCGGACGCGACGAGATGTTCCTCGCCTTGCAGAACTGGGTCGAGGCAGGCACGCCGCCGGGTCGGATCGACGTCAGTTCGTCGGACTCGAGCGTCTCGATGCCCATCTGTGTCTATCCGCAGAAGATCACCTACAGCGGAACCGGATCGGCGAGTGTGGCCGGTAGCTATGCCTGCCAGTAGCGCATGGCCAGCGTCTCCGTGCGAGGGGCGAGCAGGCGCTCGTGCCCCGTGATTCAGGAATGGCGCGCAGCACCGGGTGTCATGCCGGTGTGCTCGCGAAACGCCTGCGTGAAGTGGGATTGGCTCGAAAAGCCGACGGTCAGCGCGATCTCGGCGATCGGCAGCGGCGACGACGTCAACAGCCGGGTCGCTGCGTCCAGGCGACATTGGCGCACATAGCGGTGTGGCGGCACGCCCAGGCTCGCTTTGAAGCAATGGGCGAAATGCCAGGTACTCAGGCCTGCGACCTGCGCCAGGTCGGCAAGGCCGAGATCGTCGCCCAGGTGCGCGTCGATGTACTCGAGCACGCGTCGCCGCGCGCCGGCGGACAAATGCCCGGAAGGCGCCTCGGCCGCCCCTCGAACACCATAGTGCTCCCTCAGACGAGCGATGAGCGCACACGACAGCCCTTCGGCGTAGAGCGCCCCGGCCGGGGCGCCGCGCATGGCCTCGTCGAACAGTTCCTGGGTGAGCCACTGCACCTTCGAATCGAAAACCTCGTGCGCCGTCCTGAGGTCGAAATCCGGGGCCTCCGGCACGAGCCGATTGACGACCTGCGGGGACAGGGTCACGCCGATGCACTGGCCGCCCTGGCCATCCCAGCGCGCGCTCTCGTACTCGTAACCCCGCGCATAGAGCTCGATCATTCCCGGCGCGGTGCCGAGTTCGATCGTGCGTCCGCTGCTGTAGCGGTACCAGCGGCGTCCGACGCCTTGCGCGGCGAGCAGGAGAATGGGCGCCATCGCACACTCGGGCCCGCGTTGTTCCTGGGCGGGGATGGCGAAGAGGCCCAAAGGCAGGCCGCCCCACCCTGACGGCAGGCGCAGCGTGGGGGCACCGGTCTCGTCGGTGACGGCCCCGGACTCGCCGCAGATGTATTCACGACTCGGTTTGCTCATGGCGATGTCCTGCCCTTCTTCGGAACGGTCGATGGACCGCGATGGTTGCGTCTGCTGGATCGATTCGCCGGGGCGCCATCGGCACGAACGACCGCCTAGACCCCGAGGCAGCTCGCGAGCGCCGGATCGACCGCCACCTCGCACGCCCGGCCTTCCAGGACCGCCTGTCCCTTTTGCAAAACCAGCGCGCGGTCGCTTTGGGCGAGGACCCGGCGGTAGTCGCGGTCGACGATCAGGGTGGCGATGCCCGTGGCGCGAATCTGGCCGATGACGCGCCAGATCTCGGCCACGACCAGGGGGGCGAGCCCCTCCGTGGCTTCGTCGAGGATCAGGAGGTCGGGGTTCGTCATCAGCGCACGGCCGATCGAGAGCATCTGCTGCTCGCCTCCGGAGAGCTGCGCGCCCGCATTGGCCAGGCGTTGCTTCAACCGTGGAAAGGTGTCGAGCACCCGACCCAGCGACCAGTCGTTGCGGCCATCGCCGCCGCGCCGCGCCGCCATGACGAGGTTTTCTCGCACGCTCAGGTTGGGGAACACGCCGCGCCCTTCGGGCACGTAGGCCACTCCCAGGCGCGCCACTTCGTGCGGACGCATCTTCATGGCATCGTGCCCGAGGATGTGGATCTGTCCGTCGCGCTGCGCGACATGGCCCAGCAGGGTCCGGATCAAGGTGCTCTTGCCCATGCCGTTGCGGCCCAGCAGTCCGAAGGTCTCGCCGCGTCGGATCTGCAGGTTCACACCATGCAGCACATGGCTGGACCCGTACCAGGCGTGCACGCCCTGCGCATCGACGAGGGTCTCGCTGCGTGCCGCGGCGCTCATGCGGGCTCCCCGAGGTAGGCCGCACGCACCGCGGGGTTGTTGCGCACCGCGTCGGGCGTGTCCGAGGCGAGCACCGCGCCATCGACCATCACCGTGATGCGGTCGGCCACGCGGAACACCGCGTCCATGTCGTGCTCGACCAGGAGGATCGCGTGCTCGGCCTTCAGCGCGGTCAGCAAGGTGAGCATGCGCTCGGTCTCCTCGGCACCCATCCCGGCCAGCGGCTCGTCGAGCAACAGGACCTGCGGTCGGGTGGCCAGGCACATCGCGATCTCGAGTTGCCGCTTCTGGCCGTGCGAGAGCAGGCCGGCCGGGCGCTCGAGCAAGCGCTCGAGGCCGGCGCGCCCCGCTGCCTCGCGCGCGGCGGCCAGGCTGATGCCGCAACGCCCGGCATCCTGCCAGAAGGCCCAGGCATTCTGGGTGCGCGCCTGCGCCGCCAGGCGGCAGTTCTCGAACACGCTGAAACTCGGGAAGATCGTGTTGCGCTGGTAGCTGCGTCCCAGGCCCGCGCGCGCGCGCCGCGGCTGGGGCCACGCGGTCACGTCCTGGCCGAGCAGTTCGACCGTTCCGCTCGAGGGCGGGACGTCGCCAGACAGCATGTTGATGAGGGTCGATTTGCCCGCGCCGTTGGTGCCGATGACCGCGTGCACCGTGCCACGTTCGAGTTCGAGCGAGACCTGGTTCACGGCGACCAGGCCGCCCCAGCGGCGCGTCAGCGCGTCGGCCCGCAGCACGAGCCCAGGCGCCTTCATGGCGCACCCGGGTCGTAGACGGCGCTGCCGCGCCCGCCCGTGCGCCGGCCCATGAGCCGTTCGCGCCACTGCTGGGGCAGCCCGATCAGACCGCGCGGCAGCCAGGCGACGCTGGCGATGATCGCCAGGCCCAGGCCCAATTGCCAGTGCTTGGCGAACCCACCGAAGATCGCTTCGGAGCGAAAAAATTCCTGCAGCAAGGCAAAGGCGAACGCGCCGATCAAGGCACCGCGCAAGTGGCCGATGCCGCCCAAAATGACAATGATCAGCACCTCGCCCGACAGGTGCCAGGCCAGCAGTTCCGGGTTCACGACGCCGTCCTTGACCGCGAACAGGAAGCCCGCCAAGCCGGCGATGCCGCCCGAGACCGTGAACGCGGCCAGCTTGTAAGGGTAGGTCGAGAAGCCGGTCGCGCGCATGCGTTGCTCGTTGACGCGGACGCCGGCCAACGCCCGGCCGAAGCGCGAACGCAGCAACAGCGCGAGGAACCCGAACGTCGCCGCCAGGCAGGCCCAGGTGAGGGCGTACATCGTCAGCGGCTGGTCGAGGTCGGCCCCTGGCCAGAGCGTCGGCTTGAGGTTGAGGTAGATCCCGTCGGTACCCCCGCCGAGCGGCGTGTCGTGCACGACGTAGTAGGCCATCTGCGAAAACGCGAGCGTGACCATGATGAAGTACACGCCCTGGGTGCGCAGCGACAGGGCGCCGACCGCCAGCGCGTAGAGGGCAGCGGCCAGCACGCTGACCGGCAGCAACCAGCCGACCGAGGGCGCGGCACTCGGACCCGAGAGCAGCACCGCCGTGTAGGCCCCGATGCCGAAGAACGCCGCCTGTCCGAAGCAGACCAGGCCGGCGCCGCCGACCAGCAATTCCAGACTCAGCGCGAAGATCGCGAAAATCATGATCTTGGTGACGAGGTCGATCGCGTAGCTTCCCGCGCCGAGCGGAAACAAGGCGAGCGTGGCGAAGAAGAGCCCGACGAACAGCGCTCGGTGACGCAGAGGAGCCAGCATGGGGTCAGCCCGCCTTGAAGAGACCGGCCGGCTTGACCAGCAGGATCATTGCCATCGACACATAGACCAGCACCCCCGCCGCCTGCGGCACGAGCACCTTGCCGAAGGTGTCGACCACGCCGATCAGCAGCGACGCGAGCAATGCACCCCGGATCGAGCCGACGCCGCCGATCACGACGACGACGAAACAGATGATGAGCACCGTGCTGCCCATGCCCGGATAGACGGACGACACCGGGGCCGCCACCATCCCGGCCAGCGCCGCGATCGCGACGCCGGCGGCGAACACCACGCGGTAGAGGAACCTGATGTCGATGCCGAGTGACTGCACCATCTCGCGGTTCGTGCTGCCGGCGCGCACCATCATGCCCAGTCGCGTGCGCGTGAACACGAAGGCCATGCCGAGCGCGAGCGCCAGGCAGACGCCGGAGATGAAGAGACGGTAGACCGGGTAGGTCATCACGTCGCCGAGCGCCAGGGTGCCGGCCAAGAGGGGCGGCGGCTGCACCCCGTGGACGGCGTCGCCCACCAGCAGGCTGCGCAACTCTTCGAAGACCAGGATCAGGCCGTAGGTCATCAGCACCTGTTGGAGGTGATCACGCTCGTACAGGAAGCTGAAAAACGCCCACTCGAGCACGTAGCCGAGCAGCACCGCCAGCACCAGGCCGACGCCGAGCGTCGCGAAGAAGCCCCCGCCGAACGTCGCCTCGACGATCGGCGCCAGCGCGTAGGCCATGTAGGCCCCGATCATGTAGAAGCTGCCGTGCGCCAGGTTGATGACACCCATGATGCCGAAGATCAGCGTCAGCCCCGAGGCCACGAGGAACAGCAGCAAGCCGTATTGCAAGGCGTTCAGGCACTGGATCAGGAAGGTAACGAGGTCCATGGGCGGGGCGTCATGCGCCTCGCGGCCCGAGGGCGCGATGGCGGTGCGTGGAATGGAATCGAGGCGCTGCGGGATCTAGAGCTTGCAACCGCGCGCCGGATCGGCGAGTGACTTGCTGGCCACCCCGATCAGCCTGTTCTCCTTGCCCGAGACCTGGCGCAAGTAGATGTCCTGCACCGGGTTGTGCGCCTTCGAGATCGTGAACGCGCCCCGCGGGCTGTCGATCTTCGCGTGCTCCACGGCAGCGGCGAAATCGGCTTTCTTGCCCAGATCCCCCTTCACGGCGGCCAGGCCCACCGACAGCATCTGCGCCGCGTCATAGCCTTGCACGGCGTACACATCGGGCTGCAGCTTGTAGGCCTTGGCGTAGGCGAGGCGAAATGCGTTGTCGCGCGGCAGGTTCATGGCGTCGGCGTAGTGCAGCGTCGTCATCAGGCCCTCGGCGTCGGCACCCTGTGCGTCGAGCGTGCCATCGGTCAGGAAGCCTGCACCGTAGAGCGGGATGTTCTTCTTCAGGCCCGCGGCCGCGTAGTCCTTGACGAACTTGACGGCGCCGCCGCCGGCGAAGAAGGTGTAGACCGCGTCGGGCTTGGTCGCGGCGATCTCGGTCAGCAAGGCCTGGAATTCGACGTTCGGAAACGGCAGGTTCAGCTCCTTCACGACCGTGCCCCCACCCTTTTCGAACGCCTCCTTGAAGCCACGCACCGATTCGTCGCCGGCCGCGTACTTCCAGGTGATCGTGACGACTTTGCGATGGCCCTTCTTGGCCATCACTTCGCCCATCGCATAGCCTGGCTGCCAGTTCGAGAACGAGCTTCGGAAGATGTTGGACGCGCACATCGGCCCGGTGACGGCATCGGCACCGGCGTTCGGCACGATCAGCAGGGTTCCGGTGTCCTTGGCGGCCTTGGCCATCGCCATCGCGACGCCCGAGTGCACCGTGCCGACGATCACGTCGACGTTGTCGCGCTTGATGAGCTTGTTGACGTTGTCGGTGGCCTTGGACGGGTCGGATTCGTCATCGACGCGGACGAATTCGATCTCGCGGCCGGAGAGCTTGCCGCCCTGCTCCGCGACGAAGAGCCGAAACCCGTTGTCGATGGCCGTGCCGAGGGCCGCGTAAGTGCCGGTGGCCGGCAGCATCAGCCCGACCTTCAGCTTGGGGGCCGTCTGGGCAACGGTGATGGGCAGGACGCTGGCGAAAGCGATGGCAGTGAGGGTGGCGCGTAGCACATTCAAATGGGGTCTCCTCGGGTGTGATGCGTGCCCGCGTGGGCCGGGACGCGGGTTCATGGGGCGGCGTCGAGTTCACGCAGCTTGTAGCGCTGAATCTTTCCGGTCGCCGTCTTCGGCAGGTCGTCGATGAAGGCAATGAAACGCGGGTACTTGTAGGGCGCGAGGCGCTCCCTCACGAAGGCCTTGAGCTCTTCCTCGCCGACTTGCGCGCCCGCCTTGAGCACGACGAAGGCCTTGGTCTTGGTGAGCCCCTCGGCGTCGACCTTGCCGATGACCGCGGCTTCGAGCACGGCCGGGTGCTGCACCAGCGTGGCCTCGACTTCGATCGGGGAGACGTAGATGCCGCTGACCTTGAGCATGTCGTCGCTGCGGCCGCCGTACGTGTAGGTGCCATCGGCGTTGCGCGTGTACTTGTCGCCGCTCTTGGTCCAGCCGCCCTGGAAGGTGTCGCGCGTCTTCTCCCGATTGCCCCAGTACATCATCGCCGCCGACGGGCCGCGGATGTAGAGGTCGCCGGCCTCGCCGTCGGCGACCCGCAGGCCATCGTCACCGCGCAGTTCGATGTCGTAGCCGGGCACCGGCCAGCCGGTGGTGCCGTAACGCACCCGGCCCGGTCGGTTCGACAGGAAGATGTGCAGCATCTCGGTCGAGCCGATCCCGTCGACGATGTCGGTGCCGAAGTGCCGCTGAAAGCGCTCGCCGATGTCAGCCGGCAGCGCCTCGCCTGCCGACGACACGAGGCGCAGCGCCACCGCCTGCCGGGCGGGCAACGCGGGCGACGCCAACATGCCGGCGAAGCCGGTCGGGGCACCGAAGAAGACCGTCGGCTTGACGCCGCCGACCTCGCCGGTCCAGCGGCGGAAAGTCGCTTCCGGGGTCGGTCGCTCGGCCATCAGGATGGTCGTCGCGCCGACGCTCATCGGGAAGGTCAACGCGTTGCCCAGCCCGTAGGCAAAGAACAGCTTGGCTGCCGAGAAGCAGACGTCGTGTTCGCCGATGTCGAGCACCGCCTTGCCGTACAACTCGGCCGTCCAGTAGGGGTTCGCGTGCGAATGAACCGTTCCCTTCGGGCGCCCGGTGGACCCGGACGAGTAGAGCCACAGGGCCGGATCGTCGGCGCCCGTGCCGGCCGGCCGGGCCAGCGGTGCCTGCCGCTGGACGAAGGCGTCGAACTCGACCTCGGCGGGATGCAGCGGGGCGACCGGCCGCGAGACGATCACCTTCTGAACCTCGTGGTCGGACTTGACCATGGCGGTCGTCAACGCCGGCAACAAGGCGCCCGATACCAGCACGGCCTGGGCACGCGAGTGTTCGAGCATGTAGGCGTAGTCGTCGGCCGTGAGCAGCGTGTTCACCGCCACCGGCACCACGCCGGCATACAACGCGCCGAGAAAGCTCACCGGCCAGTCGTTGCAGTCCTGCATCAGCAGCAGCACGCGTTCTTCACGCTTGATGCCGAGTGCACGGAGCCCGGCAGCGACGCGGCGCACGCGTTCCTCGAGCTCCCCATAGCTGAGCGTGCCCAGGTCGTCGATGAAGGCGAGCTTGCCTGCCCGGCCGGCGTTGGCGGCCAGCAGGTGCTGGGCGAAATTGAAGCCCACACCCGGCGGCGACGTGGCGGGTACCGAGGTGGCGCCTGGCGCGCCCTCGGGTGGCCGACCGGCGAGCGACTCTGGCGCAGGGGTGCGAAAGGATGCGGCGGACATGGGAGGCTCCTGTTCATCGGATCGGCTTGCACCGCATGGCACAGATGCAGTATTGTGCGTACAGGAACTCTATGGTCGCTCACCCACCATGTCAAGCAATATAATGCCTACTCAGGGGTTTGTCCTTAGCCACGCCGTGGCCGAGGGCGCCGATGCCCACGACGACGAGGAAAAGAATCCGGCCCTGGTGGCGTTGGGCATGCGGGTGCGCTCGCTGCGCTCGCGCCGCGGCATCACCCGCAAGGAACTGGCGTCGACGGCGGACGTCTCGGAGCGCCACCTGGCGAACCTGGAATACGGCGTCGGCAACGCGTCGTACCTGGTTCTCATGCAGGTGGCGCGGGCGCTGCAGTGCTCGCTGGCCGAGCTCATCGGCGACGTGACCACTTCGTCCCCCGAATGGTTGCTGATCCGCGAGCTGCTCGAGCATCGGGACGAGGCCACGCTGCGCCGCGTGCGCGAGTCGATCGGTGGCCTGCTGGGTACCGGAGGGGTGAACGGCGAAAAGACCCGGCGCAGCGCACGGATCGCGCTCATCGGCCTTCGCGGTGCGGGCAAGTCGACCCTGGGGCGGATGCTGGCCGAGGACCTGGACTTCCCGTTCATCGAGCTCAGCCGCGAAATCGAGAAGTTCGCAGGTTGCAGCATCTCCGAGATCCAGGGCCTCTACGGGCAGAGCGCCTACCGCCGGTACGAGCGACGCGCGGTCGAAGAGGCCATACAGATCTATCCGGAAGCCGTCATCGCCACCCCTGGCGGCCTGGTCTCGGATGCCGCGAGCTTCAACCTGCTGCTCACCCATTGCACCACGGTCTGGCTGAAGGCCGCCCCCGAAGACCACATGAACCGCGTCATCGCCCAGGGCGACATGCGTCCGATGGGTCACAGCAAGGAGGCGATGGAGGACCTGAAAGGCATTCTCGCGGGGCGGGCCGCCTTCTACTCGAAGGCCGAATTCCAGCTCGACACGAGCGCTCAGGCCCTCGACGCCACCTTCAGCGCCTTGCGCAGCGCGGTGCGCGGCGCGCTGGAGCTGGCAGGGTAAGCCCGAACGCTGCCGGAAGGGAAGCACTTGAACAACGCCGAGTTATGCAATATCATGCATCAACCGGTTTCGCAAGACATGCACTACAGTGCCTCATTCCAGGAGCATCCCGTGACCCCATCCCCCCGCGTCGACTACCGAACCGACCCCGCTCGATACCACCACTGGAAACTCAAGTTCGAAGGTCCGGTGGCCACCCTGGCCGCCGATTTCGACGAAAACGCCGGCCTGCGTCCTGGCTACAAGCTGAAGTTGAACAGCTACGACCTCGGCGTCGACATCGAGCTCAACGATGCCGTCAATCGGATTCGCTTCGAGCACCCCGAGGTGCGCACCGTGGTGCTCACGAGCGCCAAGGAAAAGGTGTTCTGCTCCGGCGCGAACATCTTCATGCTGGGCCTCTCCAGCCACGCCTGGAAGGTCAACTTCTGCAAATTCACCAACGAGACGCGCAATGGCCTCGAAGACTCGTCGAAGCACAGCGGCCTGAAGTTCCTCGCAGCCGTCAACGGCGCATGCGCCGGCGGCGGGTACGAGCTGGCGCTGGCGTGCGACGAGATCATCCTGGTCGACGATCGCTCTTCGGCCGTGAGCCTGCCGGAAGTGCCTCTGCTCGGGGTGCTGCCCGGGACCGGCGGCCTGACCCGAGTGACCGACAAGCGCCACGTGCGCCACGACCTGGCCGACCTGTTCTGCACCAGCGTCGAAGGCGTGCGCGGACAAAAAGCCAAGGATTGGCGCCTGGTCGACGACATCGCCAAGCCGGCCGTGTTCGCGCAGAAGGTGCAGGAGCGGGCGCTGCAACTGGCCCACCAGAGCGACCGGCCGGCTGGCGCGAAGGGCGTGGCGCTCACGCCGATCGCGTGCACGCAGGAAGCCGATGCCCTGCGCTATCCGGCCGTCACGGTCGAGATCGACCGCGCCAAACGCACCGCCACTTTCACCGTGCAGGGACCCGCCGGGACGCAGCCTGGCGACATCGCCGCCATCGAAGCCGCGGGTGCGAAGTGGTATCCGCTGGCGCTGGCTCGCGAACTCGAAGACGCCATCTTGCAGATGCGCACCAACGAGCTCGACATCGGGACCTGGCTCATCAAGACCCAGGGCAGCGCCTCGGCCGTGCTCGCGATGGATGCAACCTTGCTGGCGAACCACAGCCACTGGCTGGTGCGCGAAACCATCGGCCTGCTGCGCCGCACGTTCAGCCGCTTCGATGTGTCGTCGCGTAGCCTTTTCGCGCTGATCGAGCCGGGCTCGTGCTTTGCCGGCTCGTTCCTTGAACTGGCGCTCGCCTGCGACCGCATCTACCACCTGGCCCTTCCCGCCGACGAGGCGCGCGCGCCGAAGATCACGGTGGCCGACGCCAACTTCGGCCTCTACCCGATGATCACCGGGCAGAGCCGGCTCGGGCGCCGTTTCTACGACGAGGCGCCCGCGATCGACGCAGTGCGCGTCAAGGCGGGACAAGCCCTTGACGCCGACGCCGCCTTCGCGCTCGGCCTCGTCACCAGCAATCCGGACGACATCGACTGGACCGACGAGGTGCGGATCGCGATCGAAGAGCGTGTCTCGATGTCGCCCGATGCGCTGACCGGCCTCGAATCGAACCTGCGCTTCAACGGACCCGAGAACATGTTCACGCGTGTTTTCGGTCGCCTGACCGCGTGGCAGAACTGGATCTTCCAGCGTCCCAACGCCGTCGGCGAAAAGGGCGCGCTCAAGATCTACGGCAAGGGCGACAAGGCGCAGTTCGACTGGACCCGGGTTTAACGAGCACACCATCATGAGCACCATCAACTACACCGACAAGATTCCGAACAACGTCAACCTCGGCGACGACCGCACGCTGCAGCGCGCGCTCGAGCAGTGGCAGCCGAACTTCATCAACTGGTGGGACGATGTCGGCCCGGAAGGGTCCACCGACTACGACGTCTATCTGCGCACCGCCGTGAGCGTCGACCCGCAAGGTTGGGCCCAGTTCGGTCACGTGAAGATGCGCGACTATCGCTGGGGCATCTTCTTGAATCCCGGAGACGCGAACCGCGAAATCCACTTCGGCGACCACAAGGGCGAAAAGGCCTGGACCGACGTGCCGGGCGAGCATCGCGCCAACCTGCGCCGCATCATCGTCACGCAAGGCGACACCGAGCCGGCGTCGGTCGAGCAGCAACGTCATCTCGGCCTCACCGCGCCGAGCATGTATGACCTGCGCAACCTGTTCCAGATCAATGTGGAAGAGGGCCGCCACCTGTGGGCCATGGTCTACCTGCTGCACAAGCACTTCGGTCGGGACGGCCGCGAGGAAGCCGATGCGCTGCTCGAACGCCGCAGCGGCGACGAGAACAACCCGCGGATCCTGGGCGCGTTCAACGAAGCCACGCCGGACTGGCTGAGCTTTTTCATGTTCACCTACTTCACCGACCGCGACGGCAAGTTCCAGCTCTGCGCGCTGGCCGAAAGCGCGTTCGATCCGCTCGCGCGCACGACCAAGTTCATGCTGACCGAAGAGGCGCACCACATGTTCGTCGGCGAGAGCGGTGTGTCGCGCGTGATCCAGCGCACCGCCCAAGCGATGAACGAGCTGAAGACCGACGACGTGGGCAAGCTGCGCGCGGCCGGCGTGATCGACCTGCCGACGATCCAGCGCTACGTGAACTTTCACTACAGCGTGACGATCGACCTGTTCGGGGCCGACCAGTCGAGCAACGCCGCCATCTTCTACAGCTCGGGCTTGAAGGGCCGGTTTGAGGAAGGCAAGCGCGACGACGACCACCTGCTCAAGGGCCGCACCTACCGCGTGCTCGAAGCACAGAACGGCCAGCTCGTCGAGAAAGACGTCCCGATGCTCAACGCGCTCAACGAAGTGCTGCGCGACGACTTCATCAAGGACTCGGTGGCCGGCATCGGCCGCTGGAACAAAGTCCTCGAGAAGGCCGGCCTGCCGCACCGCCTGACGGCGCCGCACAAGGCGTTCCATCGCAACATCGGCGCGCTGTCGGGAATCAAGGTCTCTCCCGACGGGCGCATCGTCAGCGAAACCGAGTGGGCGGCCAGGAAAGACGACTGGCTGCCTGGCCGCGAGGACCGGGCGTTCGTCACCAGCCTGATGGGCCGCGTGGTCGAGCCCGGGAAGTTCGCCAACTGGATCGCGCCCCCGGTGATGGGCATCAACCGGCAGCCGGTGGACTTCGAGTACGTGCGTTTCGACTGAAGGCGAATCGCCCGACCTTGCGCGCCAGGGGCCCCTCGGGCCCCTGGCGTCCAACCCGGGCACGAGGGAACACGACATGGACATGGCCGTCGACGCGAGCGTCATCAAGCAACACCTGATCGATCCGGAAATCTGCATCCGCTGCAACACGTGTGAGGCGATCTGCCCGGTGCAGGCGATCACCCATGATTCGCGCAACTACGTGGTCGATGCCGACAAGTGCAATTTGTGCATGGCTTGCATCTCGCCCTGCCCGACCGGTTCGATCGACAACTGGCGCGTCATGCCGCGTCGGATGGCCTATGGTCTGGCCGACCAGTTGAGCTGGGACACGCTGCCCGCCGAGTTGACGGCCGAGCAACTCGGCATCGAGGGCGTGACGCCGGACACCCTGCCCGCCGGCGACGAGCCGACCGCCCCGGCCACCGACGTGACCCATGGTGAAACCGAGTTCAAAAGCGCGCAGTACGGCGCGACCGTGCCGCCGTGGTCGGCCGCGCATGCGTACACCAACCTCTACGGCCCGAAAGCGGCCGACAAGAGCATCGCCGCCACCGTGGCCGGCAACGTGCGGGTCACCGAGGTCGGCAGGGAATACGACACCCACCATATCGTCCTCGACTTCGGTGTCACGCCGTTTCCGGTACTCGAGGGACAGTCGATCGCGGTCGTCCCTCCCGGTGTGGACGACAGCGGCCGGGCTCACCATCCACGCCAGTATTCGATCGCCAGCCCGCGCAACGGCGAGCGGCCCGGCTACAACAATGTGTCGCTGACCATCAAGCGGGTGCTGGAGGACCACCAGGGCCGCCCGGTTCGAGGCGTCGCGAGCAACTACCTGTGCGACCTGGCAGTCGGCGACTCGGTGCAGGTGATCGGGCCCTTCGGTTCGACCTTCCTGATGCCCAACCACCCCAAGAGCCATGTCGTGATGATCTGCACCGGCACAGGGTCGGCGCCGATGCGGGCGATGACGGAATGGCGGCGGCGCCTGCGCCATTCGGGCAAGTTCGAAAGCGGCAAGCTGTTGCTCTTCTTCGGCGCCCGCACGAAGGAAGAGCTGCCTTACTTCGGCCCGCTGCAGAGCCTGCCGAAAGACTTCATCGACACCAACTTCGCGTTCTCGCGGACACCCGGACAGCCCAAACGCTTCGTGCAGGACGTGATGCGCGACCGTGCCGCGGACCTGGCGCCGCTGCTGGCCGACCCCAACGCCTACTTCTATGTCTGCGGACTCAAGGCGATGGAGGAAGGCGTGGTCCTGGCGCTGCACGACATCGCGCAACAGGCCGGGCTCGACTGGGACACGGTGGGCACTGCGATGAAGAAGCAAGGCCGCCTGCACCTCGAGACGTATTAGCGAAAGGCTTTCCGATCACGGTACGTTCGATCGGCACGCCCTTGACAACGCAGCGGGCTCGTCGCACATCCGCATGTTTCTAAGTCCCGATTGAGATTGGGCGTCTTCGCACTCACCCGGCGATGTGCGTGGAGGAACGCATCGTGCTGACGCCACTTGACGCATCCACTCGGGGACGATCGGCCTCCCACGCATTTCACCGTGAGCGATGCGCGGCCGAAGGCGCAAAGATTGCAAGGCCCGTGCGGCGACGCGGGTCGATGAACCTCAACAG
>JALYHO010000299.1 GCA_030776545.1 Pseudomonadota bacterium | reverse complement strand
GGCCAGCCCTTCACCTGGGCGCGCACCGACATGTTCCCGAAGTACACAGGGCCCTTCCTGCGCGCCACGCGGCTGGATGCGCCTGCGGTGATCGAGGTCTTGCTCGGTCAATGGTGGCTGACCGCCGATGGCGCCAAGGAACGCGTGCCGCAGGCCAAGACCTACAACGCGCGCTGGGAGGACCTTGCACGCCGGCAGTCGTTTCGCGGGCCGTGGGCGCGCGGCCAGCGCTGCATCGTCCCCGCCGAAATCTTTTATGAGCCGAACTGGGAGACCGGTCGCCACGTGCCCTGGCGCTTTCGGCCCAGCGACGGATCGATATGGGGCCTGGCCGGTCTCTGGAACGAGTGGACCGACCCCGCGACGGGCGAAGTGCACGCCAGCTATACGCTGCTGACGCAAAATGCCGATCACCATCCGCTGATGAAACGCATGCACAAGCCCGACCCGATGTTGCCCCCGGACGCCCAGGACAAGCGCAGCGTCGTTCCCATCCCGGCCGCCGACACGGCCACCTGGCTGTTCGGTTCGGCCGCCGAGGCGGCCACGGTGGTGCGGCTCGCGCCCGCCCACTGGTTCGACGCCGGGCCGGACGCGCCCGCGCCGGATCTGCAAGGATCACTGCTGTGAAAGCCGTCGTCGGCATCATCTCGTTGCTGCTTGCGCTGGCGATCGTCGGTTTGATTTCGGTGCGGCAGCTGCGGGCGGTCGGACACGTCTCGGCCACCGGCGCCGCATCGGCCCCGCCCGAGGTCGCCGCCATGCCGCAGCTCTCGGGCAGCGGCAGTGTGCGCGATCAGGCCCGGGCACTCGAAAAGCAGGTCGGCGCCGATGTGGCTGCGTCCCTGGGCCGGGGTGCCGAGCGCACACAAGAAGCGGACAAGCCATGAGTCCCCCGTGGTGACCCCGGTTCCGTCCGGCGCGCACCCGGGCGCGGCTGCGTCCCCGGTGGAGCGGGCCAGCGTCGATGAACATGCGATGCGCATCGCCCTCGACCAGGCGCGCAACGCCTGGCTGGTGGGCGAGGTGCCGGTCGGTGCCGTGATCATGCGGGCCGGGCAGGTCATCGCCACGGGCTACAACCGGCCGATCACCGAACACGATCCGACCGCCCACGCCGAGATCGTCGCGCTGCGGCATGCCGCCCAGTTGCTTGCCAACTATCGGCTGCCGGAATGCGAGCTCTATGTCACCCTGGAGCCGTGCGCCATGTGCGCGATGGCACTGATGCACGCGCGATTCAAACGGGTGGTGTTCGGGGCCGCCGACCCGAAGACCGGCGCCGCGGGCTCGGTCGTCGATCTGTTCGGACAGCCGCGGCTGAACCACCACACCCAATGCCAGGGCGGCACGCTCGCGGACGAGTGTGGCGCGATGCTGCGCGACTTTTTCGCCGAGCGCCGAGCCCTCTATCGCCAGCGCCGCGTCGACCCGCAGGCGCTCGGCGCCGCGCTCGATCCGCCCTGGGCTCCTCCGTCCGACATTCCCACCGGCGAAGCGACCGAGATCGACACCACCCCTCCGCTGCCTTGACGACGCCTTCCCGCATGACTTCCCTGACCCTTTTTTCCCCTGCCGGCGTCCACCTCAAGGCAGCCCCCGTGAAGCTCGCGGCGAAGCGCCTGAAGGCGCTCGGTTTCGAGGTGGACCTGGACGACGCGGCGCTGCTGCGCCACCAGCGCTTTGCCGGCGACGACGACGCCCGCCTCGACGCCTTGCACCGGGTCGCCAAGGCCGCCCCGGATATCGCGCTGGCGACCCGAGGCGGCTATGGACTGACCCGGCTCCTGGACCGCATCGATTGGAAAGCCGTGGCCCGCAGCGTCGAACGCGGCACGCGCTGGGTCGGGCACAGCGACCTCACCGTCCTTCAGCTCGGCCTGCTCGCGAATTCCCGGTCCGGGGCCGACCGGGTGACTTGGGCGGGTCCGTTGGCGGCTGGCGATTTCGGTCGCCCGGATGCCGAGGGCGGGGTCGACGACGTCACTCTCGATTGCTTCATGGAAGCGATGAGCGGCGCGTTGGAAGCGGTGGGTTTTCGCACCGAGGCCGGTTTCGATGGACTGACGGCGCGCGGCGTGCTCTGGGGGGGCACCCTGAGCATGGTCAACTCGCTGCTCGGGACGCCGCATTTTCCGCACGTCAAGGGGGGCATCCTGTTCCTCGAGGACGTCAACGAGCACCCCTATCGGGTCGAGCGCAGCCTCCTGCAGCTCCACCAGGCCGGCGTGCTGGATGCGCAAAAGGCGGTGGTCCTGGGCCAGTTCAACGGCTGGCGGCCGTCGCCGAACGACCGTGGGTACACGCTGAAATCGGCGGTGGCCCACTTGCGCAGCGTGACTCGCACGCCCATCCTGACGGGCCTGCCCTTCGGCCACGTCCCGACCAAAGTCTGCCTGCCGATCGGCGCGGGGGTGACCTTGTTGGTGCAAGGCCGGGAGGTCTTGATCGGCTGGGAGCATGCGCATGGCGACGGGCCTCGCCACGACCACGCCCACTCGCACGGCCCGGCCTGATCGGCGCCGCGCTTGACTACAATGCTGGGTTGCCCCCCGCCAACCCGGCCACGAACCGCAGCTCGGCGCGGGCAGATTATTTTTTGAGGTCCGGCGCGCCAAGCCTGCGCCGAGATCCGGAAAAAGGGGACTACGGCGTGCGCGACACAACACATGCTCGGCCATCGGTTGCGGCCGGATCGGCTCGACGCGCCTGGCGCTGGATCGGCGCCGCATGCCTCGGTTCCCTCGGCCTCCTCCTCGGATGCGACAACAGTCCGAATCCCAAAGGCGCCGAAGCCACCAACACCTTGTTCGTGGCCTTCCAGGAGCGCTCTCCACGGCACCTCGACCCGACGGCGTCCTACAGCCTCAACGAGACGCCCTACATGTTCTCGGTCTACGAGCCACCCTATGGCTACCACTACCTGAAGCGTCCCTACGTGGTGGTGCCCAAGGCCGCGGCCGACATCGCCGAGCCGAAGTACCTCGACAAGGACGGCCGACCGCTGCCGGCCGACGCGCCGGGCGAGCAGATCGCCGAGAGCGTCTACGACGTTCACATCAAGCCCGGCATGCGCTACGCGCCGCATCCGGCTTTCGCCAAGGATGCCCGGGGCGAGTACCTCTACCACGCGCTCAGCGCCGCAGATACCCGCGACAAGCACACGCCTTTCGACTTCGCCCAGTCGGGAACCCGTGAAGTCGTCGCCGACGATTTCGTCTATGCCATCAAGCGACACGCGACGCCGCGCATCGAGGCGCCCATCTACGGTATTTTTTCGGAGTATGTGATCGGCCTGAAGGATTTCGGCCAGCTGATTCGCACCGAAGACCGCAAGCTGCGCGGCGGCATGGGGGCGGCCGAGCTCGACAAGCCCTTCCTGGACTTTCGGAAATATCCGCTGGCCGGCGCGGTCGCTCTCGACAAATACACCTATCGGCTGCGCATCAAGGGCAAGTATCCGCAGTGGAAGTATTGGATGACCTTGCCGTTCACCGCCCCCGTTCCCTGGGAGGCGGACAAGTTCTACGCCCAGCCCGGCATGGCCAAGAACCGGCTGACCCTGGACGTCTGGCCGGTCGGGGCCGGTGCCTTCATGCTCGCCGAATACGACCCCGATCGCCGTCACGTGCTCGTCAGGAATCCCAACTTCCACGGCGCGACCTACCCCTGCGAAGGCGCTCCCGGCGACAAGGAGGCCGGTCTCCTGGACGATTGCGGCAAGGCCCTGCCGTTCCTCGACAAGCTCGTATTCAACGTCGAGAAAGACAAGATCCCGCTGCGGTCGAAGTTCATCCAGGGCTATCTCGACGTGCCCGAGATCGAGCGCAACGACTGGGGCCCCGACTTCCTCGCCGACATCAG
>JALYHO010000298.1 GCA_030776545.1 Pseudomonadota bacterium | reverse complement strand
TGGCCGCGCATCGATGCCATGCTCGCTGGCCGCGCCCCTCCGGAGGCGGTGGTCCAGCACCTGACCACCCTGCCCGGCATCGGGGCCTGGACCGCGCACTACATCGCCATGCGTGCGCTCGGCTGGCCCGATGCATTTCCACCCGACGACGTCGCCGTACGCAAGGCCATGGGCCAGCTGTTCGGCCATTGCACCCCGCGCGAGGCCCGCCTGCGGGCCCAGGCCTGGCAGCCCTGGCGCGCCTACGCCGTGCTGCGACTTTGGAACACCCTCGGGACCCATCCATGAACACCACCACCGACGCCATACGCAAGCTTTGCACCGCCCACGCCAGTGTCGACACCCCGTTCGGGCGGGTCTTGCTGGCACGCAGCGCCTGCGGGTTGACGGGCGTCTGGTTCGAAGGCCAGAAGCACCACCCGGCCGGATTCGACCTCGCCCCACGACCGCACGACGAGCTGCTGGCGCGCGCAGCCGCTCAACTGAGCGCCTATTTCGCCGGGGGCGCCGCGGCGTTCGAATTGCCGCTCGACCTGCAGGGCACCCCCTTCCAGCGCTCGGTGTGGCAGGCCTTGCTGGCCATCCCGGCCGGGACGACCACGAGCTACGCCGCCATCGCGGCGGCGTTGGGCACGCGCCTGGCGGTGCGCGCAGTGGCCGGCGCGGTGGGCCGCAATCCACTCTCGGTGGTCGTGCCCTGCCATCGCGTGCTTGGCAGCGACGGGTCGCTCACCGGTTACGCCGGTGGGCTCGAACGCAAACGCCGCTTGCTGTTGCTCGAGGGAGGACCCGCCGCCGCGCGTTCGGCGCGCGCCCTCAATTGACGGGCAGTTCCCAATGTTGCATGAACGAACGAGGACCTCGGGCGCAGGCGCCATAGTGCCGGCCATTCAACAATGGGTCCGGACGGCATGGAATTTTTGCAGGAGATGGTGGTCTTCGCCAAGGTCGTCGAGCTGCGCAGCTTTTCGGAAGCGGCGCGCCGCTTCGGCGTCACCAGTTCGGCCGTGAGTCGCAGCGTGGGGCGACTCGAAGCCCACATGGGTGGCCGGCTGTTGCACCGTACCACCCGCTCGGTCGCGCCCACCGAACTCGGCCACGAGGTCTTCGGCCGCTGCACGCTGATCGCCCAAACGGCGCGCGACGTGAAAATGATCGCTTCACGCTACGCCGTGGCCCCCGTGGGCCGCCTGCGGGTGAGCGCGCCGGTCGCATTCGGACAACAATGGGTGGGCCCTCGGCTGCCTGGGTTCCTGGCGCGCTGGCCCGACGTCGAGGTGAGCCTGACGCTCGACGATCGCGAACTCGATCTGGTCGAACGCGGCCTGGACCTGGCGCTGTGTATCTCCCACGTGCTGCCACCCAGCGTCGTCGCACGGTCCTTGTTGCGCAGTGCCCATGTGCTGGTGGCCTCGCCGGCCTACCTCGACGCGCACGGCCGCCCTCGCCGCCCCGCGGAGCTGGCCGACCACCGCTGCGTGCTGCCCCCGTGCGGGGACGACACCGGCCACCTTTGCATGAGCGACGGTCGACAAGAGATCAGCGTGCCGGTGCGGGGACCCCTCACCGTCAACCACGGCGCCACCCTGCTCGACGCCGTGGACGCTCGCCTGGGCATCGGCCTGCTTCCCGATTTCAGCGCGCTGCAGGCGCTGGCGCAAGGGCGGGTGGAGCGCGTCCTGCCCGAGTGGACCCCCCTCGGGGCGTTCGCAGAACGCAAGGTGTATGCGGTCTATCTGCCGACGCGCCATCTGCCGCAGAAGGTGCGCGCGTTCATCGATCACCTGGCGTTGGGCTGAAATCCGCCAGCAGTGATCCGGGCCCCCGTCTCGACGCCGGGATCGGGGCGCAGCATGCAAAATCACGCACTTCGACCACCGGCCCCGAGTTCGTGACCTTTCCTTCTTCTGGCCTTTGCCTGCGACCGGCCCCCGACCCCCGCGCGCCGTCGCCCGGCACCCGACCGTGCCGCACCGGGTGGGCCGACGGGCTTGCTCGATGAAAAATCCGTGGGCGGTGTGGCGGGTTTCGGCCGCGCCCGGCGCTGACGCCGCGCCCTGGGCGGGATGGCGCGTTTTTCTCGCCAGTTTCACGTGGTTCGCCTGCACCGCTTGGCTGCGTCCGCTGGCCTTGCCGGACGAGGGGCGCTATGTCGGGGTCGCACTCGAAATGCTGCGCTCCGGCGACTGGACCACGCCGACACTCGACGGCCTGCCGTTCTTCCACAAGCCGCCGCTGTTCTACTGGATCACCGCGCTCGCGCTCGACCGCTTCGGGACGCACGTCTGGGCCGCTCGTGTCGCCTCGATGCTGGCAGGAGCCGCCGCCGTGACCCTGCTCCATGCAAGCGTGCGCGACTGGCTCGGCGCGCGGCCCGCGCGGATCGCCGCCCTGGTGCTTGCGACCCAGCCGCTCTTTTATGGGTCGACCCAGTACGCCAACCTCGACGCCTTGGTCGCCAGCTGCATCTGTGCTGCGGTTCTTCTGGGCGCCCGGGCCCTCTTGCATCTCGAGGCCGGCGCCGGCTGGCGGCGCGAACTCGCCGCGGCCTATGGCGCGGCAGCGCTCGGGGTGCTCGCCAAGGGCCTCATCGGAGGGGTCTTCCCGGTGCTGGTGCTGGGACTCTGGCTGGTCTCACGCCGGCGCTGGCACGATGTGCGCCTGCTGGTCTGGTGGCCGGGGTGGGTGCTGTTCCTGGTCATCGTGTTGCCCTGGCATCTGGCCGCCGAGCGGGCTCATCCGGGCTTTTTGCACTATTACTTCGTGGTCCAGCAATTCCAGCGCTACGCCACCACCGGATTCAACAACCCGCAGCCCTTCTGGTTCTACCTGCCGGTTCTGCTACTGGGCGTCTTCCCCTGGAGCGGTTGGCTCCTGCCGCGAATCGCGGCGGCGCACCCGCGTGTCGGACACGGCCCCGCCGTGGTCCGCCTGATGTGGATCTGGCTCGCCACGGTGGCGGCGTTTTTTTCCGCGCCCCAGTCCAAATTGATCGGCTACATCCTGCCTGCCCTGCCCCCTTTGGCGGTCCTCGCGGCCTTGGCGATCGGCACCCCGGTTCCCGGGACCCGCAGGCACGCGGCCGGGTGGGTGTGCCTGGCGTTGGCGCTTTGCATCGACGTCGGCACGGTCGTCGGGGTGGCCCGCTCGCATCCCAATTCGGCGCGCGAACTCGCGCTGACGCTGGGCGCGCGGCGCGCCCCCGGCGAAGGGATCGCCTTCATCGACGACTATGTCTACGACGTGCCGTTCTACCTCGACGACACGACACCCGTGTTCGTCGTGGCGGATTGGGACCCGGAGCAAATCCAGCGTCACGACAACGGCCGCCGGGAGCTGTCCGATGCGGGGGCCTTCGCACCCGCGCTCGCAGCGCAGCGCCTGCTCGGGACGGCAGCGTTCGCCCGTGCGCTCTGTGACGGTCGGATCGGGTGGGTGATCGCGCCGCTGGATGGTTTGGCTCGCCTGCCGGTACTGGCTCGCGCCCCCCGCGTCGCGGCCAACGACAAGCGGGTGCTCGTGCGCACCGACGTTGCCGATCCCCTCATGCGGCAGGCCTGGGACTGCCATTGAACCGGACGCCCGAAGCGGGGCGCCACAGCAATTCGAGTCGTTTCGGAATAGGATCGCACTCTCGACCTTTCTACGGCACGCCATGGCAGAACGGCTTTTTTGCGTGGATTGCGGCCACGCCTTCTTCCCGGTCGGCGCCGGCTGGGGGGACCGAACGTGCGGCGATTGCATCGCCGCTCGAGTCGAATTGAGTTTGTGGTCTGCGCGGCTCCGTGGAGAACGAAAACCGATGCATCGCGTCGGAGCCGAGGAACCCGTGGCGCTCCCGATCCACCCGCAGCACCCCTTGCGCAAGGCGAGCTGAAGCGCGGGCGCCGGTGCAGATGGCCGAATCGACCCCCTGCCTGAGGGGGAGGCGAAATAGGCGCTTTCCCTTATAAACACGTACCGCGAGCTGTTTCGTGGACTATGACACGGGGGAACAAGAATGAAATTTGCAAAACTGGCGGTCGCGTCCGCAGCCTTGTTGGCCGCAATCAGCGCCCAAGCGGTGGTCACCGGGACCACTGGCAGCGCCGGCGGCAGCTTCCTGACACTTTCGCACAGCGGCGACCTGGGCGGCATTGCTCAGTTCTCGGGCGATTTCGACGTCCTGAGCGCGTCCAACGGCAGCTTCACGAAGCCGGTCGGAACCGTCGGCAACTACGTTGGCGTCGAAGGCGACGCCACCGCGAAGCTGACCTTCGGTTCGGGCGTCAGCTACCTGAGCTTCCTGTGGGGCTCCGCCGACAGCTACAACGAGCTGTGGATCACCGAGTCCAACGGCAAGACCACCAAGTTCACCGCCGCGGGCCTCGGCCTGTCGCCGGTCAACGGCACCGGCGGTGGCCAGTACGTCGAGTTCACGGACATCGGCTCGACCATCAAGTCGCTGAAGTACGCCAATGCCCCGAAGACCAATTCGTTCGAGACCGCGAATTACTCGGTGACGCCGGTCCCGGAACCCGAGACCTACGCGCTGATGCTGGCCGGCCTGGGCATGGTCGGCTTCATCGCCCGCCGCCGCCGCGGCTGATCCGCCTCGCTCTGCGTCAGGCCCTGGGGCATCCCAGGGCCTTTTTTTCGTCCGCAAACCGGGGCTCGGGGTCGCGCTCCCCGTGAGGTTTCGCGCCGGGCGAGGTTTTTTCCGGTTGACAAGGTCACGGTCCAACACGACGATCTTTTATCTGGTGACGGGTCCACGCGACACCACAATTCGACGCCCCCATGATTGCGCGCTCTCCCGTGGAGATCCTCACCGTGGGCACGGATCCGTCGCTCTGGGACGTCATGCGTTCGGCCCTGGGAGACGAGGTCGCGCTGCGCAGCGCCGATGGCTTGCAGTCGGCTCTGTCCGTCGCTGCGGCGCGCCCTCCGGACCTGCTTTTCGTCGATGTCGGTCCGCCGCCGGCCGAGGCAGGCTTCAGCCTCGCCTCGGCATTGCGGGCGGCACCCGCCATGGCCGGGCTGCCGTTGATCCTGTTCGGTC
>JALYHO010000297.1 GCA_030776545.1 Pseudomonadota bacterium | reverse complement strand
CTCAAGAGCAGGCCGTGCACGCCGCCGCAACGGTCGAGGAGCTGCTGCGCCAACTGCAGCGCGGAGACGCCCGGAACACCGGTGCGCAGCAGCAGCGCCACCAGTTCGGCGTCGGCCAGCGCGGCGGCGCCGCCGGCGAGCAGTTTCTCGCGGGGGCGCGCCGCGGTCGGGAGGTCCTTGAGCAGCATGGGGAGGCGAAAGGGGTTCGGGCGAGGGGTGTTCGCAGCCCCTCGTAAAATCGCCCCAGTCTATCGGCTTCAGTCCATGTCAGGATTACGCTTGAATCAAGTCCAACCGGGGTCGTTCCTGACCTTGCACTACCGGCTGTCGGGTCCTGACGGGGCCGACCTCGTCAATACGTTCGAAGGCCAACCCGCGACCCTGTCCCTGGGGACGGGCGAGCTCGCGCCGGCCATCGAGGCCCGGCTCATCGGGTTGCCGGAAGGGGCGCGAACCTCGTTCGAACTCGCGGCCGGGGAGGCCTTCGGCGAGCGCAACCCGGCACTCCTGCAGCGTGTGGCCCGGCGGCTGCTGGATGAACACGGCGATCCGGACGCCCACTACGGTGTCGGCGACGTGGTCCAGTTTCCGACCCCGGACGGGCTCGGGACCTACGCCGGCGTGCTGCGCGAGGTCGACGGCGAGGTCCTGGTGTTCGATTTCAACCACCCTCTGGCAGGGCGCCCCGTCACATTCGACGTTCATCTGATCGGAGTGCTTTGATGGGCGCGCTTCCGGAAGAAGTCGTGCTGGCAGAACCGCGGGGCTTTTGCGCCGGTGTCGACCGCGCGATCGAAATCGTCGAGCGAGCCCTGTCCCGGTTCGGCGCACCCATTTATGTTCGCCACGAGATCGTGCACAACACTTACGTGGTCAACGACCTGAAAGCGAAGGGCGCGATCTTCATCGAAGACCTGGACGACGTCCCCCCCGGTGCCACCCTGGTGTTCAGCGCCCACGGGGTGTCGCAAGAGGTGCGGCGCGAGGCGGCACGACGCGGCTTCAGCGTCTTCGACGCCACCTGCCCACTCGTCACCAAGGTGCACGTGGAAGTCGCCAAGTTGCACCGCGAAGGCTACGATTTCATCATGATCGGCCACAAGGGCCACCCCGAGGTCGAGGGCACCATGGGGCAGCTCAACGAAGGCATCTACCTCGTCGAAGACGTCGCCGATGTGGCGCAGGTCGAGGTGGCGCAAAGCGAGAAGCTCGCGGTCGTCACCCAGACGACCCTGTCGGTCGACGACGCCGCCGAAATCCTGGCCGCGGTCAAGCGCCGTTTCCCGGCGGTGCGCGAGCCCAAGCAGCAAGACATCTGCTACGCCACCCAGAATCGACAAGACGCCGTCAAAGTGCTCGCGCCGGCCGTCGACGTGGTGATCGTGGTCGGCAGCCCGACCAGTTCCAACAGCAACCGCCTGCGCGAACTCGCCCAGCGCCTGGGGACCCCTGCCTACATGGTCGACGTGCCGGACGATTTGCAGGCCGCGTGGTTCGAGGGCAAGACGCGCATCGGGCTGACTGCCGGGGCGTCGGCGCCCGATATCCTGGTTCAGCAGGTGATCCTGCGGCTGCGGGCGCTGGGCGCCGTCTCGGTCAGGAAGCTCGCCGGGGTGCAGGAAACGACTCGGTTTCCCCTGCCTTTGGGGCTGGGCGACCGGGCGATGGGACGCCACCGCGGCGAGTAAGGGCTGCCCGGCCCGAGGCGGTTCGGAGTCAGCGTCGGCGGGGAGTGCGGGGATGGAAGTGGACCACCTGCGGCGACGAAGTGGGCGCGCTGGTCCCTGACCCGTCTGCAACCCCCGGCGCGCGGCGCGCGGGTGCGTGGTCACAACCGTCGCAGCCGCATCCCGAAGTCGCTCGGGCGGCTTGTTCGAGACGGCTCAGCCACGGTTGGGGCAGGGGCCAGCCGAGTCGAAGCACCGCCGCGGCCAATCCGCGCCTCCCCGCTGCTGGCATGAGGGTCCAGACTGCAAAGGACGAGCAGGCCAGGACGATCACCGCGACGACAACATCCTGCATCCTCATCCTCCGAGTGCCAGCGTGACGTGATAAGTCGCGTATGCCGCGGCATACGCGAGCGCGAACAGGTAGGCCGCCATCAACAGGGGATAGCGCCAGGAATTGGTCTCGCGCCTCACCACGGCCAGGGTCGATATGCACTGCGGTGCGAAGACATACCAGGCCAGCAGGGAGTAGGCGGTGGCGAGCGACCACCCCTTGGCGATCACCGGCGACAAGGCGTCGGCGACCTCGCCACCCGCCGCGGACATGGCATATACCGTGCCGAGCGCGCCCACCGCCACTTCTCGTGCCGCCAAACCGGGCACCAGCGCGATCGAAATTTGCCAATTGAAACCGATGGGCGCGAAGACGTGCTGCAGCGCCTGTCCCATCATGCCGGCGACGCTATAGCGGATCGCGGGCCCGGCGGTCGCGGGGTCGAGGCCGTCAGGCAGGCCTGGATAGCTCGACAGGAACCACAGGATCACCGTCAGCGCGAAGATGATGCCCCCTACCCGGGCCAGGAAGATGTGGGCGCGTTCCCAGAGCCCGAGCACCAGGTTGCGCAATCCCGGCGCCCGGTACGGGGGCAGCTCGAGCATCAGCGGTTGGTAGCGGCTCTTGATCCAGATGCGCTTGAAAATCCACGCCACCGCCATCGCCGACACCACCCCGGCCACGTAGAGCACGAAGAGGGTCAGGCCCCTGACGTTGAAGATGCCGATCCGGCGATCCGGAACGAAAGCGCCGATCAGCAGGGCATACACCGGCAGGCGCGCCGAACATGTCATGAGGGGCGCGATCATGATGGTGGCCAGCCTGTCTTTCCAGTTGGCGATGGTTCGGGTGGCCATGATGCCCGGGATCGCGCACGCGAAACTGGAGAGCAGCGGGATGAACGCACGTCCCGACAGCCCCACCTTGCCCATGAGGTTGTCGAGCAAAAAGGCGGCGCGCGGCAGGTAGCCCGAGTCTTCCAGGACCAGGATGAAGAAAAAGAGGATCAGGATCTGGGGCAAAAAGACGAGCACGCTCCCGGCCCCCGCGATCACCCCGTCCACCCACAGCGAGCGCAACGGGCCGGCGTCCATGTGGACAGCGCTCCAGCGGCCGAGCCAGGCCATCGTCTCCCTGATGGCGTCCATCGGGACATTGGCCCATGAAAAGACCGCCTGAAAAATCAGGAACAGCACCAGCGCGAGGATGGCCAGGCCCCCGACCGGGTGCATCACGACCGCATCGAGGCGGTGATGGAAACGGTGCGCGTTGGCGCTACGGACCGTGATGCCCGGCTCGACCAGGTCAAGGATGCGCCGCACCTCGCGCTGCAAATCGGTGGGCGACCCGGGGGTGAAGCGGGGGGCGGGCGCTTCGGTGGCTGCCGGCGGTGGCAGGCGGGCCTGCAACTCGCGCTCGAGCAGCGCCAGGAGGCCTTGATGCCCATCGTGCCGCACGGCCACGGTTTCGACGACCGGGCAGCCGAGTTCGGCCGACAAACGCGCCACGTCGATGTTGAGGCCCTGGTCGCGCGCCATGTCGGCCATGTTGAGCGCCACCATCATCGGGCGCCCCAGGCGGCGCAGTTCGAGCACCAGGCGCAGGTTCATGCGCAGGTTGGTCGCATCGACCACGGCGACGATGGCGTCGGGTGCGTCTTCGCCGCGGCGGCGGCCTTCGATCACGTCGAGCGTGACCTGTTCGTCGGGGGTGGCGGGGAAGAGGCTGTAGGCGCCGGGCAGGTCGATGACCGAGACACTTTGACCGTTGCGCAAGCGCGTGCTGCCGACCTTGCGCTCGACCGTGACGCCGGCGTAGTTCGCCACTTTTTGACGTGCACCCGTCAACAGGTTGAACAGCGCGGTCTTGCCGCAGTTGGGGTTGCCCACCAGGGCCACGCTCCAGGGGCGAGGCACCGGCGGGGACACGGCGGAGTTCAGGGCGCTCGACATGGCGTGGATGTTCGCGCGTTCACGCGGGCAAGACCTCGATGCATTGGGCCTCGAGCAGGCGCAGGCCGAAAAGCGTGTCGCCGATCAGCACGGCCAGGGGCTCGCGACCGCCCGGGCCCCGGCGCAGCAGCTGGACCGGTTCGCCGGGAATGAATCCCAGCTCCCCCAGGCGCCGCAGCGCGGCCGCGTCGACCTCGACCGAATGGGGGACGACGCGCGACACCGTGGCGTAGGCGCCGTTGGGAAGCTCGTTGAGAAGCATGTTGGGCCAGGCAAATCTGAATGCAAATGAGATTGTCTCTCATTTGACTGTAAAAAAGGGATGCCACCGTCGCCGGCTCTGTAAAGCCTTGTGCGCTGTCGGGATCAGTCACGGGCCTTGGGGCGAATCGATAGAAAAGGTCTTCTCCCTGCGTTTGCTAATGCGAATCATTTGCAATCATAATCGTGTTTGGGCGCTCTGCTTGCCTCTGTTTCGCAATCGCTGGCTAACTTGCAGCAATCGTTGGCAGTTTCGACGCCCGGCCCGGGGTGGCCCTCCACAAAATGGCGGCGCGCCCTCTCGCAAGGGCGCTCCTCGCCTGTCGCCACCCGGAGCCTCCATGAAGCAAGACCCGCAAGTCCTCGTCCATCTCAATGCCCAGCTCAAGAACGAACTCACCGCCCTCAACCAGTACTTCATGCATTACCGAATGCTCAAGCACTGGGGTTTCGACAAACTCGCCGCCAAGGAGTACGAAGAATCGATCGGCGAGATGAAGCACGCCGACCAACTGATGGAGCGCCTTTTCATGCTCGACGGCTTGCCCAATCTCCAAGACCTCGGAAAACTGCTGATCGGCGAGAACGTGCCCGAGATCCTGCAGTGCGATCTCCAGTCCGAGACGGGCGCGCAAGCCACCATCAAGGAAGGGATCGCCCACTGCGAATCGGTGCGCGATTACGTCTCGCGCGACCTGTTGCGGCACATCCTGGACGACACCGAGGAACACATCGACTTCCTCGAAACCCAGATCGAGCTGCTCGACAAGGTGGGTCTGGAGAACTATTTGCAGTCGCAGATGGGCGAAGTGAGCTAGAGCGCGCCCCCCGGCTGCGCCGGACCCGAGGACAGAGATGATCGTGTGCGTGTGCCGAAGAATTTCAGACCGCCAGATACGGCAGGCGGCTGCGCAGGGCGCCCACAGCCTCGAGTGCTTGCAGCTCGATCTCGGCGTGGCCACCCAGTGCGGGCGCTGCGCCGACTGCGCCACGCGGGTCTTGTGCGAGGCCCGCGCCGCCCGCGGCGAGCCCGCGCCTCACGTCGTGACGATCCTCCGCCCGGCTCGGACCCCGACGGGCTGACGCTCCGATCCCGGGGGGACGGCTGCGCTGCCTACAATCCGACCTCCCGAGACTTCTTCCGCGCGCCGCGTGCGCACCGCGCCATGCTCGACATCACTCTCCTGCGCAAAGACCTGGCCGCGGTCGTCGCGCGCCTCGAAACCCGCCAGTCGCCCCAGCCCTTCCTCGACGTTGCGCGGTTCTCGGCGCTGGAAGCCGAGCGCCGGACCATCCAGGTCCGAACCGAAGACATCCAGGCGCGTCGCAACAGCCTGTCCAAGCAAATCGGCCAGCTCAAGGCGAAGGGGGAGGACACGACGACGGTCATGGCGGAAGTGGCGGGCATCGGCGACGAGCTGAAGCGGTCGGCCGAGCGCCTCGACCGAATCCAGACCGAGCTCGCCCAGCTCCTGATGGGCGTGCCGAACCTGCCGCAGCCCGACGTGCCCGTGGGGGTCGACGAGCAGGCCAACGTGGAAGTCCGTCGGTGGGGCTCACCGCGGCAATTCGACTTCGACGTCAGGGACCACGTCGCGATCGGCGCGCCGCTGGGGCTGGATTTCGACACCGGCGTGTTGTTGTCCGGCTCGCGATTTTCCTTCCTGCGCGGTCCGATGGCCCGACTGCACCGGGCACTCGCCCAGTTCATGCTCGACCTGCAGACCGAAGCGCACGGCTACACCGAGTGCTACACACCCTACATCGTCAATCGGGAAATCCTGGAGGGGACCGGTCAACTGCCCAAATTCAGGGACGAGATGTTCTGGGTGCACCGCGGCGGCGAGGGCGCGCAGTCCGAGCAATACCTGATTTCGACCTCGGAGATTTCGCTCACCAACAGCGTGAGAGAACGCGTGCTGCCCGCCGCCGACCTGCCGATCAAACTGACCGCCCACAGCCCGTGCTTTCGGTCCGAAGCGGGGAGCGCCGGCCGCGACACGCGCGGCATGATTCGCCAGCACCAGTTCGACAAGGTCGAGATGGTTCAAATCACCCACCCCGACGCCAGCACCCTGGCACTCGAACAAATGGTCGGCCACGCCGAAGCCGTGCTCCAGCAGCTCGACCTGCCGTACCGGGTGATGCTGCTGTGCACCGGCGACATGGGTTTCACCGCCTCCAAAACCTACGACCTCGAGGTGTGGCTGCCGGCGCAAAACACCTACCGAGAGATCAGCTCCTGCTCCAACACCGACGCCTTCCAGGCCCGGCGCATGGGCGCCCGTTACAAGAACGCCCAAGGGAAGAACGATTGGGTGCATACCCTCAACGGCTCCGGGCTCGCGGTCGGCAGGACCCTGGTGGCTGTGCTCGAGAACTGCCAAAACGCCGACGGCTCGGTGACGGTCCCGGAGCGGCTGCGTCCCTACCTGGGCGGGCTCGCCCGGCTCGACCCCGTGCCTGCAAAGCCAGGCTAGAATAGCCGGCTCTGGAGAGGTGGCAGAGTGGTCTAATGTACCTGACTCGAAATCAGGCGTGCGGTAACGCACCGAGGGTTCGAATCCCTCCCTCTCCTCCAGAAAGAATGCACGACAACCGAGGCGGCTGACCCGACCTCGGCTGAATGTCGCGTCGCCGGGAGGCGCCGAGGAAGCCTACTTCGACGGCATTTCACGCCGCACGACCCTCCACCCCACACTGACCGATAAGACGGCGAGCGCGAGCCAATAGGAGCCCGTTGCCGCTCGTTCGAGCGCGGTGTAGAGACTGATCCCCAGCAGCGCCCCGAGTGATTCTCCCATGGCGGTCGACACCGAAAGGAGGGCGAAACCACGCGCACGCGATTCGGGGCCGAGCAAGCCGACAAAAGCCGTGTCAACGGCCGGAACGAAGAGCATTTCGGCGATGGACGCCAAAACGATGAAGGCGCCGAGCACGACAGGCCCCAAGCCCATGGTCAGTGCCAAAAACCCGCCACCAAAAAACATGCAAGCGAGCGCGATTTGGCTCAGGGGACCCCTCACCCGTCGGTCCACGAGGCGTGAGACACGCAGCTGCAAAAAGGCGACCATCAGCGTGTTGATCGTCAAGAGGGGGCCGATGGCGAGCGCAAACGTGCGGTTCTCAGCCAGCGCGAGAGGCACCACGCTGAACAGCTGGTAGTAAAGGAACCAGCCTGCGGCGTTCACCCACAGGAAACCTGGCATGCCTTGGCGGGTGGCAATGGCCCGCAACGTCGCCAGTCCTGGCCCGGTGGGAGCGGCACGCGGAGCACTTTCGCCTCGTGGTTCGACGCCTCGACACATCGCGGTGAAGCACGCCGCCGCGAGGTAGGCGCCCCCGATGAGAACGGACAGCGCCGTGGGGCCGGCGTCGAACAGCAACCAGACCGCGCAAGGTGCCGAAACGGCGGCTGCCAAGTTTCCCGCGGCTGCGACACGGCCGAACATCGCGAGGTGCTGGCCTTCTGCGTCGGCCAACTCAGCCGCCAGCAACTTGGTGGCCAGTGCGTTGGTCGACGTGCCACCCGCGCAAATCAACAGGACGGCGCCCATCGCCGCGGGGTTGCGCCACAACGTCAGGGCCATGGCACCCAAGCCGGTCGTCACGCATGCGACGACCATGGCCTGCCGGGGTCGCATTCGATCCACCCAGGGCGCCAAAGGAAGCTTGGCAAGTCGATGCGCCGCCGTGAAAAGGGTAAACAGCGCTGCAACGTGGGCTGTCTCCATTTCCCGCTCCTTCAGCATCAGGATCAGGGTGGACAGCATCGCAAAGAAGCCCGCACCCGCAAGAAAAGCGTAAACGACAAGTTGGGCAGGCGGGTTCAGACCCATGACCCGCCTTTGTGCCGCCCTAGCGAGACGCAAAAGCATGGTCGATAGTTGCCTCGGCAAATCCCAGCGTGTCCCGAACCGCTGCCGCGGAGGCTCGGAAGATTTGAAATCCTCTGCGGTTTTGGAGATGGGTCGGGCTCAGGCCATCCTGCATCTTCACCCCTGGGTTGAGCTCACCTTGTCCGAGGACCCTCTCACCGGAAATCGAAGGGAGTTGAAAGTCGGGGAAGCAAAAGCGAATTCCTGTCACCTCATCGGTCAACGGCCGTGACGGCTCAGGAAAATTGCCCAGTCGCAAAGCGACAAGTGCACCCTCGAGAGACACGCCGTGCTGCAGTTCAACGAGCTTCGAGATCTGGTCTCCGCCCACCCGGGCGCCCGCTTCGATGACGCAGGGTCCAAGTTCGGTCAGTCGAAACTCGACATGCAAAACCGCCGAATCGATCAGTGCGGCAGTGGCGACCCGTTGCACCACCTCTTCTATGCGCGCACGACGGACAGGACCGATGGGCAGGCCGCTGACATGCCCCACCTCATCAAAGTGTGGTGGAGGCGAGGTGATTTTGCGTGTAATGAAAACCTGCAGCACTCGCCCGTCGAGGACGACGGCCTCGGCGCTGTACTCCGGGCCCTCGACATACTGCTCGATCAAGCAGTGCGTGGCGAGCGGTAGCCCCGTCTGTAGCGACCTCGGGTAGTCGAATATCGGTCGAGCGTTTGCGAGGATTTCTTCGGCATTCTGGTTCAATGAAACATACCAGGAACCAGCCAGTTCAACCGGCTTGCTGATCACCGGGTAGCGACATATCGAAGCGGCCAGAGACGAGACGGCCTCGATATCGTTCGCGACGCCGAACACGTTCGGTTGATGGACCCCCGCCCGGTCGAAGGCGGCCCGCATGGCTGCCTTGTTGCGCAGGACGTTCGGATCACCGCGCATGGCGCGCCGAAGCCCGAGGGCGGATGCCGCATGTTCGGTCGGCACAACTGCAAACTCTCCCGCGGCGGCCAACCCGGCAAGATCGTCGAACCTGAGAAGGCAGTCTCTGAGGGAAGCGCCTTCCGTGTCGAGCGTGCCGATCAGTTCAGTGTGAAATCGCTTTCGAAGCGACTCGTATTGGCCAGAGCCAGGGGTCGTGATGATCAATGGCTCCGCGCCATTCGCGTGAGCGCCATCGACGTAGCGCTGCGCGGCGTCCACGCTTTGGGGGCAGACGATGGCGATGCGTCGCGCGAAAACTGTGCCGGACATAGGTTAGACCCGAGTGGATGGCCGAGGCGAAACAAGAATACCTCGTCCGCTATAAGTATGAAAAAGGCGATCGGCGCAGATCTCCGTGAGATGCTCGCCCCATCGGGAAGGATCGCAGAGCAATACACGGATCCGATGACGAACTCGCCGTACACCATGCAGCAAGACCAAATGTCCGCCTCGTGTGCCGCCCGTGGCGGGCAGTTTGAGGGAGACCGATGCAATGAATAAAGCACTCTGTTCGAGTGATTGCATAATCTCGTCTGGACAAATTATTTTCGCATGCGCCTTGATGCCACGGCTAACCAAAAGGTTGGCCAGGCCCGCGTGGACCCAGCCTCGATCGCAATAAGCATCGTGCGCCAGAGCTTGGCCTAGCAAATCTTCAAATTCGGGTATGACGCCGAAGCGAAATTTAAAAATCATTGCTACGCATGCCAGACCGCAGGATCTGTCTGTCCAATGCCGCAGAAAAGCCAAACGTGTGGTAAGGCCGTCTTTTTCCGACGCCCTGCTTAGAGGCCAGTACTGACTGACGTATGGAAAATCGGATCTCCTCTTCGAGTCACCCATTACAAGCGATCGAGTGTTGATCTGGCATGCCTGCTCGCTTTGCAACGGATGGTCCCGTCCGGAGTGAGGCGGTTCTGAGCACCGCGAGCAGGAGTTGCTCGTAGCTAAATCCCAAGTGCATAAATTCACATGTAAGGTTGCTTTTCCGAGAAAGCCCGGGAATGGTATTTATTTCCAGTAGCCACGGTACACCTTCGCGATCGAGCATAAGATCCACGCGAGCCATTCCGGCACACCCCGTCAGTCGGTAAGCCTCCCGACAAATATCGTTAATGCGCCTTTGTGTCTCCAATGGAATTGGTGCGGGAACGATAAACTCGGGCTCGCAATGCGCTGAATCGACGCCGAGCTTGGATCTTTGATCGTAGTAAAAGCCGTCGGGCGTGCGCACCTCCAAAGCTGGCAGATATAAATCAGAACGGGACATCTGTACGATGCCGACTGTTAAAAATCGGCCCGCAATATGCTTTTCAAGCAAGTACCTTCCGCGTTCGACTGTTGGAAGATTTTGCAGCCAATCGTGGAATTGCTCTGCGGTCGGGAGAAAATGGATACCAATACTACTTCCACCTGTCCGCAACTTAGCCATCAAGGGAAACCCGATCTTGACAGCATTGGCCGTCGCGGAAGCGCTGTCTTCAAACAGTTCTGAGAATTTAGGCGTGTCAAGGCCGGCACTGGCCAACAAACGCTTGAACGTGAGCTTGTCCAAACACACCGCGCTTGCGAATACGCCTGGACCGGTGTAGGGCTTTCCGATATAGTCTAGCCAACCCTGCAACCTTCCGTCTTCTCCGTATTCACCATGAGCGTAGATCATAACTAGATCCGCGTCGGCGATGAAGGCTTGCAGATTCAATGAATCGGACGGGACTATGATGTGACGAAGTCCTAGGCGACGGAGGCGTATTCCAATAGATACAATACCGCGCGTATCGTCCGGTGCAAGTTCCTTGTATAGGAGGTTTTCAGTTGATGTGTTGCCCTCGATGACGAGTATGCTAAGATTTTGCAATGATTGATGAAAATCATCCAGGTGGCGCTTTTCGGCCGGAACGTCAATTACTTCGTTCATGTTAAATTGTCCGCTTCCGTGTAATTCAGCCTTTTAGGCGCTGAGCGGTATTAATGAAGTGAAAACAAAGCATAGCATGTCAGATTTAACGACGTCGGAAAGCATTACATCGAATTACCGTGGAGTTATTTGGTTTCATCTTCCTGAGTGTGCAGATATATGTTTCTAGAACTAGACCTGTGTCTGCGTGCTGAACTCAACTCGCATCTTGGTGAATCAAGGGGTCTGAAGCCATTAGGCAGACATATTCAAGTCTGAAGTAAAGGAACTGCGGCCTTTTGGGCTTTTGAGCGTGATGCGGTCAGGCAAGCCCCGCCGTCCCTGCCGATTTCCTTCGTGCCTGACTGGCGTAGTCGCGTACGGAACAGGCCGAGGTAATTTGGAGGTCGGAGGTCGTCACGCCCATGAATGGCGCAATACGGCATTTGCTTGAGCTCGAGACCAGCGCCTCAAGTCATCCATTCACGGGATGCGAATGCGGCCACCTCCGCGACGGTGGCGATGGTCCACACGGATCAATTCGCCGCCGTCGGCCTTTCGCCCCCCGCGCAGGAACTGGCGATCTCATGGTGCGGCATCGACAGCAGCCTGGCGGTGTTGACCAGCGCCATGTGGGTCAGGGCCTGCGGGAAGTTGCCGAGCATGCGTTTGCTGGCCGGATCGAATTCCTCGGAGAGCAAGCCGACGTCGTTGCAGAGCGCCACCAGGCGCTCGAAGAGGGCCTCTGCTTCCGTGCGGCGGCCGATGAGCGCCAGGCTGTCGGCGAGCCAGAACGTGCACGGCAGGAAAACCCCCTCGCCGGCCGGCAAGCCGTCGACCCCGGAGGCGGTCGGGTAGCGCAGCACCAGGCCCTCGACCAGCAACTCACGCTCGACCGCTTCGATCGTCGAGACCACCCGCGGATCGTCGGGGGGCAGGAAGCCAACCGCCGGGATCAGCAACAGGCTCGCGTCGAGGTCGGTGGTTTCGTCATGCTGCACGAAGCTGCGACGCTCGGCGTTGTAGCCGTGTTGGCAGACCTGGGCATGGATCTCGTCGCGGGTGCGACGCCACTGCGCGACGGGGCCTTGCAGACCGAACCGCTCGACTGCCTTCACTGCGCGGTCGTAGGCGACCCAGGCCATGACTTTCGAATGGGTGAACTGGCGACGTGGACCGCGAATCTCCCAGATGCCTTCGTCCGGATCGCGCCAGCAGCCGTCGAGGAACTCGAGCAATGCTTTCTGCACTTGCCAGACGTGGGAGGGTGGCTCGAGGCCCACGGCCCGCGCCAGGTGCAGGCTGTCCATCACCTCGCCGAAGACGTCGAGTTGAAACTGTTCTGACGCGGCATTGCCGATGCGCACCGGCGCGGCGTTCCCGTACCCGGGCAACCACGCGAGTTTGGCCTCGGGCAGCCGCCGCTCGCCCGTCACGCTGTAGAGGATTTGCAAGTCCCGGGCGCTGCCCGCCACGGCGCGGGAAAGCCACTCGCGCCACGCGACGGCCTCGTCGGTATAACCCGCCAGCAACAGCGTGTTGAGCGTGAAGGTCGCGTCGCGCAACCAGCAATATCGGTAGTCCCAGTTGCGAACGCCGCCGAAGGCTTCGGGCAGCGACGTGGTCGGCGCGGCGATGATGCCGCCCGTGGGTCGGTAGATCAATGCCTTCAGGGTGATGAGCGAGCGCATGACCGGAGCCCGCCATTTCCCTTCGTAGCGGTTCTGGCCCGACCACGCGTGCCAGGCTGCATCTGTGCCGGCCAGCGCTTCTTCGGCATCGAGCGCTGGCAACGCATCGTCATGCGAGGCGCGGTAGCGAAGGACGAAAGGGACGCGTTGTCCCGCCACGACCTCGAACTCGGCAACGGTCTTCATCCGTTCGCCGCGGGTGTGCACCGGCGTGCGGAGTTCGATCGTGTCGGGGCCGGCGATGGCGTAGATGGCACCGCCGCTGCGCCGCACCCAGGGAACGATGTGACCGTAGTCGAACCGCACCACCAGTTCCATGTGCATCGAAACGCGACCGTGCCGCCCTTCGACGATGCGCACGACATCGCGCGAGCTGCCCGACTCGCACATGAAATCGAGGATCCGTACCGCGCCGGTCGACGTCTGGAACTCGCTTTCCAGGATCAAGGTATCGCCCCGATAGGTGCGGCGAGCAGCGGCGGTGCCGCCCTGTGGCGCGAGCAGCCAGCGACCGTGGTCCGGGCCGCCCAGCAACGCCGCGAAGCACGCAGGCGAGTCGAAACGAGGCACGCACATCCAGTCGATCGAGCCATCGCGTCCGATCAGCGCGGCGGTGTTGCCGTCGCCGATGAGGGCATAGTCTTCGATGGGCAGGGGCATGTCCGTCAGTATGCCTTCGCGCCTTGCCGGCCCGAGGCGGCCGAACCGTTTGCGCGTTATGTGGGGCAGCACACAGACCGGGCGAAGCGAGGGTTTCATACTGAGTGATGCCGCCCGCAGCCCTGACTTGAGTTCGACGTGTCCCGATACCTCTGGCTCGTGCTCGCATCGGTTTTTTGTCCGCTCGCCGCCGGGGCGCAGGACGACGCCGTTCCCGCGTTCAAGACCATCGACTCGATCGAAGCGCGGGTCCAGGGATGCGTGACTTGTCACGGGCAAGCCGGCCAAGGCACACGCCATGGCACCTTCCCTCGCATCGCGGGCAAACCTGCCGGATATCTCTACAACCAGCTCGTGGCGTTTCGTGATGGGACGCGTCAATACGCGCCCATGAATTACCTCGTGGCCTACCTTCCCGACCCCTATCTGCGCGAGATGGCCGAGCACTTCGCGCGGCAGCAGCCGGCGTTCGCGTTGCAGGACGCCGCACCCGTCGAGGCCGCGACGCTGGCCCGAGGGAAGTCGATCGCCACGGCCGGAGACGCCGGCCTGCGGATACCCGCCTGCGTGGCGTGCCATGGGGCTGGCCTCACCGGCATGCAGCCTGGCATCCCCGGGCTCGCGGGTCTGGGCCCGGCCTATGTCGTCGCGCAACTGACCCGTTGGCGCGTCGGCGATCGGCACGCAGCCGAGCCCGACTGCATGAAACGGATCGCGACGCGACTGTCGGAGACCGACGTGACGGCCGTCGCCGCGTGGCTCGCCACCCGGGAGGTTGCCAAGGATGCAGCGCCCGAGCCGTCGAACCTGGTTCGAATGCCGCTTGCCTGCGGGAGCCAGCAGTGACACGGACGCGTCGGGCGGCGCGCGCAGCGTTTGCCGTCGGAGCACTCGTGGTCCTGGCGCTCGGCGGCGGCTGGTGGGTCCTGCACCACGGTTTTCTGCCCCGGATCGCGGGGGCGAGAGTCGTCGCTTCCACGACGTCATCGATCGACCGCGGCGAGTACCTGGCCCGGGTGGGAGATTGCGTGGCCTGCCATGCGGCGCCTGGGGGCAAGCAGTTCGCAGGCGGGCGCGCCATGCCCACGCCGTTCGGCGATCTGTTCGTTCCGAACATCACCCCGGACGACGAGACCGGCATCGGTCTCTGGACCGCGGAGGACTTCTACCGAATGATGCACAGCGGCGTCTCGCGCGACGGCACGCTGCTCTACCCGGCCATGCCGTTCGGGTCCTACACGCGGGTGACGCGCGCGGACTCCGACAGCATCTTCGACTACCTGATGTCGGTGCCGCCTGTGCGCCAGAAAAACCGGGCGCATGAGCTGCGTTTCCCGTACAGCCAACGCCAGATGCTGCTCGGCTGGCGAGCGCTCTATTTGAAGGAGGGCGAGTACACGGCGGACGCCACGCAGACCGTGCAGTGGAATCGTGGTGCCTACCTCGTCCAGGGCCTGGGCCACTGCACGATGTGCCACACCGCGATCAACGCCTTGGGCGGTTCGAGCGAAGCCCGCGCCTTCGAGGGCGGCATGATCCCGAACCAGAACTGGTACGCACCGTCGCTGACTTCGAACCGCGAGGCCGGTCTCGGGGATTGGGGCATCAAAGACATCACCGACCTGTTGCAGACGGGGGTGTCGCAGCGCGGCACGGTGTACGGTCCGATGGCCGAAGTCGTCTACGACAGCCTTCAATACGTCTCCGACGCCGACATCGAGGCGATGGCCGTGTATTTGAAAGCCTTGCCGCGCGAGTCGGCGGAGGCGGTTCCCGAGAGCGCCCGATTGGTGGCGCCGAACGTGATGGAGCTCGGCAGGTCGCTCTACAGCGCGCAGTGTGCGGTCTGTCACGGGGACGAGGGCAAGGGGAACCCGCCGCTTTACCCGCCCTTGGCCGGCAATCAGTCGATCGTGATGTCGTCCCCGGTCAATTCGCTGCGCATGGTCCTCAACGGTGGATACCCACCGGGCACCTTGAAAAACCCGCGCCCGCACGGCATGCCGCCATTCGCCCACTTGCTGTCGGATGCCGAGGCCGCGGCCGTCATCACCTACGTGCGTGTGGCTTGGGGCAACGTCGGCACCCCGGTCACGCCGGCCCAGGCCAACGACATGCGCAAGGCGCTGCCCCAATGACGCCCACGACGCCATCCAGCGAGGCGCAAGCCGCCGACCCGGCGAGCGACGCCGTCGTGGACGCGATCGTCGCGCGCGGACCGGCGGGCACGTTTGCCGTCGCGGGGCTGGCGACCTTCGTCGTCGTGGCACTTTATGTCGCGTTCTATTTCTTCGTCTTCCTGCCCAGAGGCCTCGTCCAGTGACCACGTCCCCTGTTCGAACGCCCGGCGGCGGGGAGGGCGCCTCCGAGGCTGCCGCCGTCACCGCGGAAAAGCGCTGGGCGGTGGTGGTCGGTCTCATCATCGTGCTGCTGCTGGCGATGATGGTGTTCACCGGCTTGCACTGGGCGGCGATGCCGCCCTCGCGGGTCGAGACCATCGATCCGCGAACGCTCCATCTGTCCGGAGAATTCGTCGAGAGCCGCCTGGGCACGTCGGTCGGCGTTGACGGCAGGGTGGTCGTTCGGCTGATCGCCCAGCAGTATTCCTTCCAACCCCAGTGCATCGTCGTGCCCGCCGAGATGCCCGTGACATTCCGCGGGACGAGCACCGATGCGATCCACGGGTTCATCATCGGAACCACCAACGCCAACGTGATGTTGGTGCCGGGCTTCGTGGCGACCTTCACCACCTCGTTCAAGAAAACCGGCGTGCACCTGATGCCGTGCCACGAGTTTTGCGGGACCGGGCACGAGGCCATGTGGGCCCGCGTCGAGGTCATCGAGCCGAACGAGTTTCTCGCCCAGGCGAGCGGCGGAAAGGTGGTGAGCTGTGTACCTCGCTAGAAGACTCGTCCTCGCCCACTTCTGGGTCGCGTTCGCCGCGTTCGCAGCGGCCATGGTGTTGGGCGCCTGGCAAATGTTCGCGCGCAGCCCGCTCTCGTCCTGGCTCGGACACTCCGAGCTCTACTACCGGTCCGTGACCGCGCACGGAACGGTGATGGCCTACGTCTTTCCGACGCTCGTCGCCATGGGGTTCGGCTATGCGATCACCGAACTGGCACTGAAGCGACCGCTCGTCGGGCTGCGCTGGGCCTGGGGCGGTTTCTGGCTCGTGGTGGTCGGGGCGCTCATGGCTGCAACGCCCGTGGCCGCCGGCCGCGCCTCGGTCCTCTACACCTTCTATCCCCCGCTCGTCGCCAGCCCCTACTTCTACCTCGGCGTGGTGCTCGTGGTGGTGGGCTCCTGGGTGTGGGTGGCGCTGATGGCCATCAACCTGAATGCCTGGAAGCAGGAGAACAAGGGCGCGACCGTCCCGCTGGCGATGTTCGGCAACGTCGCGACCGCCTACCTCTGGGCCTGGACCTCCATCGGCGCCGCGGTCGAGATCCTGGTGCTCATCTTGCCGGCGGCGCTGGGACTGACCGACACCATCAACGCAGGGCTCGCGCGGGTGCTCTTTTCCTGGACCCTGCACGCCGTCGTCTATTTTTGGCTGATGCCGGCCTATGTCGCCTTCTACACCATCGTTCCGCGCGCGATCGGCGGTCGTCTCTACAGCGACACCATGGCGCGGGTGGCTTTCGTGCTGTTTCTGGTGCTGTCGATGCCGATCGGCATCCACCACCTCTTCGCCGACCCCGAGGTCGGGTCGGGCTTCAAGTTCATGCATGCCGTCTTCACGGCGATGGTGACCGTTCCGACCTTCCTGACGGTCTTCACCATCGTCGCCTCGGTCGAGATCGCGGCCCGGCTGCGCGGAGGCCAGGGCCGGCTCGGCTGGGTCAAGGCCCTGCCGTGGGACCAGCCGATGATGTTGGCGCTGACCTTCTCGTTCATCATGCTCGGCCTCGGGGGCGCCGGGGGACTGATCAACATGAGCTACCAGCTCAACGAGACCATCCACAACACGCAGTGGGTCACCGGGCACTTCCACCTGATATTCGCCGGCACCGTCGTCATCATGTACTTCATGCTGGCGTATGAGCTGTGGCCGCAGCTCACCGGGTGCGCGGTATTGCCGAAGCGCCTCGTCAAGGCCCAGTTGTGGTCGTGGTTCGTGGGCATGCTCGTCCTGACGGGCCCCTGGCACTGGGTCGGTTTGCTCGGCATGCCCCGGCGCATGGCCCATTTCGACTACGCCGACCCGGCGATCCACGCACAGGCCTGGACCGTCGTGGTTTCGACGCTCGGAGGATTCGTGCTCCTGGCGTCCGCCTTCCTTTTCATCTTCATCCTGGCCAGTGCGAAGAAAGATCGCGCGACGCCGGCGCCGTTCACCTTCAGCCTGGCCGTGCACATGCCCGCGAGAGCCCCGCTGGCGCTCAATGGGTTCGGTATCTGGGTGGCGTTGATGGTGGCATTGACGGTCGTGAACTACGGCTTTCCGATCGCCCAGCTGGCGGTCCTGAAGGACGCGTCCGTCCCGGTCATCCCGGTCGGGGCCCGATGATGCGCGAGCCCGGCATGTACTCTTGGCGCAACCCGTGGTCTCGATGGGGCGTTCTGGCCGCTGTCGGAACCACGCTGGCAGCGGTGTCGATCGGGTTCGTCTGGTTGCCTTCGGTCCAGGGTGACTTCAGCGCACAAGGGGTTTGGGCGGGCATCTGCCGGGCCGCGGGCGTCCCCCGGCCATGGGGTCGCAATGGCGCCGATGCCGAACGAACCGGCCACTCCACCCGTGTCTCCTTGAGCCAGGCGATGGCCCGCCCCGACACGGGCGACGCCGCCGGCAGGGGGGCCACGCTCGCCCTGCAGCAATGCACGATGTGCCACGGCGTCCATGGCGCCAGTCAGACCGATGTGCCCAGTCTGGCCGGTCAGCACAAGGAAGTCGTTCTCAAGCAGCTCCTCGACTACCAGACGGGCGAGCGCTCGAGCGCCATCATGCAGGCGATGGCGGGCCGCCTCTCGGCGCGCGACGTGTCCGACCTGGCGTCCTACTATGCGTCGCTTCGGGGTGGGTCCTTCGCGCCGAGCACCACGAGCGATGCGCCGCCGGCCCTGGTCGCGACAGCCGACGCCATGCGAAACATCGCGGCGTGCACGAGCTGCCATGGTGGCGTGGACCACAAGCTCGGCGCGCCGCGCCTGGAGGGCATGCCGAAAAACTATTTGGCGGCCCAGCTGACGGGCTTTGCGAGAGGCGCGCGCAGGAACGACAGCTTTGCCCAGATGCGCAACATGGCGCGCGGGTTGTCGGCCGCGGAAATCGATTCCCTGGCGTCGTTCTACGCCAGGCGTTGAGCCGGCGCCGGAGCGCTCAGAGCCCGACCTGTTTGCTCAGCCCCACCAGGCGGTCCGCCGGTATGCGGAGGTAGTCGGTAACCCGGGTCCCGTTGCGCAGCATGGTGCCGAAGAGCGCGGCCATCCAGGCTGGAAGACCCGACCCGTCGCGGCGTGGGACGACTTGCTCGAGCGCCACGAAATAAGTCAGGTCCTCGACCTCGATCGCGCAGCCCTCGGTCTGGAGCTCGGACATGAGCGCCGGCAGGTCGGGCCGCTCCATGAACCCGAAGGTCGCGGTCACGGTCCAGAAATCGGTCGCCACCTGCTCCATGCGAATGCGGTCGCCGGGGCCGGCGACCGGGACCGCGGCGACCTCGATGCGCACGGCCACCACTTTCTCGTGCAGCGCGTGGGCGTGCCGGACGTACCACTGGACGACCGGCGGCACGCCCGTGGTGGCGCGAGTGAGGAATACGGCGGTGCCGGGAACGCGCGCCACGTGCTCGCGGTCGATTTCCTCCATGAATGCGGGAAACGAGCGGGGGCTCTCGGAGAGCCGCTCGACCAGCCTCGCCGACCCGCGGTGCCACACGACCATCACCCCGTAGACCGCGGACGCCAACAGGAGCGGCACGTAGCCGCCTTCGGCCAGCTTGGCCAGGTTGGAGGCGAGGAACGTCGCGTCGACGACCATGAAGACGGAGGCGACGGCCAGGCTCGCGGCGCGGCTCCACTTCCAGATCTCGCGCATCGCGATGAACAGGAGGACCGTGGTCAGCACCATGGTGGCGGAGACGGCGATTCCGTAGGCTCCCGCGAGGTGGTCGGATTTCTTGAACGCGAGCGCCAATCCGACCGTGACGAGCATGAGCAGCCAGTTCACCGCCCCGACGTAGATCTGGCCGTAGCCGCGCGCGGAGGTCTGTCGCACCTTGAGGCGTGGCATCCAGCCCAGCTGGATCGCCTGGCGAGTCATCGAGAAGGCGCCGGTGATGATCGATTGGCTCGCGATGATGGTCGCCACGGTGGAGAGCACGATCAGGGGCACGATGAACCCGCTCGGGCAGAGCCGGTAGAAGATGTTGCCTTCACCGGGCACCTTGGCCAGCAGCAGAGCCGCCTGTCCGGCGTAGTTCAGGACCAGGGCCGGGAAGACCAGCGCCGACCAGGCGAGCTTGATCGGACCGGCGCCGAACTGTCCCATGTCGGCATAGAGGGCCTCGGCGCCGGTCACGCAGAGGAACACGCCGCCCAGCACCAGGAAGCCGGTGCCGCCACTGTGCATGAGGTAGTTCAGGCCATGCCAGGGATTGAGCGCCGAGAGCACGGCGGGGTGGTGGACGATTCCGCCGATGCCGAGGGCCGCCATGGTCACGAACCACAGGCCCATGACGGGCCCGAATGCCCGGCCGATGGTCTCGGTCCCGAGCGGCTGCAGTGCGAACAGCGCCACCAGAACGAAAATCGCCAGGGGCAGCACGTAGGGCGCGAGACCGGGCTCGACCAGCTTGAGCCCTTCGAGCGCCGAGAGCACCGAGATCGCCGGGGTGATCGCCCCGTCGCCGTAGATCAGCGCGGCTCCCAGCAGGCCCACGGCGACGAGGACCGGACGGGTTCCGGCCCTGCCGCCGAGTCGCGCCATCAAGGCGAGGATGCCGCCCTCGCCATTGTTGTCGAAGCGCATCGCGAAGCCGGCGTACTTGACCGTCGTCACCACGATCAAGGTCCACACCAGGAGCGAGAGAATGCCCAGGATGGTGTCCGGGGCGGTCCCACCCGTAAGGTCCAGGACCGTCTTGAGCGTGTAGAGGGGGCTGGTGCCGATGTCGCCGAACACGACGCCGAGCGCCGCAAGGCCGAGCCCGGCGATGCTCGCCCTCGAGTGGCCGTGGATCGTCTCCGAGTGTCGCCCCTCAGTCGGCAAGGCCCCGCCCGAGCCCGCCTGCGTGTCTGTCGTCACTGCACTTTGCAAGCTATTCTCCGGAGG
>JALYHO010000296.1 GCA_030776545.1 Pseudomonadota bacterium | reverse complement strand
CCGCCATCGCGCTGCAGCAGCAGCGCGGGACGCCGAACGCCCGATCGTCGGTCGGCAGCGTGACCACGCTGTCGAGCCTGGTACGCATGCTGTTTTCACGCGCGGGCAGCTACCCGCCCAAACAGCCGATGCTCTATGCGGAGGATTTTTCCCCGAACACGCCGCAAGGCGCGTGTCCGACGTGCCACGGTGTGGGTCGCGTGTTCGAAGTCACCGAAAAGACGTTGGTACCCGACGCGACGCTGACGATCCGCGAACGCGCCGTGGCCGCCTGGCCGACGGCCTGGCAAGGACAGAACCTGCGCGACATCCTGGTGACTCTCGGGTTCGACGTCGACATCCCTTGGCGCGACGTGCCCAAGAAGGATCGCGACTGGATCCTCTTCACCGACGAGCAGCCGACCGTCCCGGTCTACGCTGGCTTCAGCCCTTCGGAGACTCGCACCGCCCTGCGCCGCCGGACTCCGCCGAGCTACCAGGGGACGTTCATCGGCGCCCGCAAGCATGTCCTTCAAACCTTTGCGCACAGCCAAAGCGCCTTGATGAAAAAGCGCGCGGCCCGATTCATGATCGGCACCACCTGCCCGTCGTGTGGCGGCAAGCGACTCAAACCCGCGGCACTGTCGGTCACGTTCGCCGGTCTGGACATCGGCGCGTTGTCGCAGTTGCCCCTGAACGGCGTGGCCGCGGCGCTGGCGCCCGCGGCGCGCGGCGAGTTCGGTCCGGCGGGCAGCGCCGACACCCTCAGTCGCGCGGCGTCGCAACGCGACACCCGCCGCCGGGTGGCCGCCGGCGGCGCCTCGCATGCGAACGCGAACGACGCCAGGCGCACGCCCAACCTGTCGGAGGAAAAGCGCATCGCCGCGCAACGCATCGCGAGCGACCTGTTGGCCCGCATCAGTACCCTGCAGGAGCTGGGACTGGGCTACCTGACGCTCGAACGCAGCACCCCGACCCTCTCCCCCGGCGAGCTGCAACGTCTGCGCCTGGCGACCCAGATCCGCTCGAATCTGTTCGGGGTCGTGTACGTCCTGGACGAGCCTTCGGCGGGCCTGCACCCCGCCGACAGCGACGCCCTGATGCAGGCCCTGGAACGCCTCAAGCGCACCGGCAATTCGATTTTCGTCGTCGAGCACGACCTGGAGACGATGCGGCGCGCGGACTGGCTGGTGGACGTCGGACCCGACGCCGGCGAGCGCGGGGGTCGGGTGCTCTACAGCGGGCCGCCCGATGGCCTGCGGGCGATCGTCGACTCGCACACGGCGCGCTACTTGTTCGCAGCGCCGTCCGCGTCGACGCGCGAGGTGCGAACCCCGCTCGGCTGGCTGAACCTGCGTGGGGTGAGCATCAACAACCTGCAGGCGGTGGACGCAAGTTTTCCCTTGCGGGCATTGACCACCGTGACCGGCGTCTCGGGTTCGGGCAAATCGAGCCTCGTGACTCGGGCCCTCGTCGATCTGGTGCGCGAACAGTTGGGGGCCGAACCACCGGCCAGCGACGCCGATCCCGAAGCGCTCCACGACGATGCCGTCGGGCGCGTCGGCGGGCACCTCCACGGGGGGATCGGCAGCATCGCCAGACTGGTCCTGGTCGACCAAAAACCCATCGGCCGGACGCCGCGATCCAATCTCGCGACCTATACCGGCCTGTTCGACGCCGTGCGCAAACTGTTCGCGGCCACGCCGGCTGCGCGTTCACGCCGCTTCGACGCCGGCCGGTTCTCGTTCAATGTCGCGAAGGGACGCTGCGCGACCTGCGAAGGCGAGGGCTTCGTGATGGTCGAGCTGCTGTTCATGCCCAGCGTCTACGCCCCCTGCCCGACGTGTCATGGTGCCCGTTTCAACGATGCCACCCTGGCGATCCGAGTGCGTGGCAAGAATGTCGCTGACGTGCTGCACATGACGGTCGACGACGCACACGCGTTCTTCGTCGACGACCTCGCGATCGCCAGAGCCCTCGGTTTGCTGCGCGACATCGGCCTCGGCTATTTGCGCCTGGGTCAACCGGCAACCGAACTCTCGGGCGGTGAAGCACAGCGCATCAAGCTCGCGACCGAACTCCAGCGCGCCCACCGCGGCGACGCGCTCTACGTGCTGGACGAGCCGACCACCGGCCTGCATGCGGCTGACGTCGCACTGCTGATGGCACAACTCCAGCGCCTGGTCGATGGCGGCAACACCGTGGTGGTGGTCGAGCACGACCTCGGCGTGATCGCCGAAAGCGACTGGGTCATCGACATGGGACCGGGCGGGGGCGACGCCGGGGGCCGGGTGCTGGTCGCAGGGCCGCCGGAGGCGGTGGCGCGCTCGCAGGAGAGCCTCACGGCGCTCTACCTGCGTCGGGCGCGGGGGTCCCGTCGGTCGCCGGAAAAGCTCGATCGAACGAGCGTCGGTTCGTGAGGGCTCGCCAGGCCGCCGGCACGGACCATTCAGTACACTTTCCACGCCAGGGTCGCGTCGACCCGCAAGCCACTGCCTCGTCGTTCACCCAATCGATCATGCCCAACGCGCTGATGCTCGCCCTGATGTTTTTTGTCGGCGCTGCCGAGGGTGCCCCGCGCTCGTGCCTGGCCGACGTCGGCAAGGTCAAAGCCCAAGCCTACGTGGACATGTGCCGCTTCTTCTCGGCAGCGACCCATCCGCCATGCAACGTCGCGAACCCCTGCGCGACCATGCAGGAAGAGATCCAAAGAACGTGCACCGACCCGGTCAAATGCGTCGTCCCTTCGACCGCAGGCCGCTGGCGCTGCAAGGACGACGCGTGCTCGGACTTCGTTTTCACGCCCGCGGGCCACCGGCGTGAGGCCGGGCGGCGGCCCAGTTAAGGACTTGCGTTCGCGGGGCACTCCTTTCGATGCCCCTAGGGTTAGGGGCTGTTCGCTCCCCTTTCGGTACGCCACATTGCGATCCAACCCTGGAGTGAGCATGACCGCACGCCGCAAATCGATCGCAGTGGCCGTCCTCGTGGCTGCAGGGACGGGCTGGTGCTCGTCCGCATTCCCGCTACCGGTCAGCATCACGACGCCGTTCCTGAATTTCGAGAACGACAACATCAATTCAGACGGGTTCTCGACCGGGCATTTCCTGCGTTTCGGAGCCACGGTGACGCCCAATGGCGCTCATGGAACGACCGGCATCGCCACCACGGTCGACACCGCCACGAACGCGGCCAAAAGTTTCGGCATTTCATTCGTGCCATCGCCTTTGCTACCCAACTTCTTCGAGCGCAAGATCCCGGTCAATACGAACTGGCTGGGCCCCTACACGCTCAAGTTCACGAACGGCACCGATTCCGCGTCGGCGATGGTGTCGCTGCCCGGTACGGCCGCGATCGCACCCTTCGTCCAGAGCATCACGCTCTCCGGGACGAGCCTGAACCCGACCTTCAGCTGGGCGCCGCCGGCGGGCGCACTGGTCAACGGCTATCGCCTCAACATCATCGACAAGTCGCTGATCAATCTCGATCCGAAGCGTGGGCCTCTCAACAGCGGTCAGGTCACGAATTTGAATGTCGCGCCCAACGTCACCTCGCACACGGTGACAGCAGCAGACTTCACGGTACCGAACTACGCTTTCACCCCAGGCAAGAATTACTCGATCGAAATCGACATCCTCCAGACCAGGGACGGTCTCAGCACGCATCTGGGCAATGGCAACCTCGCGTCGATTTCAAGAAGCTATGCCGACTTCACACCGAATGTCGGCGGCGGGCCACCGGTCAACCTGCCCGTGGTGCTCGCGAACGGCGTCTTCCAATTCAACATGGCCGTGGTCAGTGGCCGAACCTACTACATCGATCCCGCCGCGGCGACGGGCTACGACTACCAGATCGGCGCAGGCGACCCGACCTTCGCCAGCGTCGTGCTCCCGAGCGGCATTGCCGGTCGCTTCAAGCTCTGGGAAAAGGACGCGCACGGCAAGCTGGTCTTCGTGGCGAATCTTGCCGGCGGGCAGGTGTTCGAATTCGGCGCCGGGGGCGTCTCGTTTTTCGAAGTCACCGGCATCGACCCGCGCGCCGCACTCGATCCCGGCAACCCCACGGCCTTCGTGACCGGTCTCACCTTCGAAAACGCCGGGACGTTCGACGGGACGCAGACCGCCCTGTCGCAAACCGTGGCGAACGTCCCTGAGCCGACCACCCTCGCCCTCACCGGTCTTGGTCTCCTGGCGGTGGTTGCCGCCAGTCGCCGAAGGACACCGCGCGGCGCCGGCCGAACGAGCCAATAGGCGACCCACCCATACCGCCAGCGCCGGCGACAGATAGACTGTCGCGAATGGCAATCTTCATCCGATGGCTTTGTCTGGCAGCGCCCTTGCTGATGACGGGATGCGCCCTGTGGCGCCCGACGGTCGTCCCCATGCGCACATTGTCCGAACCGGCGCGCTGTACGGCACCTTCGGACACTCTCCTGGTGATGTTGCCGGGGTCGTATTCGCTGCCTGAGGAGTTCTCGAGCGAGGGCTTCGTGAACATCGTTCGCGAGCACCACTTGGCCGTCGACCTGCTACTCGTCGACGCACACGTCGGGTACTACCACAACCGAAGCGTGATCGATCGCCTTGCCGCCGACGTGATCCGTCCGGCGCGCGCGCGGGGTTACCGGCACATCTGGCTCGTGGGCATCTCGATCGGGGCGGTCGGCTCGATCTTGTACGCCGACGCGCACCCCGACGATGTCGACGGAATCGTCCTCATCGCTCCCTATCTGGGGACGCGCCTCACCGCGAGAGAGATCGAGCGGGCCGGCGGGCTGGCCCACTGGCCCTCTCCCCTCGTCACCGGGGACGACATCGATGTCATCCTGTGGCACTGGCTGCAGGCGCAGACGGCTGCCGACTCGCAGGTCTCGAAATTGCCGCTCTTTCTCGGGTACGGGGACGACGACCGATTCCACTACAACGACGAAGTCCTCCGTGCCGCGCTGCCCGCCACCCAGGTGTTCACCGCCCCTGGAGGACACGACTGGGACGCTTGGCGCGCGGTATGGGCGCGCATGGCCAGCGCCCTGCCCTTGCCGACCGCCGAGCACTGCGCGACGCGGTGACGCCGGGCGGGAGCGGTGGCGGCACACTTCAGCCTTTCGACGTCGCCGTCTCGAGCGTGCGCACCCGTCGGGCCGGAACGCCCGCGTACAAACCATTTGGCTCGGTGCTCTTCGCGACCACGGCACCCGCAGCGACGACACAACCCTCGGCGACAGTGACGCCTGGCAAGACGATGCAAGAAGCGCCGAGCCAACAGCCGTTCCCGATGACGACGGGCGCGCCCCGCAGAGCACCCGCGCGCCGGGAGGGCGGCCCGATATCGTGGGTGCTCGTGATGAGTTGGACACCCGCTGCGACCGAGACGTTCTGGCCGATCGTGATTCGGTCGGATCCATCGAAAAAACAGTTCACGCTGACGAACGACCCGTCCCCGATCGCGCATTTTTCAGAGCCGAAAAAAACGTGAGGGTAGATGGCGACGTGGGCCCCGATATGAAGACCGAGCCACCGCAACATGGCGATCCGCGCGTCATTGGGCAGGACAGCCAGCGCTTGGAACCCAAGCCCGAATTGCTTTACCGAGCGCGACATTCGGTCCACGCTCGAACCTCGCCGAGAAAAGATGCCCTGACGGCCGAGTTCGGCGGGCATCGGACCGACCCGGCCTTGCACGGGAGGCGGACCGATTTCGCGGCGAACGATGCGCGTCGGGCAATCATGTCGCACAGCATAGGACATCTCCCGGGCGCGTGAACCTCGGAACAGTGCCCCGGCCATTGGCGGGCCGGTCACAACGCGGCAGTCGAGGCATCAGCGAGCTGCTGCCGGATCGGGGACTCCGACCGGGGCGCCGATTGTCGGGATCACTGCGTCACCGATCCAAGCGCCTTGCCGCACCTCCCGCGCTGGCTGGCATGCAGGTCGCTGAATCGAAGTGGGGTCAGGAACTCTACCGTGCAGTCAGACCTCGATGGCCGGGCCCAAAGCGCCTCGATGCAGACGAGCGTATGAACTGTGCCACTCCAACGGTAAGCGCGCCAGGTTTTGACGCATCTTTTCCATCCCGCGGGATAGCGCTTGGCCCGCGGCGGTGGTCTGGTGATTGTGTCGCAGCACGTCGTATACCGTTAACCAAGCCTCGACAGGATCCATGTCGAATGGCTCGAACATGGCCAGCTCGCCTGAAATGAACTCGGCCCACTCGAGAGCATCCGGGTGCTCGCCCGCCGCCATTCGGGCCTGTGCCGCCCGAACGGCCGTATGCACTCGAAGCGCCGGCCGCTGGACGATTGCCGCCCTGCCGAACAAACTCGCGAACGCCTTCGCGGCCTCGGCCGCCGGAAGGCCTCGAAACCATTCCAATTCAAACAAGACGCGATTGAACTCGGATGTCAGTTCGGCGCAAACCTCAACCGCAGCCCCTCCCAGCGAGCGCGCATCCCGCCCTTCCATTCTTGCCGCACGCAGACGCAGAGCGATGCGACGCGCGCGAAAGCGGGAGTCAGTCCGGGTGTCGTCAGCGCGCAAGCATTCGAGAGCGCGCGTGGGCTGCCCTAACAGGAGCCAAAGCTGCGCCTGGTGGTTCTCAACGACGACCAGGTCTGTGGGCGGCTCATCGCTTCCATGTTGCATCGAGCGCCACTGCGCGGAAATATCCTCGAAGCGATCGTTGGCATTCTTGAATTCTCCGAGATCGCGCAAAACCGCTGCCAGATTGCTTTCAATGACCAAAGCGGCGCCGCTGCCATGCAATCGATCGCGAAGCGCGCTGGCTTGATTGAGCGTGGTGCGCGCTGCTTCGAGTTCCCCTCGCCAATGGCGCATCAAACCGATGTTGCTAAGGGTTGGCAATCGCCCCAGGTCGTCGCCAGCTACAGAAAATTCGGCGTTGGCGCGCTCGAAATACTCAATGGCCGGCAAGAGGCGGTCGCAAAGTCCATGAACGACGCCGAACGTCCGAAGCAGCTGACCGCGCAGCCGCAAATCGGTCTGTGACTCGGCCCATGGCAAAAACGAGTCGGTGAGCGACAGCGCAGCATCGAACTGGCCTTGCAAAGCCAAATGAGTTGCAATTGGCTCGCAAAACTTGAATGCCAGGTGATTCTGCCTGAGTGCTCGGGATCTACGCAGACCGTCGTTCAGTTCGACAAGTCCAAGCGACTGCGCGTGCTCGCCCGCAATCGATATCCTGTGCAAAAGCGCTCTCACCTGCTGCTCTTCGGTACGGGCCAAAGACTCGAGCCGGGTGACCAGTCCACCTCGCACGGTCACCCGATCCGCAACAGATTCAACGTCCAATCGTTGATCCAGGGCGTTGAAGAGATCGTCATTCGAGCCCGACCGTAAAAAACAGTCGGCAGCAGCGTCCAGGAATTCGGCTTGTTCGCGAAGCCGGACAGCCGCTTGTGCGGCGACCGCGGCGCGCAAGTAGCAGAGGCCCGCGCGGTGCGCATCGCCGCATGCGTCCCAGTGGCTCGCAATCAGTGCAGGATCACCCCCATGCGACTCCATGTGCTCCGCAACGAAACGATGCATGAATTCGGCAACTGCAGCCGGGATTGAACGTTGCACTGCGCTTGCTACCACGTCATGCACGAACTGTCGCCCAGCGAGAACCTGTCGCATTTCGAGCTCGCGCAAGGGTTCGGTCAGGGCGAATACCGGGCAAGCAAGTGCCTCCGCGGCCATCGCCACCGTGTAGCCGCCCCCCGCGATCGCGGCGAGCTGGGCGATGTGGCGCGCGGGCGCGCTCAATAATTCAATTCTCTGTTGAATGACTGCTTCGATGCCACGCGGCACAGGGAGAGACTGCGGCTCGCGCTGCGACTCACCGAGTGATATCAAGAGCTTGATGGACTCGAGCACAAAAGCCGGGTTGCCTCCAACTTTGGCTTCGAGACGCGCGGGAAGGTTGTCGGTCAGTGGTAGCTCAAGGCTGGCGATCAGCTCCCGAATTCCGGATGCCGGGAGGGGTGCAAGATCAAGGCGCATGAACTGCGGATTGCTCGACCAGGCAGAGAGCAGTGCTGTCACCGGCGAATCAAGTTTTTCCAGGCGACTTGCAAAAGCGAAGCGCGGCGCCGTGCTCCCGGGGTCATCAGACGTCCAATGGTCTGCAAGCGGTGCGACCAATTCGGGTAACGCCTCGATCGTCGCACGGTCGGCATACTGGAGGTCGTCGAGGATGAGCGCTTTGCAGCCACGGTCCATGCAGTCCGCGAACAAGCCACGCAGGGCGTGGAGCGCGAGGACGCGCTCCCGGTCCGTTTGCAACGGTGCCACCAATTGACCCGGAACCAGAGACGCGGCAGCGGGCAAGAGCCGCGCGACCCAATGTGCGCGATCACTGGCGATTGCCGGACAAAAGCGATCGATCGCCGCGGCGGCCAAGCGATTGAGGGAGGCGAACGGTTGCACCGCATCGCCAGCTTGCGCCGCCACTCTGACGCACGGCCCGATCACCGCGGCAAACTCCGCCAGCAGGCGACTCTTGCCGATGCCCGCCTCGCCGCATATGCAGACCAGGTCACCGGCGCGCCACGCAGCGAACATGGACGCGAGCTCGGCGTTTCGTGCGATCAACCGAGGTGGGCGCAGCAGTGACAAGGGAATCGCAGAGGCAGTCGCCGCTCGGCGCCCCTCGGTGGCGCGAGCGGCGGAAAGAACCATTGCCGCGAGGTCATTGGTGACCGATGACGCCGGAACCCCATAGAGCTCGCGCAACATGTCCCGGCAGCGATTCCACAATGCGATGGCGGTTGCAAAATCGCCTCTCAGGTAGGCCACTTCCATGAGCAGCCGGTACGAGTCCTCGGACTCTCGGTCGAGCGCGAGCAAAGCGTCGGCGCATTGTTGCGCTCGCTCAAGATCCCCACTGAGCTTGGCCGCTTTGAAATCGGCAACCACGCTGGCGCGGTGCAGCGATTGCTCCGATTGTTGGCGCCAATCAAGCCAGCGGGCAAATTCCTCACAGTCCGCATATTGAAATGAACCCAGCAACGGGGATCGCAACGACGGCGGCGGTGCGACGGTCACGCCGGGCGCGATCGACAACAGACCGTCGGCATCCGCCAGGAGCCGGACGGATAACTTTCGCAACCGCGCGAGGCACTGGCGCAAGTTGCCACGCGCTCCATCGCCAGAGGTCTCCGGCCAGAGCAGGCCGGCCAGTCGAGCGCGCGGCGTTTGACCCTCGCAATGCAGGTAGGCCAACAGCGCCGCCGATTTGCGTTCCAGGAACGAAACCTGGCCGCCCACGTGAAGTGCCGCGCTGCTTCCATGAAGCAACAACCAAACGGGGGCGTCGACGGCTACGCCTGGCATTGAGCTTTCCATTCGCTGCTTCGGGCGCACGCAGAATATCCCACCTTCGGCCCGAACAAAAACCAACAAGCGGCGAAAACCAGGCCCGAGACGACCGGCCCCGCGCCGTCGCCCCCCGCATTCGCGGGGGGCGGCACCAGGGTGGCAGTCACGATCCCGTCACGCCCAACAAGGGAAAGTCGGATCTCCTTGACCTCCCCCAACCCCCGGAGATTTTCATGAACACCGCTCGGACTCTCAGCCAGATGGGTATCACTCCCCGCATCTTGTTAGGCGCCATGGCTCTATATGCAGTGCAACATTCTTCGGCCCAAGCGATGACGCCCAGCGGGACCGGTATCTACCTCAATAACGTGGTTGTCGGGACCTATGGCTACACCGGAAACGGTAGCGCGAGCTATGCGAGCGGCCCGGGAATTTCCATCTCCAATGGCGGGGGAACGATTTCCAGCGGCAACTCACGGTACGGGATCGACTCGGCACCGCTGCCTCTGGGCGCCACTCAGGGTGCCCTATCCTCCGCGGGCAGTAGCGATGCCGGCCATGCCGAGGCGGCTGTGGCGAGCGCAAGCGCTGACCTGGCTGGCGGCCTGGTGCGCGTCAGGGCCGGTGGCACCGCCCGCGGGCTGGCCGAGGCTGCTCTCGCCGACAAGCTCACCTTCCACGTGTCCGGTGGCGGGACCAGCGACGTCACGGTCAAAGCGCATCTCGACGGATCGTTCTCGCTTCTTGACCCGAGCTATGCGTCCGCCAACCAAGAATATCGGCTCGACTTCGCTGGCGCGTCTTTCTACGAACTCGGCGGCGCCACCGACGTAAACGGAAATAGCAGTTACCAGGGGCACAACGGTCCGAGCAACAATCTGCCCCCCCAGGGCTGGTTGAGCTATTCGTTCAGCAACGAAACCCCCACGGGTTTCGACTTCACCGGCGTGGTGCAAGTCACCGACGGTCAGCGCTCCTCGGTGAACCTGGATTTGAATACCGACTGCAGCCACGCGTTCTGCGCATTCGACCACACGGGGACCATCGGGGTGTCTCTGTCAGGAGGGGCCACCATGACGTCCGATTCGGGAGTTTTTCTGACATCGACCGCTCTTCCGGTTGCGGCCGTTCCCGAACCGCAAACATGGGCAATGATGCTGGGTGGCATTTGCGTGGTCACGGGGCTGGCACGTCGACGCGGTCGACACTAGACCGATGCACGATGGTGGGATCGATTTTTACAGCCTCTGTTCGGTCGGTTCCACGATCGTTCCCTCTCGGGGGACGTCACTCGCTCGTGCCAGGGACGTGATGAGCTCGACCCGTTCCCCCAAGTCAACGCTCGCGATCAAAAACCGCCCGCCCCTTTCCCGCCCGCTTGGCTTCGTACATGGCGACATCTGCTCGAACCAGCAACTCGGTGAATGACCGGCCGGAGTTCGGCCACACCGCGACGCCGATGCTCGCGGTGACGTGTGGGATGACGCCGGGATAGGGCTGGCCGAGCCTGGCCAGAAGCTTGTCGGCCACGATTTTTGCGGAGCCAGCGGTCGTCTCGTCGAGGAGCACGATGAACTCGTCGCCTCCGATGCGCGCGCGAACATCGGCGCCACGCACGCAAGAGGTTATTCGTTCCGCAGCGATTCTCAAAACCCCATCGCCAGCGGCGTGTCCATGGAGGTCGTTTACTTCCTTGAAGCCATCCAGGTCAATGGCAAGGATTGCAATAGACCCCTCCTTTCGAATGGCAGATTCGATACGTTGATTGGCCAATTCTTCCAACAGCAGACGATTACACAGCCCAGTCAGCGCATCGTGCTCTGCCAGATGTTTGACTTGAATGTGTCGCTTGGCGGCTTCGGCGATGGCGTCGGTGAGGGCCGCGACCTCGCTGACGACAGATCTCCGAAGGTCTGGAGCATTTTGCGAACCAATAGCAAGCGCCGGAACAATCAAATCACGAACAGACGTACCGACTCTTCTTGCCAAATACAACGCCAAGCCGATGCCGATCGCCAGCACGATGAACGATGCGATGGAAACCCACGCCAGCGACCGCACCAGTTCTTCGAACAGAACCGCCTTCGGAGCGCCCGCCGCCACGCTCCATCCGGACACCCTGGATCGACTGAAAGCGGTCAACACTGTCACGCCGTCCTTGGTCACGCTTTCCAGCGTTCCTTCATTCGACCCCAAAACGGCGGCGGCGAGGGCCGGAACGGCACGCTGTCCGATGAAACGTTCACCGTCGCGCGAACGCGCCAGGATCATCATGTGTCGGTCAAGCGCCACAGCGATCCATCCTTTTGGCAACTGCTGTCGAACCAGGGTGTCTGTGAGCTTATCTGCCAAGACGCTGGCGCAGAGTATGTAGACGACGGCCGCTCCCCGCATCACGGGGACGCACACGGCCAAAGTCGGCTTTTTCGTCAGCGTTCCGACAAACAAACCCGTCACCACGGTTTTTTTTGTCTGTAGCACGTCGAACGCTTCTTCCGGAGCGCCCGACGTTGGAAGCGCTTCGCCCCATGGGCGCAAAGTATTGATTCTCTGCCTCCCTGCGGGGTCGAGCAGGACGAAGTTGAGAATATCCCCTGCGCCGAGCGCGTTGATGGCGCGCTCGTAAAAAGCATCGAACGTGTCTGTCTTCAATTCCCGGGAGGTGGCGAGGACGTTCAGAGTCGATTCGAACCTTAATATCTCCTGGTCCAGACTGGACACAATGTCTCGTGCTTTTAGCACCGCACCGAGATAAGCCTCGTCGCGATGAACCTGATAGTCGCGAAACACCAGCGCCGCCGCGACCAAAATCGCCGGGACCACGCTGACCAGTACTAAAGCGCCGAGAATTGAGCCCAGCGCATAGTTGCGATTTTTTTTCACGCTTCGGCCGGGACCGCGGGCTCCAAGTTTGTGCGTTGATTATGGCGGCTGGCGTGCCCCAAACGATGCCGTGGGCCAACTTTGAAGCGTGACAGCGGACCGCGCGCCCTCGTTGGCGCCCGCGAGACCGCGATGGCGTTTTTCATGCAACTCACGGGGCATGAAAAAAACCCCTAGAGCGGTGAGTCTCTAGGGGTTTCGGGACCTTCTCGGAACGTCTGGGAACCGTGATTGGTGGAGCTGGGGGGAATCGAACCCCCGTCCGAAAGCCATTGCCGGGCAGATCTACGCGCTTAGCTGACTGATTTGGTTTTAGATCTGCGGATCGCGCAGCAGCACGCTATTCGCATCTCGATTCACTTGATTTGATCCCTGGAAGAGTGACCCAACCAGGGACGAGCCAATGTGTATGACCTCGCAGTCTTCAGGTTACCCCGGAGACCCAGCCCATCGGCCAACTGTTGCGAGGCTCACCGGTTTTAAGCGGCGAGGGCGTACGAAGAGTCGTTCGCAGTTACTTTGTTTCCAGTGGATTTACGAGCGAACTGGTGCTCGGCGTGCACTGTTCCAACTCCGCACCCTCGTCGAAGCCAGGTCAGCCCCAGAAGGGCTATTTTAGTCCATTCGGAGCAGCTTCAAGAGGTCGGCTGGGGTTTGTGCGACGTGATGCGCGCCCCAGGCCTGGACCGGGTCGCCCGCGCCCAGGTAGCCCCAGGCGGCGGCGATGGTCTGCATGCCGGCGGCGTGTCCGGCCTGGACGTCGCGCAGATCGTCGCCCACGTAGACGCAGTCGCCGGGCGCCATGCCCATCCGCCGGGCCGCTTCGAGCAGTGGCGCCGGGTGGGGCTTGGAATGCGCGGTGGTGTCTCCGCAGACGAGCGTGGCCGCCGGTGGCAGCAGGCCGAGCGCCCGCACCAGCGGGTCGCCGAAGCGCGTCGCTTTGTTGGTGACGATGCCCCAGGGGCGACCGGCGGCCTGCAAGGCCTCCAGGACGGGGCGCATCTCGGGGAAGACGCGGGTCTCGCGGGTCATGCGTTCTTCGTAGCAGCGCAGGAACTCGTCGCGCAGTTCGGCGAAGGAGGCGTCATCGGGCGTCACGGCAAAGGCCCGGCCGACCATGCCCCGGGCGCCGGATCCGACCATCGGTCGATAGTGCGCCAACGGGTACGGCGCCAAGCCGCGCGCCGCTCGCATGTCGTTGCCGGCGCCGGCCAGGTCGGGGGCGCTGTCGACCAGGGTGCCGTCGAGATCGAAGAGTACGGCGCGCAACGGGCTCACGCGTGTTTGCGGCAGGCGATCATGTAATTCACGCTGGTGTCGCTCGAGAGAAAGTAGCGCCGCGTCAGCGGGTTGTACTGCAAGCCTCGCGTGGCGCCGAGTTCGAGCCCGGCGGGGCGGCACCAGCTCGCCAGCTCGCTGGGCCGTATGAAGCGCGCGTAGGTGTGCGTGCCTTTGGGCAGCAGTCCCAGCACATGCTCGGCGCCGACGATCGCCTGCAGGAACGCCTTGGCGTTGCGGTTGATGGTCGAGAAGAACACCCACCCGCCAGGCTTGGCCAGCGCCGCGCAGGCCTGCACGACCGAGGCGGGGTCGGGCACGTGCTCGAGCATCTCCATGCAGGTGACGGTGTCGAAGCTCGCGGGGGCTTCGGCGGCGAGGGCCTCGGCGGAAATTTCGCGGTAGTCGATGCGCTCGGTGCCGGCGTCGAGGGCGTGCAGTTGGGCCACCTTCAAGGCCTTGGCCGAGAGGTCGATGCCGAGCACGGTGGCGCCACGGCGTGCCATCGAGTCGGCGAGGATGCCGCCGCCGCAACCGATGTCGACCACCGTGCGGCCTTGCAGGCTCGCTTGCCGGTCGATCCAGTCGAGCCGCAACGGGTTGATGCGGTGGAGGGGCCGAAACTCGCTCTCGGGGTCCCACCACCGGTGGGCCAATTCGCTGAATTTGGCGAGCTCTTGGGGGTCGGCATTGATCATGTGCGCATGGTAGCGAATCTGCAACGCACTGATAGTGAACGCGCGCCGCACCGCGATCGGGCATGCGGCGCCCGTAAAAAACCCCGCCGTGGCGGGGTGGTCATCGACGGGCCACGGGGGCCCGGCTCGATCACTTGTTGGGACGGGTCCCGACGACTTCGATTTCCACGCGACGGTTCTTGGCGCGACCGGCCGCCGTCTTGTTGTCGGCGACAGGCTGCTTCTTGCCCTTGCCTTCGGTGTAGACGCGGTTCTTCTCGATGCCCTTCTTGACCAGGTAGGCCTTGACGGCGTCGGCACGACGCACCGACAGGCGCTGGTTGTAGGCATCGGAGCCGATCGAGTCGGTGTGGCCGACGGCGATGATGACTTCGAGGTTCAAGCCGCTCATCTTGCTGACCAGGTCGTCGAGCTTGGCCTTGCCTTCGGGCTTGAGGACAGACTTGTCGAAGTCGAAGAAGGCGTCGGCAGCGTAGGTCACCTTGGTGGCTGCGGGCGGCTGGGG
>JALYHO010000295.1 GCA_030776545.1 Pseudomonadota bacterium | reverse complement strand
GGGCCGCGCCGCGGGCCCGCATCGCCGATGTCCTGCGCGCCCAGGGTGCCAGCGAGGCCACGCTCGCCTCGCTGGTCGAGGTGGCCGCGCAGCCCATCGGCACGAGTTCCCGCCAGCAGGTGAAGCTGACGCAGCAGATCGGTGGGTTGGCGGTCCATGGCGGTGCGGTCAAGGGCATTTTCAACGCGGACGGCGCACTGGTCCAATGGGTCGGCGGTCTGGCGCCGATACCCCGCGAGCGGCCCCGACCCGCAGCGGTCGATGAAACACGGGCACTCGGTGCCGCGTTGGCACGCGTTCATCCCGCGCATGCCAGCCGGCTCACCCCAGGAGTGCGCCAAGGCAGCGCGCTCAGGTTCGGCGGCGACCCTTATTTTCACGGCGACGCGACGGTGACCCGGGTCCTGATCCCGCAGACCGACGGCGGCCTGGCCGAAGGTTATTCGGTACAGACGTGGAGCCGCCGTGGCAACCAGCTCGACCTCACCCTGGTGGGCGGCGACGGCCGCGTGCTGGCGGTCGAGAACCGCACCGCGAACGACAGCTACCACGTGTTCACGGCCGACCCCGCGCGCGGCCCGCAAACCCGCGTCGACGGACCGAAAGGGGGCTCCGGCAGCGGCCAACCGCCGTCACCCAACGGCTGGCTGGGCAGCGGCACCCAGAAGTCGATCGACATCACCGGCAACAACGCCCATGCCTACCTCGACGCCGCCGACACCGACGCGCCCGATCCCGGGGGCACGGTCGTCCGCGATGGCAGCTTCATCGCGCTCGCGAACCTGAACGCCGCGCCCACGACCCCTGCCAACCGCGAGGTCGCGGTTCAAAACCTGTTCTATACCGTCAACCGCTTGCACGATGTCTTGTTCACGCACGGTTTCGACGAGGCAGCGGGCAACTTCCAAAAGGTCAATTTCACGAACGGCGGCGTGGGCAACGACCCGGTGAATGCCGAAGCACAGGACGGCGGCGGCACCAACAACGCCAATTTCGCGACCCCTCCCGACGGCACCTCGCCCCGCATGCAGATGTACCTCTGGACCCAGCCGGGATCGCGAGCGACGGCCCGGGACGGCGACCTGGACGCCGACATCGTCTCGCACGAGTACGGCCATGGCCTCACGATGCGGATGATCGGCAAGATGAACGGCCCGCTCGCCGGCGCCGTGGGCGAGGGCGCCAGCGACGTCGTCGCCTTCCTCATGAACGGCAACGACACCCTGGCCAGCTACGCGTCCGGCAAGCCCGAAGGCATTCGCCGCCACCGCTACAGCGGCTACCCGCTCACCTACGCCGACGTCGCCGGGGTCAGCGTTCACGACGACGGCGAAATCTACGCCGCCGCCATGTGGCGGCTGCGGGAACTGTGGCTGGCGAGCGGACGCAGCAACGACGCCTTGTTCGCCCTGTTCGTCGACGCCATGAACTTCACCGCGCCCGGCCCCGCGTTCGAGCACATGCGAAACGGCCTGCTCGACTCGATCGCGCAGGACGGCGGCGCCGATGCGGCGGCGCGCTGCAGCCTGGTCTGGAAGGCATTCGCGCAGTTCGGAATCGGCGCCGGCGCGAAAGGCAGCGTCTCGGGCATCCGGGTCACGGTCACCCCGTCGACGACTGCGCGCTCGAGCTGCGACCGGCGCAACGCCTAGGGGGCGCTGGACACTTGCCTGGCAATTCTTCAGGGGGTTTTTTTCATGGTCGGGGCAGGACCGGCACACCGGTTCCTGCCCTGAAGAGGGCCGCGCGGCCGTCTGACTTCACGCACCCAGGACGCAAGGACGGAACCGACCTGCGCTTTTCTCCGGGCACGGGCGGGGCCGGCTTGCGTACACTCTCCCCAGCCAAAATCGCAGGCCTTCCCATGACCCATCAGCTTCAAGAACTCCTCGACAGCAACCGCCTGTGGGCGGCCAAGACCGAGCAGCGCAGCCCGGGTTTCTTCACTGGTCTGCTGCAGCAGCAGGCGCCCCAGTACCTGTGGATCGGCTGCGCCGACAGCCGGGTGCCGGCCAACGAACTGGTCGACCTGCAGCCCGGTGAATTGTTCGTGCACCGCAATGTCGCGAACGTGGTGGTGCATTCCGACCTCAATTGCCTCTCGGTGATCCAGTTCGCGACCGACATGCTCAAGGTGCGCCACATCATCGTGGTGGGTCACTCGCGTTGCGGCGGTGTCGCGGCCGCGCTCGGCGACACCCGGGTGGGACTGGTCGACAACTGGATCCGCCACGTTCAGGACGTCCGCAACCGCCACCTGGGCTGGCTGCAGACCCTGCCGTCCGCGCTGCGCGTCGACGCGCTCGGCGAACTCAACGTGATCGAGCAGGCCCGCAACGTCTGCCAGACGACCGTCGTCCAGGACGCCTGGGCCCGCGGCCAGGAGTTGGTCGTTCACGGTTGGTTCTACGGGCTCAACAACGGCCTGCTGCGCGACCTGAAAATGACCGTCAGCGCGGCGATCGACATGGCCCCGGCTTTCGACGACGCCATCGGTGCGTTGCATGCCCGCTACGCGTTGCTGGCCGCGGGCATGGATGGCAGCGCCGCACCCGCCGTGGCGGCTTGAGCACGTCGCTCCCTGCCGCATCCGGCGTGCCGTTGAGGTAACCTTGGGGCAGCCCCCCTGATCGCGTGGCCCCTGTGCCGCTGCCAGCCGCCTCGAGGCGCCATCAGGCCGACGCGCCCCACGGGCCGGCGTGTATCTCCCGCGATGCCGGCCCGTTTCGAGAACCCGCGGAGTGAACAGGACCTTTTCCATGAGCGACCCCATCGTGATCGTCTCCGCCGCACGCACCCCCATCGGGGGCCTGTTGGGCGATTTTTCAACGCTGGCGGCCCATCAGCTCGGTGCCATCGCCATCAAGGCGGCCGTCGCCCGCGCCGGTATCACCGCCGATGCGGTCGACGAGGCGTTGCTGGGCAACTGCCTGATGGCCGGGCAGGGCCAGGCGCCCGCCCGCCAGGCGGTGCTCGGCGCCGGCTTGCCCCAGTCGGTCGGCGCGGTGACCTTGTCCAAGATGTGCGGCTCGGGCATGCGCGCGATGATGTTCGCGCACGACATGCTGCAGGGCGAAAGTGCCGACGTGGTCATTGCCGGGGGCATGGAAAGCATGACCAACGCCCCGCACCTGACGGCGCTGCGCAAGGGCGTGAAGTACGGGCAGGCCGCCCTCTACGACCACATGGCGATCGACGGCCTGGAGGACGCCTACGAGAAACTGCCCCACGGAGCCGGCAAGGCCATGGGCGTCTTCGCCGAGGATTGCGTCGCGAAGTACGGCTTCACCCGCGAGCAGATGGACCGGTTCGCGATCACCTCGACCGAGCGCAGCAAGAAAGCCAACGAAGATGGCAGCTTCGCTTGGGAAATGGCCCCGGTCACGCTGCCTGGCAAGAATGGCGATACGGTGGTCCGCTTCGACGAGCAGCCCTTCAAAGCCAAGCTCGACAAGATCCCTGGCTTGAAGCCGGCGTTCACGCCCAACGGCACCATCACCGCCGCCACGTCGTCCAGTATTTCGGACGGCGCGGCGGCGCTGGTCCTGATGCGCGAGAGCACCGCCCGGCGGCTCGGCGTGGCTCCGTTGGCCCGCATCCGCGCGCACGCGGTGCACGCCCAGGCCCCGAACTGGTTCACCACCGCACCCGTCGGCGCGATCGAAAAAGTGCTCCGGCGGGCCGGCTGGACCTCGCGGGACGTCGATCTCTGGGAAGTCAACGAGGCGTTCGCTGCGGTCACGCTGGCGGCGATGACGGAATTCAAGCTGGCGCACGAGATCGTCAACGTGCATGGCGGTGCGGTGGCGCTCGGCCACCCCATCGGCGCCAGCGGCGCGCGCATCGTCGTGACCCTGCTCGGCGCGCTGCGCAAGCATGGCCTGAAAAAAGGCGTGGCGGCACTGTGCATCGGTGGGGGCGAAGCCACCGCCATGGCCCTGGAGGTGGTGCAGTGAGCGCGCGGGTGCTGGTGATCGGTGCCTCGCGCGGCATCGGGCGGGAGCTCGTGCGCCAATACCTCGCCGACGGTGCGACGGTCACCGCGACCGCGCGCCAGGCGCAAGACGTCGCCGCACTCGAGGCGCAAGGCGCCACCGCCTTTGCGCTCGACGTCGCCGACGCCACCAGCGCCTCGGGCCTGGCGTGGCGAGTCGACAACGCCGGCTTCGACATCGCCATCGTCGTCGCCGGTGTCTACGGCCCTGACCAGACCGGCATCGAGGCCCCTGCCCAGGCCGATTTCGACAAGGTCATGCACGCCAACGTACTCGGACCCATGCGGGTGCTCGCGCAACTCGGCGATGCGCTGGCGCCGAACGCGCGCCTGGTGGTCTTGTCCTCGGCGATGGGCTCGATCGGCGCCCGCACCGACAGCCGGGGTTGGCTCTATCGGGCTTCCAAGGCGGCGGTGAATTCGGTCGTGAAGGATGCGTCGCTGCAATTCAAAGGCAAGGCCACCTGCATCGCGATCCATCCCGGCTGGGTCCAGACCGACATGGGCGGACCGGGCGCGGCCCTGACGCCCGAGCGGAGCGTGAGCGACATGCGCCGAACCCTGGCGGCACTCACGCCGGCCCAGAACGGCTGCTTCCTCAACCACGACGGCACTCCGATCGCATGGTGACAGGACGCCGCGCCCCATGCTGCTGACCGAAGACCATCGGGCCGTCCAGGATGCCGTGCGCCACTATGTGCAGCAGCGCATCGCCCCGCACGCCGCCACATGGGACCTGACCCATGAGTTTCCCCGCGCCGAACTCCGCGGTCTGGCCGAGCTCGGCTGTTATGGCGTGGCCGTGCCCGCGGAATGGGACGGCGCCGGACTCGATTACCTCTCGCTCGCACTGATACTCGAGGAAATCGCCGCCGGCGACGGCGCGACGTCGACCGTCGTGAGCGTCAACAACTGCCCGGTGTGCTCGATCCTGCTGGCATGGGCCGATGCGGACCAGAAGGAGCGCTGGCTCAAGCCACTGGCGCGCGGCGAGATGCTCGGCGCGTTCTGTCTGACCGAGCCGCACGTCGGATCGCAGGCCGACGGCCTCAAGACCACGGCCCGACGTGACGGAGCGGACTACGTCCTCGACGGCGTCAAGCAGTTCATCACCAGTGGCAAGAACGGCGACGTCGCCATCGTCATGGCGGTGACCGACAAGACCGCTGGCAAGAAGGGCATCAGCGCCTTCATCGTTCCGACCACCAGTGCCGGCTACCGGGTCGCGCGCATCGAAGAGAAGATGGGCCAGCATGCCAGCGATACCGCGCAGATCGTCTTCGAGGGCTGCCGCATCCCGGCCGCCCACCGGATCGGCGCGGAAGGGCAGGGCCTGAAGATCGCGCTGTCCGGCCTCGAGGGCGGCCGCATCGGCATCGCCTCGCAGAGCGTCGGCATGGCCCGGGCGGCCTTCGAGGCGGCGTTGCGCTACGCCAAGGAGCGCGTCGCTTTCGGCCAGCCGATCTTCGAGCACCAGGCGGTGCAGTTTCGGCTGGGCGAGATGGCCACCCAGATCGAAGCGGCGCGACAGCTCACCCACCATGCCGCGAGCCTCAAGGACGCCGGCCTGCCCTGCCTCAAGGAGGCGGCCATGGCCAAGCTCTTCGCGAGCGAAATGGCCGAGCGCGTCTGCAGCGCAGCGATCCAGGTCTTCGGCGGCTACGGGTATGTGCGCGATTTTCCGGTCGAGCGAATCTACCGCGACGTTCGGGTGTGCCAGATCTACGAAGGCACCAGCGATGTCCAGAAAATCCTGATCGGGAGGGCGCTCGCGTGACCCGGCTCTACGCCCGCAAGATCAGGGCGCTGGTCTTCGATGTGTTCGGCACCGTGGTCGACTGGCGCGGCTCCCTCGTCCGCGAGGGGATGGCGCTGTCCGCGGCCAAGGGCATGTCGGTCGACTGGCCCGCCCTCGCGGACGCCTGGCGGGCCGGCTACCCCGTCGCCATGCAGCGGGTGCGCAGCGGCGACCTTCCCTGGACCTCCGTCGACCAGCTGCACCGCATCATCCTGGACACGCTGATCCCTCGCTTCGGCCTCGGCGCCCTCACCGAGCCCGAGCGCGCCGCCTTGAACCGCGTCTGGCACCGCCTGGACCCCTGGCCCGACGCCGTCGCCGGCTTGCAGCGCCTCAAACACGGCTTCGTGATCTCGACCCTGTCCAACGGCAACATGGCGCTGCTGGTCGCGATGGCCAAGCGGGCCGGCTTGCCCTGGGATTGCGTCCTTTCGGCCGAGCTGATGCGGCACTACAAGCCGGACCCCGAGGTCTACCAGGGCGCGGCACGCCTGCTCGATGTCGCCGGCGACGAATTGCTGATGGTCGCCTCGCATCCGAGCGACCTGCGCGGTGCGGCCCGGGCGGGCTTGCGCACGGCCCTGGTGAAGCGGCCGCTCGAGTACGGTCCGAACCCGGACGGCCGACCCCCGCCGGACGCCCTGGACGACGACCGCTTCGATCTCGTGGCCGACGACATCCTCGACCTGGCCGATCGTCTCGGCTGTTGAGCGCTCGGCCGGGTCCATGAACGAGGACAGCGCCCGCGCCGTGACGCTCGTACAGGTTGTCGAGACCGCGCAGCCGCCCCCTCCGCACTGGCAGGATGCGGATCGCCTCTGGGCCACCCGTGTCGCCCTCGAGGAACGCCCCGAGGCAGCGCCCGCCGAATTCATCGCCTGCCGCGGCCGTCACGCCGTCATGCGGCTCGCGGCACGCGATCCGGCGATCGCCAAGTGCCTCACGCGCCGCCTCTGGCGTTCGCAGTGGATCGCCGGCGCAGCGCTCGCCGGGCTGGTGCTCGGATTGTTGGCCGACAGCATCGGCAGCAGCCAGCGCGTCAACCTGCTCGCGCCGCCGCTCTGGGCGGTGCTGGCCTGGAATCTGGTCGTCTACCTCGCGCTCCTCGGCAATGCGCTCGCGCGACTGATGCGGCGACCGACCCGGCCGGGGGTGATTTCGCGCCTCGTCCAGACGATGATGCGCGCCGGCCAGGGCTGGCCG
>JALYHO010000294.1 GCA_030776545.1 Pseudomonadota bacterium | reverse complement strand
GCAGAGGGGCCGGGCGGGACGTCCGACGCGGGCCGCGTCGCGCACCCTGCCAGCGCCGCGATCCCGAGCAACGCCGCAGCGAAGCCCGCTCCGATCCGACGAAAACCATCTGTTCGCATGCGGCGATTAAAACCGATGCCGCCCCGCCGGGGTGTGCGGAGATGTCCTCATTTGTCCGGATCGATCCCCTGAATGGGGGCGCTGTCGCCGTCCAGGGGCAGGACCTCGACCACTTTCTCGGCGGTCTCCTTGTCCTTGTAGTTTTGCGGCCGCTCGCGCTCGGCGCGACGCTCGGACTCGTTCAGTGCGTCGCGCTGCGGATTCGATGGGGGCGGGGTCGACGGCTCGTTCATGGCCAGCTCCGAAGGTGGGGAATGTCGAGTGGACTCCAAACCCGGGGCGCGGGCATCACCACAAGCACGCAGCGCGAGGTCGGACCCCTCCGACACGCCCCCTCAGGCGCCCCGGGCGGCCTTGGCGAGCGCCTGACGGGCGAGCTGCTCGGTTTCGATGGAGCGGTCCAGGGGCGCCCTGGACAGCCCGGACATCGCGTAGTGCATGTTCTCGTAGATTTCAGCGGCGGCCGGGTGGGCACCCAGCACGGCGCGCAAGGCGTCGGCGGGCAGCTCCTGCGAGAGTGCGGCGGACAGCTGCCGCACCAGCGTTCGGTATTGGTCGGCGCCGATGCGGACCGCGCTGTGTTCAACGCGTTCCAGCAACCGGGCCAATGCGATCACGGTCTCGAGACGGGCACGAAGGGCATCGAGTTGAGCGGCGGACATGGTGGGGTTCTCCTGCGGGGCCCGATCCTCTCGTGCCCACGGATCCGAGGTTTGGGCAGTTCGCGATACTTCAAGCATGGACGACAGCCATCAAATTCACATTCCTGCGTCTTTCCTCGCCCTCTACATGGAGCCGGGCCAGCTCCGCCCGCGCGCCGGCCGCGCTGAAATCAGCGCCCGCTATGAGCTTTGCGAGGATCTGGCGCAGCACCTCGTCGACTACGCGCGGGGCCAGCAGAGCGACCTCGGAATCACCGAGGAGGACGTGCTGGAGCGCTTGGAACGGGGGCTCGAGGCACCCGCTTCCGGATTGGCGCCGCCCGAATCACGCTGGATCGTCCGGCGCCTGGCCGAACTGGCCGGCTGGCCCCCGGCCCGTTGACCCGCGCAACCGCGACAATCGGGGTCCATGCCCACCAAGACCCTCTCCGACGCCCCCCTCCCGCCCCTGCCCGGCCACGCCTCTCGCGTCCCCAGCCACTTGGGCAAGGCGGCATTCAATCGCATCCGCCAGGCCGCCTACACCCTTCCGCAGGTCGTCAAGCCAGGCGACTACCTGGACGAGCGCAGCACCGACTTCGAGGCGCATCTCGACCGCCTCGGACTGGTGCTGCTGCAAAAGCCGGTTGCCGGTGCGCGGCCGAGCCGCTGGATCGAGCCGGCCTTGATGGACAGCGCCCTGGCCCACCTCGACGCGGTCGGTACCGGCCCGCAGGTGCGATCCCTGATGTTGGAGCGCGGCGCCGCGCTCGAGGCGCTCGGGGTGGCACGCCGGGCGGGCACCTGGACCCGCCTGATCAGCCATGCCCTGACCCTGTCCGAGCCGGGCTGGAAAGTGCCGGTGCTGTTCCGGGTGCCGGTGGACGCCGAAGCGGTGTGGACGTTCTACCGCACCGGCGACCGGTCGGCGCTGCTGGCGGCGCTCGGCAAGCCCACGGCCTACCCGCACGCGGCCGACCTGGTGGCCCACCTCGAGGCGCTGATCGCCCGCAGCCGGGCCGACAAGCCCGATCACCTCGACTCGTTGCTGCCACGACTGCAGGCCGAATGCGCGGTACCGCAGTCGCTGGCCGACTTGCTGGCCGCCTGCAGCCGCGCCCAGGACCGCTGGGAACATCAGGTGGCCGAGCTGGAAACACTCGCCGGCCTGCACACCGAGCTCAGGTTTCAGGGCTACCCCGACACGTTTCAGAAAGCCCGCCAGATCCAGCGCCGGGTGACCCTGTATGTCGGACCGCCCAACAGCGGCAAGACCCACGCCGCGTTCGAGCGGCTGGCCCAGGCGCTCGACGGCGCCTACCTGGCGCCTTTGCGTCTGCTTGCGCTCGAAGGCCGTGACCGGCTGGTGGCACGCGGCGTCGCGACCTCGCTGCTGACCGGCGAAGAGAACGTGCCCGCCGAAGGCGCTCGGGTGGTTTCCAGCACGATCGAGATGGTGGCCACGGGCCGCCCGATCGACGTCGCGGTGATCGACGAAGCGCAGATGATCTTCGATGCCTCGCGCGGCTGGGCCTGGACCCAGGCCATCGTCGCGGTGCCTGCCAACGAGGTGATCGTGATCTGCTCCGCCTACGCGGTCCCCGCGATCGAGAACCTGCTCGGCCTGTGCGGCGAACGTTGCGAGGTCAAGCACTTCGAGCGCAAGCAGCACGTGCAGTTGCTGCCCAAGCCAGTGCCGCTCGGGGCGCTGGGCCTGGGAGACGCGGTGGTCGCTTTCAGCCGCCGCGAGGTGCTGGCCTTGCGGGACCGGATCGCCGCGGCCGGTCACCCGGTCTCGGTCATCTACGGTGCCCTGCCACCGGAAGTCAGGCGCCGCGAGGCCGAGCGTTTCGCCCAGGGTGACTCGCACATCCTGGTTGCCACCGATGCGATCGGCATGGGCCTGAACCTGCCGATCCGGCGGGTGTTGTTCAGCACCCTGGCGAAGTTCGACGGCCAGGGCGACCGGCCGCTGACCGAGTCCGAAGTGCACCAGATCGCGGGCCGGGCGGGACGGTTCGGCATGCACGAGGAAGGCTTCGCCGGCGTGCTCGAAGGTGCCGAACCGACCGCCTTGCGTCAGCTCGCCGAGCTGCTGCACCGGACCCCGCGCGCACCGGCGGATTTCAAGGCGCCGGTCGCGCCGAACGGCTGGCACGTCGACACGATCTCGGCGCGCCTGCACAAGACCCTGTTGCGGGACGTGCTCGGTGTGTTCATGGACCAGCTCAAGCTCGACGATGCCCACTTCGCAGTCGCCGAGCTCGAGCAAATGCTGGAACTCGCCGGGCAGCTCGATCGCGTGGCGCCGAAATTGACCCTCAGGGAACGTTTCGTCTATGCCCAGGCTCCCGTGGACACGCGCACCGAGTCGCAGCTGCAGGCCTACCTCGACTGGGCCGGGAACCACGCCACCGCCGGGACCGCCGGGACGCCCTGGTTCCTGGACGAGGTCGACGGCCACAGCCGCCTCGACCGGATGGAGCAAGCCTTGCGGGCCTGCACCCTGTGGCTGTGGCTGGATCTGCGCTTCCCCGGGGTCTACGGACACCTCGAGCGGGTGATCGAACTGCGCAGCCGTCTCAACGACGGCATCGAGCGGCAGCTGCAGGGCAAGCGGCCGCTGTCGTTGGTGCGTCGCGGCGGGCGCCGCTGATTCGGGCGTTGCCACCGGGTGCACGCGCACCATGCAAAATCGAGTTCTCCTCGACTACGGGCTGGCCTTCCATGGGTATCGTTCCATTGCCGCTGGATGCGGCCAGCGTCGACGCACTGTCGGGCATCGCGACCGCCACCCTCACGACGGTGCTGCTGAAGAAAGGCTTGCGCAACGTCTGGTTGCGGGGCCCCCGTCCGCTCGCGGCCGGACAGGCGCGGCGGGTCGGTCGCGCCTTCACGCTGCGCTTCGTGCCGGCGCGGGAAGACCTCGCCACCCCCGCCTCGTGGGGTGCACCGATCTCGACCCGGGCCGCGATCGAGGCGATGCCCGCGGGTTGCATCGCCGTGGCCGGGGCGACGGGGGTGACCGATGCCGGCATCTTCGGCGACATCCTGTGCGCACGCATGGTCAAGCGCGGGGTCGCCGCCTTGGTGAGCGACGGCGTCGTGCGCGACCTGTCGGGCGTCCTGGGCACCGGCCTGCCCGTCTGGTGCCAGGGCACGGCCGCCCCGGCCTCGGTCAGTGGGCTGACCTTCGTCGGTTGGCAAGAGCCGATCGGCTGCGGCGGGGTGGCGGTGTTCCCCAACGACGTGGTGGTGGCCGACAGCGACGGGGCGGTGTTGATCCCGGCCGCGCTCGTCACCGAAGTGATCGCCGCGGGCCTGGAACAGGAGCGCCTGGAAGGCTGGATCATGGGCGAGGTCGACGCGGGCCGGCCGCTGGTCGGCCTCTACCCCCCCGACGCGGCGACCACCGCGCGCTATCAGGCGTGGGCCGCCGCCCAGCCGGTCCCGAAGGGCTGAGGGCTCGCCGCATCGGCCCGGACAGGAGCCTGGCACGGCGGTGCGTTCGTCAGACTTTGCCGCAGCGTTAAGTCCTACGCCACCGCCCCGAAGCGGCTGCTACGGTCTGAGGGACGGTGCGACGACCCATGACTACAGCGCTCAAGACCTTTCTCGTCGAAGACAGTCCGGTGATCCGCGAGAACCTGATCGCCACGCTGGAAGAGCTTGCCCCGGTTCAGATCGTCGGCACTGCGGAAGACGAGCGCTCGGCCGTCGAGTGGCTCAAGCACGCGGCGCCGGAGTGCGACCTGTTGATCATCGACATCTTCCTCAAGGGCGGCTCCGGACTCGGCGTGTTGCGCACGGCCCACCGCCTGCATGGGCAGATGAAGCTCATCGTGCTGAGCAATTACGCTACCGCTGACATGCGGCGCAAGTGCGAGGCCCTGGGGGCCAATCGGGTCTTCGACAAGTCCAATGACATCGAAGCCCTGATCGACTACTGCGAGGGGCTGGCGGTCGATTGAGCCCGCCTCAGGCCACGTTTTCCACGGCGGCGTCGAGGGTCGGCCGGCGTGCCAGCACCGATCGAAGCGCCGCACCGGTGTGGCTGCGCGCACACTCGGCGAGTGCTTCCGGGGTGCTCCCCTGCACGACCGCCCCGCCTTCGATCCCGCCCTCCGGGCCGAGGTCGACGACCCAGTCGGCCTCGGCGATGACGTCCAGGTCGTGCTCGATCACGACCACGCTGTGACCACCGTCGACGAGGCGGTGCAAGACCCGGATCAGGCGCTCGACGTCGGCCATGTGGAGGCCGACCGTCGGCTCGTCCAGGACGTAGAGCGTGTGGGGCGCCTTGTTGCCGCGCCGGGTCACGTCGTCGCGCACCTTGCTGAGCTCGGTCACGAGCTTGATGCGCTGGGCCTCGCCGCCCGAAAGCGTCGGCGAGGGCTGCCCGAGCGTCAGGTAGCCCAGCCCGACGTCCTTGAGCAACTGCAGCGGGTGGGCGATGGGGGGCATGGAGGCGAAGAATTCGACCGCCTCGTCGACCTCCATCGTCAACACGTCGCCGATGCTTTTGCCGCGCCAGCTGACGGCCAGGGTCTCGGCATTGAACCGGGCGCCGTGGCAGACGTCGCAAGGCACTTTCACATCGGGGAGGAAGCTCATCTCGATCGTCTTCATGCCCTGCCCTTCGCACCCCGGGCAGCGTCCTGCGCCGGTGTTGAAGCTGAAGCGCGCCGGGGCGTAGCCGCGAGCGCGCGCCTCGAGGGTGTCGGCGAACAGCTTGCGGATGGCGTCCCAGAAGCCGATGTAGGTCGCGGGGCAGGACCGCGGCGTCTTGCCGATGGGCGTCTGGTCGACTTCCAGGACGCGGTCGATGTAGGCCCAGCCGTCGATGCCGTCGCAGCCCTGCCAGTGCGGCTTGGCGCCGCGGGTATTCAGAAATTGCAGATTCGCCAGCAAGACGTCGCGCGCCAGGGTCGACTTGCCCGAGCCGCTGACGCCCGTCACGGCGACCAGGCGTTTGAGCGGCAGGTCGACGGTGACGTCGCGCAAGTTGTGCAGTCGCGCGCCCTTGATCGTCAGCAAGCGGTTGGCGACGCTCTCCTTGCGGACCGTGTCCGCGGTGACCGGCTCGACATGCCGACGCGCCTGCAAAGGATGGATCAGCGGCTGCGCCAGGAAGCGCCCGGTCACCGAATCGGGGGCGCTGGAGATCTCGCTCGCGGTCCCCACCGCCACCAGCGAGCCACCGCGCTTTCCGGCGCCGGGGCCGATGTCGATGATGTGGTCGGCACGCCGGATCGTGTCTTCGTCGTGTTCGACCACGACCAGGGTGTTGCCCTTGTCGCTCAGGCTTTGCAACGCGTCCAGCAGCACCTGGTTGTCACGCGGGTGAAGGCCGATGGTGGGTTCGTCCAGGACATAGCACACCCCCTGGAGGTTGCTGCCGAGCTGCGCCGCCAGCCGGATGCGCTGGGCCTCGCCGCCCGAGAGGGTCGGCGCGGCACGGTCGAGCGTGAGGTAGCCCAGGCCGACCTCCTCCAAGAACTCGAGCCGGCTGCGGATTTCGCTGACCACGTCGCGCGCGATCTCGGCATCCCGCCCGGCGAGCGTGAGGGCTTCGATCCAGACGCGGGCGTCGTTGACCGACCAGGCGCCGATGGCGGTGATGGGCTGGGCTTCGAAGGTGACCAGCCGCGAGGCCGGGTTGAGCCGGGTGCCGGCGCACTCGGGGCAGGCCTCGTCGACCACCCCGTCGACCTCCTGCTCCTCGGCCGGGAACGACTGTTCGCGTCCCTTGGTGTCGTCGTCGCGGACCGAGTCGTCGTAGGCCTTGCGCTGTTCGCGCGTGAGCTTCAACCCGGTGCCTACGCACAGGGTGCACCACCCGTGCTTGCTGTTGTAGCTGAACATGCGCGGGTCGAGTTCGGGGCAGCTGGTGCCGCAGGTCGGGCAGGCGCGCTTGGTCGAGAACACCTTGACCGCGCCGATGTGCCCGGTCGGGCCCGCGCTGAGCATCGCGCCTTCCAGGCCGTCGAGCGGGGCCAGCAGGTGCATCACGCCCTTGCCGAGTTCGAGCGCGTTCGCCAGCAGCGCCCGCAACGCGGCTTCGCTCTCGGGGCTCACGACGAGGTCGCCGACCGGCAGCTCGAGCGTGTGCTCCTTGAAGCGGTCGAGGCGCGGCCAGGGATCGACGCGGACGAACTCGCCGTCGACCCTCAGGTGGGTATGGCCGCGGGACTTGGCCCACTTGGCCAGGTCGGTATAGACTCCCTTGCGCGCGACCACCAGAGGCGCGAGCAGACCGACGTGCTGGCCCCGGTGGTCGCGCAGCAACTGAGCGGCGATGCTCTCGGCGCTCTGCGGCTTGACCGGCGAGCCGTCCTTGACGCAATGCTGCAACCCGAGCTTGACATAGAGCAGGCGCAGGAAGTGCCAGACCTCGGTGGTGGTCGCGACGGTGCTCTTGCGGCCGCCGCGCGACAGGCGCTGCTCGATCGCCACCGTCGGTGGAATGCCGTAGACCGCGTCCACTTCGGGGCGCCCCGCGGGCTGCACGATGCTGCGGGCGTAGGCGTTGAGGGACTCGAGGTAGCGCCGCTGGCCCTCGTTGAACAGAATGTCGAAGGCCAGGGTCGACTTGCCCGATCCCGAGACCCCCGTCACGACACTGAACTTGCCGCGCGGAATGCTCACGTCGAGCGACTTGAGGTTGTGCTCCCGGGCATTCACGATGCGGATCACGCCCTCGTCCGGGGCGCCGCGCCGGGCCGACGCGATGCGCGTCTGCAGGGGCACGCCCTCGCCTTCGCCGGCAAGCGCGGAGGCATAGGGCATGCCCATCTCGCGCACTTCATGCACTCGACCCATCGCGAGGTCGTAGTCGGCGAGGGCGCGTCCGGTGTGCGACCCGGGGTGACGCCTGACGTCCTCGGGCGTGCCGGTGCAGACGATCTCGCCACCGGCTTCGCCGCCCTCCGGACCGAGGTCGACCAGCCAGTCGGCGGCCCGGATCACATCGAGGTTGTGCTCGATCACGATCAGCGAATGGCCGGCTTCGAGGAGCTTGCGGAACGACCGCATCAGCTTGGCGATGTCGTCGAAGTGCAATCCCGTCGTCGGCTCGTCGAACATGAACAACGTGCCGCGCCTGGCCACCGCTTGCCGGCCCGCTCCCTGGGCGCTTTCGGCGAGGAAGCCCGCGAGCTTCAAGCGCTGGGCCTCGCCGCCGGACAAAGTCGGCACCGGCTGGCCCAGCTTCACGTATTCCAGACCCACGTCGACGATGGGCTGCAGCACGCGAAGCACCTCGCGGTCGTCGCGGAACAACTGCACCGCCTCGCTGACCGTCAGTTCGAGCACGTCGGCCACGCTCAGCTCGCGCACCAGGTCTCCGGGCAGGCGCCGATCGATCTTGATGTCGAGGACCTCGGGACGGTACCGGCGGCCGTCGCAATCCGGACAGCGCAAGTAGACGTCCGAGAGGAACTGCATCTCGACGTGTTCGAAACCCGAGCCCCCACAGGTCGGACAGCGGCCGTTGCCCGCATTGAAGCTGAACATGCCGGCGCTGTAGCCGCGCTGCAGGGCGAGCGGCGCCTGCGCGAAGAGCTTGCGGATCTCGTCGAACGCGCCGACGTAGCTGGCCGGGTTGGAGCGCGCGGTCTTGCCGATCGGCGACTGGTCGACGAACACGGCGTCGCTCAGCCACTCGGCGCCGAGCAGCGCGTCGTGCTCGCCGGGCGTGTCGGTCGCCTTGCCGAAGTGGCGCGCCAGCGCGGGAAACAGCACGTCCTGCATCAAGGTGCTCTTGCCGGAGCCCGACACGCCCGTGACGCAGACCAGGTGCAGCAAGGGAAACTCGACCGTCACGTTCTTCAGGTTATGGTCGCGCGCACCCTGGACGATCAGTTTGGGCGTGTTCACGCTCGTCAGCCGCTTGATGCCCGTGCCGACGTGTTTGCGGCCTCCCAGATAGGCACCGGTCAGCGTGTCCGCGGCACGTATCGCCTCGGGCGTGCCGTCGAAGACGATCCGGCCCCCGCGCTCGCCCGGCCCCGGGCCCATGTCGATCAGGCGATCGGCCGCGAGCATCACGGCCGGGTCGTGTTCGACCACGACCAGCGTGTTGCCGGCCGCACGCAACCTGTGCATCGCCTCGATGATGCGGTTCATGTCGCGCGGATGCAAGCCGATCGACGGCTCGTCGAGCACGAACATGGTGTTGACCAGCGAGGTGCCGAGCGCTGTCGTCAGGTTGATGCGCTGGACCTCGCCGCCGCTCAGGGTGCGGCTCTGGCGGTCGAGCGTGAGGTAGCCGATGCCGACGTCGCAAAGGTACTTCAAGCGGGTGCGGATTTCGTCCTGCAGCAGGCGCAGGGCATCGTCGAGCAGCGTGCTGGGGAGGGTGAGCTGATCGAAGAAACGGTGCAGCCGATCGAGCGGGATCAGCATCAGGTCGTGCACCGTGAGGCCCGGCAAGGCCTCGAGCTGGGCGCGGTTCCACCCCGTGCCGCGCGGCATGAAGCGCAGGTCGGGGGCGAGGACCGCATCGGCGTCTTCGCGGGTCCCCAGGCGCCAGAGCATCGACTCGGTCTTCAGCCGCGCCCCGCCGCAGACTTCGCAAGGGGTGTAGCTGCGGTACTTGGAAAGCAGCACCCGGATGTGCATCTTGTAGGCCTTCGATTCCAGATATTCGAAGAACCGCTTGACGCCGTACCACTGCTTGTTCCAGTTGCCCTTCCAGTTGGGCGTGCCATTAATGACCCAATCGCGTTGCGCCTCCGACAGCGCATTCCAGGCGGTGTCGCGCGGGATACCGGCTTCGCCGCCGTATTTCAGCAGGTCGTCCTGACAATCCTTCCAGGCCGGCGTCTGCATCGGTTTGATGGCGCCGGCGCGCAGTGTCTTGCGGCCGTCCGGAATGACCAGCCCGTAGTCGACGCCGATGACGCGCCCGAATCCCCGGCAGGTCTCGCAAGCGCCATAGGCGGAATTGAAGCTGAACAACGCGGGCTGCGGGTCGGCGTAGCGGATGTCGCTGTCGGGACAGTGCAGCCCCGTGGAAAAGCGCCACAGCGGCGCCTCGGCCGCGCCCTCGGTCACGACGACCACGTTGACGCGCCCGCTGCCGCGCTTGAGCGCGGTCTCGATGGCTTCGATCGCCCGGATCTTCTCGGTGCCCTGGAGGCGAAACCGGTCCGCGACGACGTCGAGGAGTTTGCGCGGCCCGGTCGGCGAGGCCACTTCGCGTTCGGCGTGCACCCGCGTGTAGCCGCTCGCGGCGAGCCATTGCTCGACTTCCAGCGGGCTGGTCCCGCCCGGCAGCTCGACCGGGAAGGTCACCACCAGGCGCGGGTCGCCGGCGTTCGCGCTGCGTTGCATCAGCTCGGCATAGATGGTCTCGGCCGAGTCGTGCCGCACCGGCTGCGCGGTCTCGCGGTCGAAGAGCTGGGCCGCACGCGCGAACAAGAGCTTGAGGTGGTCGTTGAGTTCGGTCATCGTCCCGACGGTGCTGCGCGAGCTGCGCACCGGGTTGGTCTGGTCGATCGCGATCGCCGGCGGGACCCCCTCGACCTTGTCGACCGCGGGTCGATCCATCCGGTCCAGGAATTGGCGGGCGTAGGCGCTGAACGTCTCGACGTAGCGCCGCTGGCCTTCGGCATACAACGTGTCGAACACCAGGCTCGACTTGCCCGAACCACTCGGCCCGGTGACCACGGTCATCTCGCCGGTGCGTATGTCGAGGTCGATGTTCTTGAGGTTGTGCTGACGGGCGCCGCGGATGCGGATCAGGCCGGATGACATAGGGGACGCTCTCTCGGCTGCCGGAGAAGCAGCGAAGCGGAGCATTCTAGGGAGCCGGTCGAAGCGGGTACGGCGCGCGGCGAATACCCTTCCGATCCGAGTCGAAACCGCCGATGCCCTCCGTGCGGTCGTTTCAAAAGCTTACCTAAGCCGCGGGGAGCGTTAATATCGCCAGCTTGCCCGACTTCGCCTGCTCTTTCATGACTGACGATCCGTCCGCGCCTCCCGAGCCGCCAGCCGCGCCGAATCTCAGCGTCCTGGATGCCGCCGCGCGCAACGACCGCCGGCTCTTCGAAAGCCTGAACGAAGGGGTGTGGGAGCGTGATCTGGCCACCCACGAGGTCTGGTATTCGCCGCGCTACAAAGCGCTGCTCGGCTTCGCCGACGACGAATTGCCCAACCTGCTCGACGCGGTGCGCGAACGGGTGCACCCGGATGACCTGCAGGGCGTGCGCGCCGCCTTCGCGGTCGCCTCGACGAGCGCCGAGATCGGCGAATGCCAGGCGCGGGTGCGATGCCAGGACGACACCTACCGATGGTTTCGGGGTCGCTTCAAGGTCTGGCCCGACGAAGCCCACGGGCGGCCGGGGACGCTCGTCGGATCGATCTACGATGTCCACGAGCAGGTGCTCGCCACCGAAGCGCTCAAGGCGCAGCAGGCGGTCCTCGAGGAGCGGGTCCTGGAGCGTACCCGCGGACTGGAGGCGGCGCTGCAACTGGCCGAGTCGCAGCGTCTCGCGGCCGAGGAGGCGAGCCAGGCCAAGGAGAGCTTTCTCACCCACATGAGCCACGAACTGCGCACCCCCCTCAACGGGGTGCTGGGGATGACCCAGCTCGCGCACGACCTGGCCCTCGGCGCCGAGCAGCGCCGCTATCTCGAGCTCGCCCAGCAAGCCGGCAAGACCTTGCTGACCATCCTCGACGAAGTCCTGGACTTCGCCCGCGGCGGGTCGGGCCGCCTGCAACTGCGCGAAGAAGGTGTCGACCTGGCCGGACTCGCGGCCGAAGCCTTGCGCAGTTTCATGCCGACCGTGCGGCGCAAGGGCTTGCAGGTCGGTTTCGACGTCGTCGGCGAGATCGCCCGGGTGCGGGCCGACGCCGGGCGGTTGCGCCAGATCATCGGCAACCTGCTGGGCAACGCGATCAAGTACACCGAGACCGGCCGCATCCTGCTGCGGGTCGAAATCCAGGCGTCCGGTGGCGACCGCTGCAAGGTGCGCCTGCGCGTTCGCGACACCGGCGTCGGGCTCGATGCCGCCACCGCGACCCGGATCTTCGAGCCCTTCGAGCAAGGCGACTCCGGCATGGACCGCCGGTACGGCGGAGCCGGACTCGGCCTGTCGGTGGCGCGAACCCTGGCGCACCTGATGGGTGGCGAAGTGTCGGTCCGCAGTCGGCCGGGCATCGGTTCGGAATTTCGCGTCGAGCTCGACCTGGCGGTCGATCCGTCCCAGCCCGAACCGATGCCGGCCTTGGGGTCGGGCCTGGTCTGGGTGGTGCTGCGCGACCCCGTCCACGGGCCTGGCCTGGCCGAACGCATCGAACGCCTGGGATGGCGCACCGAGGTCATGACGTCGGTGGATGCGGCACTCCGACGCCTCGAAGGGGGGCCGGGGCGGAGCGCTCCGGACTGCGTCGTGATCGGCGAGGACAGCCTCGACCCACGCACCGATTTCGCCCGCCTGCGCCGCGGGCTCGGCGAGCGCGTGCCGTTGACGCTCCTGCTCCGACCCGACTTCGACCTGGCCACGATCCATGCCGCGACCGAGCAGTCCGGGGTGCTGGTCGCGATCGCCCCGCTCACGCCCTCGGACCTGCGCCGGCTGGTGCGTCCCGAGCCTGCCGCGGCCGGCCCGAAGACGCCATCGCCCCCCATACCCGCGCCCCCCGAAGCGAGCGTGCTGGTGGTCGAAGACAACCCGCTGAATCAGATCATCGCGCGCGAGATGGTCGCCGCGCTCGGGCTGCGCAGCGCCGTGGTCGGCAGCGGCGAGGAGGCGCTGGACAGCTGCTGCAGCACCCCGCCGGACCTCGTGCTGATGGACATCCAGATGCCCGGCATGGACGGCCTGGAAACCACGCGCCGACTGCGCGCGCTTCAGACCAGCGGACATCTGCGGCCGTTTCCCATCATCGCCCTGACGGCCCACGGCATGGCCGCGGACCGCCAGGCGAGCCTGGCGGCCGGTATGGATGAGCACCTGACCAAGCCGGTGCAGCTGGAGCAATTGCGCCATGTGCTGACGCACTGGTTGAGCGGGCCTGAAAATCCGCGGGTCGCCGCGCCCCAGCCTTGGTCGGGCGGGGATGGCGGACACGCTCATGAAGTGTGAATGAATCCGGGGTGACGGATTCATTCACACCTTCCTGGCCCCCCACAGGGGACTCGTGATATCCCCCCACCCCCGTTCGCCCTGAACTTGTCGAAGGGCCGGTGAACGGGCACTCGGCTCTTCGAAACGCTCATCCCCAACGTTATGTCCATGCACGCCCGCAAGGCGCCGGCAAACTCAAGACGACCGCGATGACGCCGGTCGGCCCCACGCCCGCAACCGACCCACCACGCCGCTCGGGAAGTGATAGACCGACAGCACGAACAGCAAGCCCAGCCAGAGCAGCCACCGATCCGGCGACACCAGTTGCGCGAGCAGCGGGATGCCCTCGACGGCCCCGGCGCCCAGCTTCATCAGGTCTTGCAGGTAGTTCTGGGCCAACACCAGCAGCACGGCGCCGACCACCGCGCCGTAGATCGTGCCCATGCCACCGATCACGACGATCAGGAGCACGTCGAGCATGATCTCGAACGAGAGCGTCGTGTCCGGTCCGTTGTAGCGCAGCCAAAGCGCCAGCAACATGCCGGCGACGGTCGCGAACAAGGCCGAGAGCACCGACGCGAGCGTGCGATAGACGACCGTGCGGTAGCCGATCGCCTCGGCCCGGAAGTCGTTCTCGCGGATCGCCTGGAGGACCCGGCCGAAGGGCGAATTGACGATACGCAGCAGCAAGAGGACCAGACCGACCGCGACGATGAAGAGCAGGTAGTAGGTCACGAATCGACCGTCGATCGAGGCGCCGAGCAAGGCCTGCTCTCGATACGACGTGCCGGGCTGCAGCGCCTGGGGCACCTTGAAGGTGAGTCCGTCTTCGCCGCCCGTAAAGTCCGAGAGCTGCGACGCGAGGGTCAGGAACGCCGCCGCCACCGCCAGCGTGATCATCGCGAAAAAGATCGCCCGCACGCGAAGGCTGAAGAGGCCGACCAGCATGGACAGCACCGTGGCCAGGGCCAGCGCCGCGATCGCCCCGACGGCCAGCGCCCCCCACCCGGCGCCGAGCCGCGTGCTCGCGATCGCGATGCCGTAAGCGCCGATGCCGAAGAACATCGTGTGCGCGAAGCTGACGATGCCGCTGTAGCCCAGCAGCAGGTCGAAGCTCGCGGCCAGCAGGATGAAGACGATGATCTTGGCCGCGACGTTGAGGGCGCGCGTACCGGGAAAGACGAACGGCGTGAACGCCAGCCCCAGGAAGATCACCGCCAACAGCACCGCGAGCACGCGGTTGCGGGGCAGGTCGTGGGACAGCACTCGGGTCAGGATCATCGCTTGGCCACCGGATAGAGGCCCTGCGGGCGCCAGAGCAGAACGCCCACCATGAGCCCGATGCTCGAGAACATCGTCAGGGTCGGCGCGAGGAAGCCCACGTAGTTGCTGATCAGCCCCACCAGCAAGGCACCCACCAGGCAGCCGAGCGTCGAGCCCAGCCCGCCGATGATGATGACGATGAACAGCAGCACGTTGACCTGTCCACCGATCTGGGGCGAGACGATCTGCGCGTTCATTCCCCACAGGCACCCCCCCAGGCCGGCGAGCGCCGACCCGGCCGCGAAGACGCCGACGAACAGGCGTCGTATCCTGTAGCCCAGGCTCTCCACCATCTCGCGGTCCTGGACGCCGGCCCGGATCAAGAGCCCGATCTTGGTGCGGTTGAGCAGGTAGAGCAGTCCGACCAGCACGACGACGCCGACCACCACGGCCAGGGCCCGGAATTTTTCGAATCTCACGTCCCCGAGCGCGATCGATCCGCGCAGTCCTTCGGGCAAGGGCAGGGGCGTTTGCGCCGGCCCCCAGACCACCTTGATGAGCTCTTCGCCGATGATCGCGCCGCCGATGGTCACCAGGATCTGTTTCAGGTGCTGGCCGTACACCGGCCGCACGATCGCCCGCTCGAAGCCGAGGCCGAGCGCGCCACCGAGCGCCGTGGCGGCGAGCATCGCGGCGAAGACCGCGACCAGGTTGCCGGCCAGTCCGGCCGCCGCGCTCCAGCCGCTCAAGGCACCGAACACACTGACCGCCACGTAGGCACCGAGCGTGATGAAGACGCTGTGGCCGAAATTGAGCACGTCCATCAGCCCGAACACGAGTGTCAAGCCCGAAGCGGTGATGAAGACGATCATGCCCATGGCCAGACCGGCGATGGTGAGGGTCGCCCAGGTCGAGGCCGATCCGATCAATGGCCAGGCGAGCAGCGCCAGCGCCGCGATGACCAGCAGTGGCACGACATCGAGCCGCGCTTTGGGGATCGGCGCGGCCGCCGCGTCGGGCCAGGGCAATGCAGGCCCTGGCGTTCCCACCTGCGGCGCACCTCCGGAACGAACCGGGGCGCTCATTGGTGGGCCGCCAGCGAGAGGCCCAGCAGCCGGTGCTGCAGTGCCTCGTCGGCCGCCAGTTCGGCCATCGCACCGCGGTGGACGATGCGGCCGTTGTCCATCACCGCGACCTGGTCGCCGAGCGCGCACGCCATCGCGAAATTCTGTTCCACCAGGAGGACGGTGGTCGCGCTGCGCTTGAGCTCGCGCAGCGCCGTGATCAGGTTTTGCACGATGGCCGGTGCGAGTCCCTTGCTCGGCTCGTCGATCAACAGCAGACGGCGCGGTTCGATCATGGCGCGGGCGATCGCGAGCATCTGTTTTTGGCCCCCCGAGAGCTTGCCGGCCGGGTAGAGCCAGAACTTGCGCAGGGCGGGGAACAAGCCGAACAGCCACTCCAGCCGGGCACTGTCGAGCTGCGCGACGGTGCGGGCGCCGCGTGCGGCCAGCAGCATGTTCTCGCTCACGCTCAGGTCCGAAAAGATCCCCATGTTCTCGGGCACGTAGGCGATGCCGCGCTGCACGATCGCGGGCGTGGCCATGTCGATCGCGCCGGCGCCGCCGATGCGCGCGCCGTCGAACTCGACGGTGCCCTGCGAGGCCTGCCACAAGCCCATGACGGTGCGCAGGGTGGTGGTCTTGCCGGCGCCGTTGCGGCCGAGCAGCATCGTGACCTGCCCGGCCGGCACCGCGAGGTCGACGCCGTGCAGGATGTGGTACGCGCCGATGTGCGTGTGCACGCCGCTGAGCGTGAGGAGCTCGCTCATGACGCGGCCTGCGCTTCCGGTGCGATGCCGAGATAGGCCTGCTGGACGATGGGCGTGGCGATCACGGTGGCGGGATCGCCGTCGGCGACGAGCTGGCCGTTGTGCAGCACGATGATGCGGTCGGCGAGCTCGCGCACGACGTCCATCTTGTGTTCGACCAGCAAGATGGTCTTGCCGACATCGGCCTTGAGCGCGTGGATCAGTTCGAGCACGACCGGGACGTCGTCCACACTCATCCCCGCCGTGGGCTCGTCGAACATGTAGACGGTCGGTTCGAGTGCCATCAGCATCGCGACTTCCAGCTTGCGCTGGTCACCGTGCGGCAGACTGCTGGCCGCGGCGTCGGCCCGATCGGCCAGGCGCACCCGCGTCAGCAACTCGTGCGCACGTTCCAGGGTCGCGCGCCCGTCGAGCCACACCGAGAGCATGCTCAAGCCTTCGTGGCGGCGCGACTGCACCGCCAACCGCACATTCTCCAGCACGCTCAGGTTGGGGAACAGCTGCGTGAGCTGGAACGCGCGGCCGAGGCCGCGGTGGGTGCGCTGCGAGACCGGCAAGGTCGTGATGTCGACGCCATCGAGCCAGACCGACCCGGCGCTCGCTCGCAGCTGGCCCGAGATCAAGTTGAAATAGGTCGTCTTGCCGGCGCCGTTGGGCCCGACGATGGCGGTCAGCGTGCCGGGCCGAAACGCGCAGGACACGCGATCGACGGCGACATGCCCGCCGAACCGGATCGTGAGGTCGCGGGTTTCAAGCACGGCGACGAGCCTCGCGCGAAACCCGCGCCGGGGTGAGTGCCGCCCTCACCGCTGGTTCTTGATCGGTACGTTCATCTCCTCCGGCTTGATCTCGCGGACCAGCTCGGGCACGCCCCAGGCGAAGGCCGGGTCGTTCTTGATGCGGGTATGGAACATGGACTGCATCGCCTGGTGGTCTTCCTTGCGGAACGTCATCTTGCCCTTGGGGGTCTCGAAGCTCATGCCCTCCATGGTCCTGATGAGCTTGTCGGTGGCGGTGTCGCCGCCGGTCTTCTTCAAGGCCTCGACCAGCGCGATCGCCGCGGCCATGCCGCCGGCAGTGAAGAAATCGGGCGGGGTCTTGTAGAGCTTGTAGTGATTGGCGACCAGCCACTCGTTGACCGGATTCTTGGGCAGGCCGAAGTAGTAGTAGGTCGCCCCCTCCATCCCGGCGTAGGGTTTGTAGGCGACCATGGCGGGCAAGATGTTGCCGCCCGCCGCGACTTCGATGCCGTAGCGCTTGAGGTCCATGTCGGCGATCTTCAGCGGATTGCCCGCGCCGGCCCAGTAGAAGTAGATGATCTTGCGTCCCGGCTTGTCCTTGAGCGCGTCGATGACGCGCTGGCCGCCGGCGGTGAAGTCGCTGGTATTGGCGGGGAGGTACTCCTCGTGGACGATCCGGGCCTTCTTGAGCGCTTCCTTGAACGCCTTGATGCCGTCACGGCCGAACGCGTAGTCTTGCGCGACGGTGGCGATCGAGACGCCGGGCTTGTCGAGGGCGACGGCGTTGGCGATCGCGTCCTGGGAGCTGTTGCGGCCGGTGCGGAAGATGTATTTGTTCCACTTGTCGCCGGTGATCGAATCGGCAACCGCGGGTTCGACGAGCAGGATCTTCTTGTATTCCTCGGCCACCGGCAACAGCGCCAGGGCGACCCCGGACGAGCTCGGCCCGACCGCGACATCGGCCTTGTCGTCGCCGTAGGCGGTGGCGAGCAGGCTCTTGCCCACGTCCGGCTTGCCCTGGTCGTCCTTCTCGATCACGACGATCTTTTTGCCCGCCACCATCATCGTGCCGCCGGTCGCGTAGTCCAGGCCCATCATGAAACCGGTCTGGGTCTGCTTGCCATAGGCCTCCAGCGGACCCGACTTGCTGTAGACATGGGCGATCCGGATCTCGGATTTCGATTGCGCCAGCGCAGCAGGCACGACCGCGGCGGCCATCGCAAGGGCCAGCAAGGCGCGTCGTTGCACCGGGGTAAGAATCGACATGGGGGTGGTGCTCCTCGTGGGTTCATCGGACGGGCGCAACGCTAACCCCGCGCCGGGGCCGCGACCGCCCGTGCAAACCCTGACGCTCCGACCGATCGACGCGGGCCGGCAATGCCGGGTCATTGCACTATGCTTTGCGGGTGGCGAACGAGGCGTTGACAAGATGACATCGAACGAGAACCTGTTCGTCGCGCTGCGAGACGCCTTTCCGGAGGATTTGAACGGCATCGCCATCGAAACGGTCGACGCCGCCCCGCTGCACTACAGCTGGGACGACCTCGAGCGCAGCACCGCGCGACTGGCCAACCTGCTCGAGTCGCTCGATCTTCCCGCCGCGAGCCGAATCGCGGTCCAGACCGAAAAATCGGTCGAGTCGCTGATGTTGTACCTGGCGGTGCTGCGGGCCGGCCATGTGTACCTGCCCCTCAACAGCGCCTACCAGCGTGACGAGATGGCCTACTTCATCGCCAATGCCGAGCCGGCGGTCGTGGTCTGCGCACCGGAGCGGTTTTCGAGCCTCAGCCGCCTGGCGTTCGCCGCCGGGACGCGCCATGTCTTCACGCTCGACGCCGCACGCGGCGGCAGCCTCCTGCAGCGTGCGGCCGCCCAGCGCGACCGCCACGTCCCCGCGTTGCGCAGCGCCACCGACCTGGCGGCGATTCTCTACACCAGCGGCACGACCGGACGCAGCAAGGGGGCGATGCTCAGCCACGGCAACCTGCTCAGCAACGCGCGCGTGCTGAAAACGTTCTGGGGCTGGCGCCCGGGCGACGTGCTGATCCACGCATTGCCGATCTTCCACGTCCACGGCTTGTTCGTGGCCGCACACGGGGCACTGCTCAACGGCAGCACCATGCTCTGGTTGAACCGCTTCGAGGCCCGTGCGGTGGTGGCGCAGCTGCCGCGGGCGACGATTTTCATGGGAGTCCCCACGCTCTATGTGCGGCTGCTCGAGGAACCGGCCTTGACGCGAGACGCGTCGCGCCACATGCGGCTCTTCATCAGCGGCTCGGCGCCGCTGCTGCTGGACACCTTCGAACGCTTTCGCGACCGCACCGGCCACACCATCCTGGAGCGCTACGGCATGAGCGAAACGGCGATGCTCACGTCCAACCCGCTCGACCCCGCGGATGGGGAGCGCCGCGGTGGCACGGTCGGGCGGCCGCTGCCGGGCGTGGCCTTGCGGGTGGTCGACGACGCCGGCGCCCCCTGCCCCCCGGGCCGGATCGGCCAGATCGAGGTCCGCGGTCCGAATGTGTTCCAGGGTTACTGGCGCATGCCGGACAAGACCGCCGAGGAGTTCACCGCGGACGGCTGGTTCAAGACCGGCGACGTGGGGCTGATCGATGCCGACCGCTATGTGACCATCGTCGGGCGCAGCAAGGACCTGATCATCAGCGGCGGCTTCAACGTCTACCCGGCCGAGGTCGAGGGCACGCTCAACGACTTGCCCGGCGTGGCCGAAAGCGCGGTCGTCGGGGTGCCCCACCCGGACTATGGCGAGGCCGTGATCGCGGTGCTGGTGGCCCGCGCGGGCCACGCCCTGGACGCCGAGCGGCTGACCGCCGACCTGAAATCCCGGATCGCCAACTTCAAGGTGCCCAAGCGGGTATTCGTGGTCGACGAGCTGCCCCGCAATGCGATGGGCAAGGTGCAAAAGAACATCCTGCGCGAACGCCACCGGGCGCTCTTCGGCTGACCGGATGACCCCCTCGGCGCCTGGGAGCGACCTGGCCCGCTGCCCCCGCTGCGGCGACGCCTTCCTGTGCGGAGCGGCCGCCCCCGACCCGTGCGCCTGCAGCACCGTGCACCTGGCTGCGCCGCTCCTGGCCGCGCTGCGAGAGCGCTACCGTGGGTGCCTTTGCCTGACGTGCTTGCAGGCGTTGGCGCGGTCCGAGGCACTCGGCGCGGACTGAACGCGCGGCCGGGTGGTCGGGCCGGACGCGTCCGGCACCCCGCCCGCCGCCGGAATCGTTCAATCGTTGCGGTAGATGTCCACGTCCTTGGTTTCGCGCACCAGCAGCATGCCGACCACGAAGGTGACGCCGGCGATGACCACCGGGTACCAGAGGCCGTTGTACATGTTGCCCGTCTGGGCGACGATGGCGACCGCGGTGGCGGGCAGGAGACCGCCGAACCAGCCGTTGCCGATGTGGTACGGCAGGCTCATGGAGGTGTAGCGGATCCGGGTCGGGAAGAATTCGACCAGCATCGCCGCGATCGGGCCGTACACCATGGTGACGTAGATCACGAGCAAGGTCAGGATGGCCACCATCAGCGGCTTGTTCATCTTCTCGGGATCGGCCTTGGCGGGGTAGCCATGCTCCTTGAGCGCCGCGTTCACGGACTTCTTGTACGCCGCGTCCTTGGCCTTGAGCTCGTCGGGCGCAAGGCCGGCGGCGCTGTAGCCTTCGATCACGTTGTCGCCGATCGCGATCTTGGCCAGCCCGGTGCCGGGGATGTTGTCATAGCTCACCGAACCGGCCGACAACGCCCGCTTGGCGATGTCGCACGAGCTGGTGAATTTGGAGGTGCCGACCGGGTCGAACTGGAACGAGCACTCGTTGGGGTCGGCGGTCACCGTCACCTTGGCGCTCGCCTGGGCGCGCGCGAGGTCGGGGTTGGCGGCCTCGGTCAGGGCCTTGAAGAGCGGGAAGTAGGTGAGCGCGGCGATCAGGCAGCCCGCCATGATGATGGGCTTGCGACCGATCCGGTCCGAGAGGGTCCCGAAGACGACGAAGAACGGCGTGCCGATCAGCAGCGCGATCGCGATCAGGATGTTGGCCGTGGTCGCGTCGACCTTGAGCGATCCGGTCAGGAAGAAGAGGGCATAGAACTGCCCCGTATACCAGACCACCGCCTGTCCCATCGTCAGGCCGACCAGCGCGAGGATCACGACCTTCAGGTTCTTCCATTGACCGAACGATTCCGACAGGGGCGCCTTCGAGGTCTTGCCCTCTTCCTTCATCTTCTTGAACGCCGGCGACTCGTTCATGCTGAGCCGGATCCAGACGCTGATGCCCAACAGCAGCACCGAGAACAGGAACGGAATGCGCCAGCCCCAATCGATGAAGGCCGGCTCGCCGATGGTCAGGCGGGTGACGACAATGACGATGATCGACAAGAAGAGCCCGAGCGTCGCGGTCGTCTGGATCCACGACGTGAAGGCGCCGCGCTTGCCTTGCGGCGCATGCTCGGCGACATAGGTCGCCGCACCACCGTATTCGCCGCCGAGGGCCAGGCCTTGCAGCATGCGCAAGCCGATCAGGATGATCGGGGCGGCCACGCCGATGGTGCCGTAGCTCGGCAGGAAGCCGACGATGAAGGTCGACAGGCCCATGATCAGGATCGTCACCAGGAAGGTGTATTTGCGCCCGATCATGTCGCCCAGGCGGCCGAACACCAGCGCGCCGAAGGGGCGCACGATGAATCCGGCCGCGAAAGCGAGCAGGGAAAAGATGTTGCGCGAGGCCGGGTCCAGCGGCGTGAAGAACTGCGCGCCGATGATGCCGGCCAGGGTGCCGTAGAGGTAGAAGTCGTACCACTCGAAGACCGTGCCGAGGCTGGAGGCAAAGATGACTTTGCGTTCGGCCGCGGTCATGGGCTGGCCGGCGCGCGAACCGGCGGCGATGGTAGTGGCCATAAGGGGCGTCTCCTCGTTGGAATGCAGTGGGCTCGTCCCGGTGGGACGACGCGTGCCGGATATTCGGGGGGCGCTCTGACCCGATCCTTACGTGGGACTGACACCAGACTTACAGCATGAGTGAGAACCCCATGAGTTCTTTTCTCTATGTGACATTTGCGCGCGAGGGCGGGTATTCCCGGGTCGCCCGCGGCGCGTCTCTTCAGGTCGCGCGCCGAACGCCCACGCGTGGCGCACCTTCACGATCCCAGGCAGGCCCGTCGAACCACGCGTCCCCTCGCAGGTACGCGCTCATCATCGGCAGCGCGTCATGGCCCCAGAACGGGCGGCCGTCGACCACCACGGTCGGCACGCCGAAGAGTCCCCGTTCGATCGCGGTGTCGGTCGCCTGGCGCAGCGCCGCCTTGACCCCCGGATCGTCGGGCGCAATGGCCGGGGCGAGCGTGCGAACCAGTTCGCTCAGCCGGGCAGGGTCGACCGCGTCGAGGCCCCCACGCCAGACGTGCCGCAGCACCGCCTCGCACGCGCGCCGGTTCGGGGTCCCCGCCGGCGCGCTGGCCACCAGCAGCCGCAGCAGCGGGAGTGAATTGAACGGGTGGACGGCCGGCGTGTCGATCGGCAGACCCAGCAGGTGGGCTTGCCAATGCACCTGCCGGAAGGTCCAGGCGCGCTTGGGCTCGATTTCGGCCGGCCCCTTCTGACCCCATGCGGCGAGCAACCCGGCGAACAGGACGGGTCGGTAACGGACCTCGTGGCTGATGCCCTCGAGCGCTTGCGGCAGCTGCTCGAACGCCAGGTACGCGTAGGGGGAGATCGGGTCGAACCAGAAATCGAGGTGCTTCATCGGGTGCCCACCTCGCGGGTCGGCAGCGCGTCCCATACCGCCCGCTTTTCGGCGTCGGTCAGCCGCGACCAGGCGGCGATTTCGTCCAGGCTGCGCCGGCACCCGAGGCACCAGCCCGAGCGCGCGTCCAGGCTGCACACGTTGGTGCACGGGGAGGGAACGGCCGCTCCGAGGGCGGCATCGTCGGGCCGCTGAACGCGCTGGTTCATGCGGTTCGGGCCGCCCGCCGCGCGACCAGGGCATTGCCCGAGCGCGACACGGGCGGGCGCCCCAACACCCGGGAAATGAAAGCGCCGGCGTCGACCAGGCGCTCGATGTCGACCCCCGTCTCGATGCCCAGCCCGTCGAGCATGAACAGGACGTCTTCCGTGCCCACGTTACCGGTCGCGCCCTTGGCGTAGGGGCAGCCTCCCAGACCGGCGACGCTGGCGTCGAACGTGTGCAGGCCCAGTTCGAGCGCGCCGTAGATGTTGGCGAGCGCCTGCCCGTAGGTGTCGTGAAAGTGGCCGCTCACCTGATCGATCGGGAAATGTTTGATCGCCCGCTCCATCACCGCCTGGACGCGGCGTGGCGTGCCGACCCCGATGGTGTCGGCGATGCCGCAGTGATCGACCCCGATGTCCCGCATGAGCCGCACCACCCGCTCCACCTCGTCCGGAGTGACCTCCCCTTGGTACGGGCAGCCGAGCGCGACCGACACGGCGCAGCGCACCTTGATGCCGCGGGCGTGCGCGGCCGCCACCACCGGACGAAAGCGCTCGACGCTCTCGGCGACGCTGCAATTGATGTTGCGCTGGCTGAAGGCTTCGGTGGCCGACGCGAACACCACGATCTCGTCCGGCACGATCGCAGGGTCGGCGACCGCCGCTTCGAAGCCCTTGAGGTTGGGCGTCAGCACCGAATAGCGCACGCCCGGCCGGCGCTCGACCCCGCGCATCACCTCGGCGTTGTCGGCCATCTGCGGCACCCATTTCGGGCTCACGTAGCTGGTGACCTCGATCTCGCGCAGTCCGGCCGCCAGCAGCCGCTGCACGAGTTCGATCTTGACCGCCGCGGCGACCGGCGCGGCCTCGTTTTGCAGGCCATCGCGAGGACCGACCTCGACCAATGTCACATGGGTGGGAAGCATGGGGCAACCTTCGCGGATTCAACGCGACCGAGAACGAGGGAATGGTGCGCCGCCACGGGACTGGCGGCCTTCATGGGGACGGTTCCAGCCGCAGCAGTTCGACGCCTTCGTTGACCTGGTCGCCGACCGCATAGAGCAGTTCGGCGACGGTGCCATCGCGCGGCGCCGCAATCGTGTGCTCCATCTTCATCGCCTCCAGCACGGCCAGCGGCTGGCCCCGGCGGACCACCTCGCCGGCCTGGGCCAGGAAGGCCACGACCTTGCCGGGCATCGGCGCTGCCAGGCCGCCCTGGGCCGGCGCGGCGTCGGCGGAGTGAGCGATCGGGTCGATCGCATCGACCAGCGCCGTCCCATCGGCGCCGAACACGCTGTAGTGCTCACCGGTGGCATAGACCTTGAGGACGTGGCGGCGCCCATCCAGGGTCACCTCGAACGCGTCCGCGCCGAGCGCACGGGTCGCCAGCCGCCAACGCTGGCCGTCGGACAGCAAGTGCTGCTCGCCGGCGCTGCGTTCGAGCGCGAAGACGTGTCGCGCCCCTTGCGCCTTCAGCTCGAAACGTCGACGCGCCGTCCGGAACAGGCGCCAGCCGTTGCGGCGCGAGAACGGGTCCGCATCCTCCTGGTCCCGCTCGCGGGCCCATGCATGGGCGACGATGCCCGCCGCGGCCCGCTCCATCGGAAGCGCCGGGGCGTGGAACAGGACGGCGCGCTCGCGTTCGATCAGCGCGGTGTCCAGGTCGGCCGCGGCGAACGATCGGCTGGCGACCACGCGGCGCAGGAACGCCACGTTCGTGTGCACGCCGACGATGTGCGTCTGCGCCAGCGCCGCGTCCAGCCGCGCCAGCGCCTGGCCGCGGTCGGCGCCCCAGACGATCAGCTTGGCGAGCATCGAATCGTAGTAGGGGGAAATCGCGTCGCCCTCGCGCACGCCGGCATCGATGCGGGTGTCGGCGACTTCGAAGTTCGCAGCCCCGAGCGGCGTTCGGAAGACCTGCAGGCGGCCCGTCGCCGGCAGGAAGTCGGCATCCGGGTTCTCGGCGCAGATGCGCGCCTCGATCGCGTGGCCGTGGATCTGCAGTTCGTGTTGCTGGCGCGGCAGTCGCTCACCGGCGGCGACGCGCAATTGCCACTCGACCAGGTCCAGGCCGGTGATCGCCTCGGTGACCGGGTGTTCGACCTGCAGGCGGGTGTTCATTTCCATGAAGAAAAAGCGCAGGTCACCGGCCGCGGTCGGCTCGGCGATGAATTCCACCGTGCCGGCGCCGACGTAGCCGACCGCTTGCGCCGCGGCCACCGCTGCCGCACCCATCTCGGCCCGACGCGCCGCGCTGATGCCGGGCGCGGGGGCTTCTTCCAACACCTTCTGGTGGCGCCGTTGCACCGAGCAGTCGCGCTCGAAGAGGTAGATGCACTGGCCGTGGCTGTCGGCGAAGACCTGGATCTCGATGTGGCGCGGCCGGGTGACGTAGCGCTCGATCAAGACCGCATCGTCGCCGAAGCTGCTGCGCGCCTCGCGCTTGCACGAGGCGAGCGCAGCGTCGAATTCGGCCACCTGGGTGACCACGCGCATGCCCTTGCCGCCCCCGCCGGCGCTGGCCTTGATCAGCACCGGATAGCCGATGCGCGAGGCTTCCTCGCGCAACTTGTCGGGATTTTGATCCGCGCCGTGATAGCCGGGCACGAGCGGCACGCCAGCGCGGTCCATCAGGCGCTTGGACTCCGCTTTCAAGCCCATGGCCTGGATGGCCGCAGGCGGGGGGCCGACGAACACCAGCCCGGCGTCGGCGCACGCTTGCGCGAAGTCTTCGTTCTCGCTCAGGAAACCGTAGCCCGGGTGCACCGCCTCGGCACCGGTCGCGAGCGCAGCCGCGATCACCCGCTCGCCGCGCAGGTAGCTCTCGCGCGGGGCGCTGGCGCCGATGTGGACGGCCTCGTCGCAAGCGCGGACGTGACGGGCGTCGGCGTCGGCGTCGGAATAGACCGCCACCGTGCGGATGCCGAGGCGGCGCGCGGTGGCCGCGACCCGGCAGGCGATCTCGCCGCGGTTGGCGATCAGGATCTTCTTGAACATGCAGACCTCACAAGGACGGCGCCCCGGCGCCGAACCAGCCCGAGACGCGCGCGGCGAGCCGGCGCAAGAACCTGGCGAACACCCAGAGCGACCCGACCATCACCACCAACGCCAGCGCCAGCGCCACGAAGAAGGCATAGGGGTGGGTCCAGGACAACCACAGGCTCGCCGGCACGACGCCGTCACCGAGCAGCGACAAGGCGAGGTTGGAGAACGGCTCGGGCGAGGTGTTGACCGCCGCCCGCGCGCTCGTCTTGGCGAAGTGGCTGGTCGCCGCCAGCGTGCCTCCCAGCAACGCCGCGGCCACGGTCCAGCTGGCGTGGTCGCCACCGAAGACCGCCGCCGCCAGCGCCGCGCCGGCCGGTATCCGCACCAGCGTGTGGAGCAGGTCCCACAACGTGTCGAGCCCCGGAATCTTGTCGACGAAGAATTCGACGAAGAGCATGAAGCCGCTCGCGGCCAACATCACGGTCGACTGCAGCACCGCCAGTCCTGACGGCAGCTGGATCCAGCCGAGGTGCCCTGCCAGACCGGTCAGGAACAGCACCGCGTAGAGCCGCAACCCGCTGGCCCAACCGAGGGCCGCGGCGATGGCGAACAACCCGCCGATGTCGAGCGGCAGGGATTCCATCACCCGGGGAGCCACCCGGGCGGGCGCTTCTGTAGAAAACTCTGCACGCCCTCGCGCCCCTCGGCACTGGCGCGCACGTCGGCGATGCGGCGTGCGGTTTCGGCTTGCAGGGCCGGCTCGATCGGCCGGCCGGCGACGTCGCGCACCAGGCGCTTGCAGGCGCGGGTGGCCAGCGGTCCGTTGGCCAC
>JALYHO010000293.1 GCA_030776545.1 Pseudomonadota bacterium | reverse complement strand
CGCGGTGCTGGTAGTACAGGTCAATGCGGTCGGTCCGCAGGCGCTTCAGCGATGTCTCGACCACCTTTCTGATGTGGTCCGGTCGACTGTTCAGCGCGCCCTTGTTGTCCATGTCGAAGCCGAACTTGATGGGGTCGTGTTGTCCATGGCGATTTCTTGGACGGGTGATGGATCGAAGTCAGGCCGGCGACCAGTTCCGCAGCCAGTAGGCATACGGTGTGGGCAGCACCTGGGTCTTCACGCCAAGTTCGCGCGCGGCGGTGTTCGGCCAGTGCGGGTTGTCGAGAAGTCGCCTGGCCAGCATCACGAACGCGACCTTGCCGTCGCGCACGAAGGCGTCGGCCTCGCGGGCGTCCGTGATGCCCCAGCTCGTGGTGACCTCAAGGCCTGTTTCCGCGCGCACCCGCTGGGCCGTCTCGACGAGCAGGTTGGGTCCCCATGGAACCGGCGCCAGCGTCGAGAAGCCGATGCCGACATCGACGAGATCGAGGCCTTCGGCTGTCATCCATTTCAGAACCTGGATGGCTTCCGGCAGGTTCGTGTCGTCTTGTCCGTCGAATTCGAGTACACCGAGCCGCGCTGTCAACGGGAGATCGGCAGGCCAGACCCGGCGCACGGCAGCGACGGTTTCGATAAGGAAGCGCGCGCGGTTTTCCAGGCTTCCGCCGTAGGCATCATCGCGTTGGTTGGAATGCCTGGAGAGAAAGCTCTGTGCCAGAAAGCCGTGCGCGAAGTGCAACTCGATCCACTTGAAGCCGGCTTGATGGGCACGCTGTGCGGCATCGACGAAGTCTTGCTGCACACGACTGATGTCCTTCAAGGTCATTGCGCGAGGCACGTGCGGTTGCTCGGGGAGCAATGGCAGCGCCGATGGCGCGATCGGTTCCCAGGCGCGCGGGTCGGTGGCTGGCACCGGCGCGCCGCCTTCCCAAGGGGGCAGGCAGCCGGCCTTGCGACCCGCGTGGGCGAGTTGCATGCCGGGGACTGCGCCGGCATCGGCAATCGCATGGGCGATGGCTCTGACGCCCTCGGTGTGGGCGTCGCTCCACAGGCCCAAATCGCCCGGCGTGATGCGCCCCTCGGGTGAGACCGCCGTCGCTTCTACGACGACCAGCCCTGCGCCGCCACGTGACAGCGCCGCATAGTGCGGCACATGCCAGTCGGTGACGAGACCGTCGACGGCGCTGTACTGGCACATCGGCGATGCGGCAATGCGGTTGCGGAGGGTGACGCCCTTGAGGGTAAAACTATCGAAGAGAGCTGGCATGGAAACTACTTTTCTGAGGAAGTCTTAGACGCCGTCCGCGTCAGCCGAGCTTGAACGGCAGTTCGCGCAGCGGCTTGCCGGTCAACGCTGCGATGGCGTTCGCGAACGCCGGTGCGAGCGGCGGCAGCCCCGGCTCGCCCATGCCCGTCGGCGGCTCGGCGCTCGGAACGATGTGCACCGCGATCTCCGGCATGTCGGTGATGCGTGGCACCACGAAGTCGCCGAAATTGCTCTGCTGCACGATGCCGTCCTTAAGCGTGATCGCCGCGCCCGGCATGCACATCGACAGGCCCATCAACGCCGAGCCCTGCAACTGCGCCTCGATGCTGCGCGGGTTGACGGCGAGGTTGCAGTGCACGCCGGCGGTCGCGCGATGCAGCACCGGTTGCCCGTCTTTCATCGAGGCCTCGACCACGTATGCGACCACGGTCTCGAACGACTCGTGCACCGCAATACCCCAGGCGCGGCCCGCGGGCAGTTGCTTCTTCAAATAGCCGCTGCGCTCGACCGCGAGTTGCAGCGCGGCGCGGTGGCGCGGATGCTTGTCGCCGAAGAGGCGCATGCGATAGGCGACCGGGTCCTGCTTGGTCGCGCGGGCGATGTCGTCGAGCAAGGTTTCCATCGCATACGCGGTGTGCGTCGACCCCACGCTGCGCCACCACAGCACCGGCACGTTGACCTTCGGGTGGTGCACCGTCAGGCGCATCGGCACGCTGTACGGTTCGCGCATGCCCTCGGTGGCGGAGGCGTCGATCCCGTTCTTCACCTGGTATTGCTCGAACACCGTGCCCGCGAGGATCGACTGGCCGACGATGACGTGGTCCCAGGCCAGCACCTTGCCTTGGTCGTCGAAGCCGATGCGGGCGCGGTGCAGGTGCATCGGGCGGTAGTAGCCACCCTTGATGTCGTCCTCGCGGCTCCACAGCAGCCGCACCGGCGCGTCGATGCCGGCGCTCTTTGCAGCCTTGGCGACCGTACAAGCCTCGACCACGTAGTCGCTTGTGCCAACGAACCGTCTACCAAAGCCGCCACCGGCCGTTTGCACGTGCATCGTCACCTGCTCGGGCTTCAGGCCCAGCACGGTGGCCGCGGCCGCGGCGTCGAGGCCGGGGCATTGGGTTCCGACCCACAGGTCCGCCCGCGCCTCGGCGAGTTGCACCGTGCAGTTGAGCGGCTCCATCGGCGCGTGCGCCAGGTACGGGAAGACGAACTCGGCCTCTAGTTGATGCGGCGCGGTTGCGAGCGGCGCCATGTCGGCATTGAAGGCACGCGGGCCGGGCTGACCGGCCTGTTCGCGGTACTGCGCGAGCAGGCGGTCGCTGTCGACCTTCTCGACTGACGCGGTATCCCACTCGAGCTTCAGCGCATCGCGCCCTTGCTTGGCCGGCCAGTAACCGTCGGCGATCACCGCGATGCCTTCGGCGCCCCGGTCCAACGGCACGCGCAAAACAGCCTTCACGCCCTTGACTGCACGCGCCGCGCTGTCGTCGACCGCACTGAGCCTGGCGCCGAACACCGGCGGGTGAGCGACCACGGCGGTCAGCTGCCCGGGCAGGTGCATGTCGATGCCGAAGTCCTGACGGCCACTGCTCTTGGCGACGGCGTCGAGGCGCGTGGTGGCCCGGCCGATGATGCGGAAGTCTTTCGGGCTCTTGAGCGTCACTTTCTCCGGCACTGGCATCGCCATCGCCGCCTCGGCAAGTTCACCGTAGGTTGCCTTGAGGCCGCCCGGGCCGATCACGACGCCGGCCTGGGTGCGCAGGCTCGCCGCGCTCACGTTCCATCGTTTGGCGGCCGCGGCGATCAGCATGGATCTGGCCCGCGCTCCCAGTTCACGATATTGCGTGTAGCTGTTCTTGATCGACTGCGAACCGTCCGTCAGGTGGATGCCGACGCGCGGGTCCGCATAGGCCGGGTCGCTCGAACCGTTGCGACTGCGCACCAGGCGCCAGTCCGCATCTAGCTCCTCGGCCAGGATCATCGGCAGGCCGGTCTGCACGCCCTGGCCGAACTCCAATCGGTTGATGGTCACCGTGACCTCGCCGTTGGGCGCGATCTGCACGAAGGCGGATGGTTGCTGGTTCGGCTTGAGGCCGCCGGCGTCCCTCTCGGTTGCCTGAGCCGCTGCGAGCTGCGGATAGGCGCCGAGCGCGAGCCCGGCAGCGCCGGTGAGCTTCAGGAAGGTGCGACGGGGCAGTGCGATGGACGCGCCCTCACGGGCACGGTCATGCATCGCTTGAAGGGCGCGTGGCATCTCGCCGCGGTCGAAGTTGGGCAGCATGGCGATTCCTTCAGGCCAGGGTCTTGGCGGCATCGGCCACCGCGGCGCGGATGCGGGCGTAAGTGCCACATCGGCAGATGTTGCCGGCCATGGCCTCGTCGATCTCCGCTGCGCTGGGCTGCTTGCCCTTCGGCAGCGACTTGAGGAACGCGGCAGCACTCATGATCTGGCCGCTCTGGCAGTAGCCGCATTGCGCCACGTCGTGCCGGACCCAGGCGGCATGCACGGCGCTCCCCACGCGGTCGCTGCCGTCCGTCGCGGCCTCGATGGTGATGATCTTCTTGCCATCCGCCGCCGAGACCGGCGTGACGCACGAGCGGATCGCCTGGCCGTCCAGGTGCACGGTGCAGGCGCCGCACAGCGCGGCGCCGCAGCCGAACTTGGTGCCTGTCAATTGCAGCGTGTCTCGCAGCGCCCAGAGGATGGGCGTCGAGGGGTCGGTATCGACAGCTCGATCACGGCCGTTGATGTTGAGGGTGCTCATGCGCTTTGCTCTCCACAGCTGAGGGGCAGTCGGAAGGGCCGCGTCGCTTACGACAGGCCCACGGTGGCCTCGATAAGCTTCAGGCGTCGCTGTGGACGAGCGAGGCCGACAGCTCGCGGTACGCGCCGGATTGAGCCAGCAGGACGTTCGCCTTGGCCTCGATGGCCTGCATCGCGTCGGCCCCGGCCACGAAGCGCAGCGGCGGTTGGTCCAGGCCGGCCAGCCCGACCAGGGCTTGCGCAAGCTTGCCGGCATCGCCGGGCTGTTTGCCGTCCAGGCCCGAAAGCGAGCCGATCGTGCCCGCGGTGCGCGCGGCGTAGTCGGCGATTGAAGGCTTCGCGAAGGTGGTGGAGTTCGGCGACAGAAGCTCGGTGCGGAAGAACCCGGGCTCGACCATCATCGTCTTGATGCCGAAGGGTTCGACCTCTGGGGCGAGCGATTCCATCCAGCCCTCGACGCCGAACTTGCCGGCCGCATAGCCGGTGCAGAAGACGCCGCCCACCACACCGGCGGTCGACGAGATCGTCAGCACCAGACCCGCGCGTTGCTTGCGCATCGTCGGCAACACGGCGCGCGTCACGTTCATCGGGCCGAACAGCAAGGTTTCGATCTGATCGCGCATCTGCGCCGGGCTCAGCTCCTCGAAGAAGCCGGCGTAGAAGTTGCCCGCGTTGTTGACGAGCACGTCGATACGACCGAATCGCGCCACGGCCGACTCGACGGCGGCTTGCGCATCTTCGAGGCGGGTGATGTCGAGCTTGACCGCCAACAGGTTCTCGCCACCACCGAGCGCCACCTTCACCTTCTCTGGATCGCGACCCGTGGCCACGACGACATGGCCGGCCGCCAGCGCCGCCTTCGCGATGTCGGCACCGAGCCCTCGGCCTGCGCCCGTGATGAACCAAACCTGCTTGCCGACAGCCATGTGGTACTCCTGTTGTCCTTGACGATGAGGAAATGTAGGAGTCGGCACTGAATAGAGAAATAGGCTGGCGCTGAATGCTCCATGAAGATAATCTTCATGACATGAGACTGAACCAACTCGATGGGCTGGTGGCCTTCGCCAAGGTGGCCGAGCACCGCGGCTTTGCCGCAGCGGCGAGCGCGCTGGAGGTTTCGCCTTCGGCGCTCAGCCAGGCGGTGCGCACCTTGGAGACGCGGCTCGACGTTCGCTTGCTCAACCGCACGACCCGAAGCGTCAGCCTGACGGAGGCTGGGCAGGCCTACCTGTCGCGCATCGGTCCTGCGCTGAGCGAGGTGCTGGAGGCGGGGGAGCAGCTCCATGCTTCGCAGGGCCGTCCGTCGGGATTGTTGCGAATCAACGCATCGCGCGTGTCCGTGGCGATGGGTTTGCAACCGCTTTTGGCGGGCTTCCTGAGGGCCAATCCCGACGTGCAGATCGAGTTGACCAACGATGAGGGCTACGTCGACATCGTCGAACGTGGCTTCGACGCGGGTATCCGCATGGGCGAGAGCGTTCAGAAAGACATGGTCGCGATTCCGCTCGGTGGCCCGATCTCGGTTTGCGTCGTCGGCTCGCCCGACTACTTCAAGCGCCACCGCGCCCCTAAGCATCCGTCGGAGTTGGCACAGCACGACTGCGTGCGCTTTCGGTTCTCTGGTAGCGGCGGCATCTATCGATGGGAATTCATCATCGACGAGCGCACGGTCGAGTTCCAGGTGGCCGGGAGCCTGACCATCAGCGATTCGATCTTTTCGCTCGACGCGGCGCTGGAAGGCATCGGCCTCGCCTACACATTCGACCAGCTCGCGCTGCCCTACCTGCGGTCGAAGCAATTGAAGCAGGTGCTTCGTGAGTTCTCGCCGACGTTTCCGGGCTTCTACCTGTACTACCCGAGCAGGCGCCAGCAATCGTCCAAGCTTAAGGCGCTGGTCGACTATGCATTGGCGCCGAGTGCCAAACGTCGCGCTGGAATCGAATGATGATCGGAGCCGATCGCGAATCTGTCGGCCTTGTCGTCAGTGACCGGCAGCGATCACTTATCAGCGGCGGGCCCAACCGGCTTCGACCTATTCATGCGCTGATGACTGGTTTAGGCTTCACGCGCTCTCTCGTGCGGCGGCGTCGAAGGTCAAGTTCCGGGCTGGAGCAGTCGTTCGCCGAGAGTGATGACAACGGCTCCAATGGGTCGGAAGCAGACTTCGCCGATATCGTTGGTCCGTATCGCCCTCTCCGCCAGGACGCTCGGGGTCCACGCTTAGATGACCCACGCGCTATTTCAAGTTGCGTTTCACTGCGGCGAGCAGCCCCTGCAACTGGGTTGGAGTGTCCTTCGTGACCTCATCCTGAAACAGCGCGATCGAGAAGACGACCGATCCCTTGCTGTCGATGACGGCGGTTTGTGCGCCCGGAGTGCCCGGCAGTCCGGACGCGTAGCTTGCCGCCACGGCGCGTGCCTGCGCAGCAGAAGGGGCGACCGCCAGGATGCGAAGCTGCCCGCCGCTGGCCGCTCCAACGTAGGAGCAGTTCATGTCGCCGGGTGTCGCGGACACCGACGAGCCGACGACCTTGCTCCACTCCTGAGCCGTCAACACATTGCACGCATGCACAGCGTCTCCGGCGAAGACGGGCGTCGAACCGAGTAGCGACAGCACCAGAGCAGTCACCGGCAAGCGTCTGGGCAGGCTCATGTCATGTCCTTGTTTTGATGGGTCAGGGCCGGGCCAACCGGGAGCACGGCCATCTCGTTGCGGTCGATGACTGCGGCGATGTCGACGACTGCCGTTCCCTGGACGTTCGTCGGGGTGCCCGGTCACTTGAAGACGCTGGGCGCCTGTCCTGGCTTGCACGGGCGGACCCACTTTCCGTCGCTGGTCATGGTTCCCTGTGGCGCGGAATTTTCTTCGTGAAACCGGTCGCCCGAAAGGCTCGTGACCATGTGCTTGGTCAAGGTCGTGCCGCGCGCGGTGCACACGGCATCGACCACCCAGTCGCTGCCCACGACCTTGACGTCGTATCTGCTACAGCGGACCCTGATGTTTTCTTCCTCGGCGGCGCGCTGCGCGTCGGGCATCGTACCCACGCACACCGTCGGCGCAAGCGCCGAATTCGTCCCGCCTGCCGAGGACGACACGCGCATTTCCCAAAGGCCGGCCTTCAGCTTCGGCACGTCCGCCGCACGCGCGCAAACCAGCAGGAGACAGCCTGTCAACCCCAGGAATCCGACCGCTGAACGATTCATGTTGCCCCTATGACGGCCGGACAGATCACCTGAACGCCCTGCCTACCAGCCCAGGCCAGGCGCGACCGACTCTGGGCGACTTCGAGCGTCTCGTCAACCCTATTCGCGCGGCGATGACCGCAAGTCACGTCGCCTGCCGCGGGCCGACGCGCCGACGATCGCCGTGTCTCCCGACAATCTCAGGGGACGAGCTTGGCGGGCGCCAGGGTGAATCGACGTGACGGTTGGGGAACGAAACGGGTAGATACCTAGGCCGCTCATCAGGAGCGAAGCAGATAGTCGGTGGAAGGTTCAACTCTTCGCGGGTCGAGAGTCTCCTTGATTGGTGATGCTGCTAAAAGGAGCTCTGCATGAAGTCACTCCATGCCTTCGGGTCATCGGTCTTCTGCGTGGCCGCGTTGTCCGCGTCGCTGCCGGTGCAGGCGGGGGACCGCATGCAGACGGGCCTCTGGGAGATGTCGATGCTGGGCGGACCGGCACCGATATCGAAGTGCTGGACGGCCGAAGACGTCAAGACGATCAACGGCAGCGAGGCGAACGCGCGCGCCGCAACGCAAAAAACGGTGGCCCGGATGGGACCGGGCTGGGCGCTCAACGACCTCAAGCTGCAGGGCGACACGCTCTCCTACACGATGGTGCCGCCGGGCGGCAAGGCGATTCCGGTCTCTGCGACCTATCACGGCACGACTTACGAGAGCACGTCGCCTGCCGGAGTCGTCAAGGGGCGCCGCGTCGGCCCTTGTCCTTGAAGGCGCGCCCCCTCACCGTGGCATCCCGGCGGATTCGAAAGATGCCAGGCCGATTTCGCGAGATCGCCCCAAGCCGAGTCGGCACCCCCCCTAGTTTGAAGCACCTTTCCGGGCATATTGGGGGCTCGACACGTGCGCTCGCAGCTCAGAGACTCGGGACTCAAAAACAGGCAGGAGTTGCCATGTCGTTCTCGCGTGCACTTGCGCTTTCGTTCGGCTTCGTTTCGGTCGGTTCCATGGCCGCCCCCGCGCCGGTCGCCGAATACGACTTCAACGGCACCTTGAGTTCCAGCGTGGCCGGGGCGCCGATCCTGACCGTGACCGATCCGTTGAACCAGTCGAGCTTCGTGACCGACGCCGTCAATGGCCATTCGCGCTCGGTCTGGCACGTCGGCGGCACGGCGGATCCCGTCCTTGACCAGGGCGGGTTGACGCTCAGCACCAACGGCCTCATCACGAACGGGACCATTTATTCGCTCGAAATCGTCCTGAAGTTCACCGACCGAGACAATGCCTGGCGGCGCATCGCCGACGTGCAGAGCCGCACTTCGGACAATGGGTTCTACGTCGACCCGTCGAACAACCTGAACGTCTACCCTGTCGCGGGCGGGTCAGCGTTCAGCAACAACACCTACCACGATGTCTTCCTGGTGAACGACGCGGGCACCGTGACGTTCTACCTCGACGGTTCGGCGCAACAGTCGGTCAAGACGGATGTGATGAACTTCGACGCGTCGAAAACCATCAATTTTTTCCTCGACAACACGCAAGGTGGCGGCCAGGGCGAATGGTCTGCGGGCGACATCGCCGAGATCCGTTTGTATGACGCGGCGCTCTCCGCCGTGCCGCCGCCGCCCGTCCCGTCGATCCCGGAGCCGCAAACCTACGTGATGATGCTCCTCGGTCTCGGCGTCGTCGGCTACGCCACGCGCCGCCGCACCTAACGAACCGATCGGGGGATCACGCCCCCGTCGATCGCGAAAAGAACAGGTCACGCACCGTCGCGCCCGCGACGCGGGTCGCGTTGCCGGCGGCATCCCGCCCCTGTCGCGATCCGATCGCGAAGCCCTCTTTCGCCCACGCCAGTCGCGAATCGCGCCTCTCCTGCGAAGCAGCCAGGAGAGTCGCTGCCGACCTGTACGCCGGAATAGCCCGGTGGCCGCCAAACATTGTGTCCTGTTTGTGACTTTTGGCAGGTTTTCTCAGGGCTCTGCGAGCCGGGCGTTCAGGCTCCGGCAATTCCTACCGACATTCCCGACGAGGAGTCACGCAATCCCGTCCTGAGCCCGAGCGCGGGCCGATCTCCTCTGGAAAAAGACAAACGAAAAGTGGCCGCATCGGTAACTGCGAGTTCTATCTCGGAGCGCCACGTCGGCCCCAACAGGAGACTTTCCCATGGCGCTTTTCCGGACTCTCGGCGAATCTCGTCGCGCGCTGCTGCGCACGCTCGCCTGCCTCGCGGTGGTCCTCGGGTCGCCCGCACTGCGTGCCGGCGAGGTCGAGGTGCTGCACTACTGGACCTCCGGAGGCGAAGCCAAATCGCTCGCCGAGCTCAAAGCGTCGATGGCTGCACGCGGCCACACGTGGAAAGACTACACGGTGGTGGGAGGCGGCGGTCAGGCGGCGATGGACGCGCTCAAGACGCGTGTCGTGGCCGGTCACCCACCCGCTGCGGCGCTGATCAAGGGCCCCGCGATCCAGGAATGGGCCGATCTGGGCGTGCTGACCAACCTGGACGCCATGGCCGAATTCGACAAGTGGGACGATTCCCTTCCCCGCGTCATTTCCGACCAGATGAAGTCCCGCGGTCACTATGTCGCGGTACCGGTCAACGTGCACCGCGTGAACTGGATCTGGGCCAATGCGTCGGTGCTGAAAAAGGCCGGGATCACCAAGCTCCCTCAATCCTACGATGAACTTTTCGCCGCCGCGGACAAGATCCGATCCATCGGCATCATTGCGCTGGCGCATGGCGGTCAGGATTGGCAGGACTTCACCGTATTCGAATCCGTCGCACTCGGGGTTGGCGGGGCGTCCTTCTACAAGGACGCATTCGTCAAACTCGACCGCGCCGCACTCTCCGGCGACAAAATGCGCAAGACCCTGGAGACCTTTCGGCGTCTGAAGGCCTATACCGATCCCCAGTCAGTAGGCAGAGACTGGAACGCCGCCACGGCGATGGTGATCAAGGGCCAGGCCGGATTCCAATTCATGGGTGACTGGGCGAAGGGCGAATTCCTGGCTGCGAATCAAGTGGCCGGAACCGACTTTCTCTGCTTCGCTGCGCCGGGAACGGCCCAGGCGTTTACGTATAACGTCGATTCATTCGCGATGTTCCAGCTCAAAGGCTGGGATGCGCAAAAAGCGCAAGGTTACCTCGCCTACCTGATCATGGGACGGGAGTTTCAGGAGCAGTTCAACCTGCGCAAGGGCTCGATCCCGGCCAGATTGAACCTGGACCTGTCGAAGTTCGACGAGTGCGCCAAGACGTCGAGCAAGGACTTCGTCGCATCGTCCGCGGCGGGCACCCTGGTTCCGTCGGTGGCCCACGGGATGGCGGTCGCCCCCGCCACGCAATCCAGTATGCGCGCAACCGTCAGCGATTTCTGGAACAACGATCAACTCACGGTCGACGCAACCCTGGCACGCCTGGCCGCGGTGACCAACCCGGTCAGCAAGACCAGGCTGGCCGCCTCGGGCAAATGAGTCGAGCCATCGCCTCGGAAGCGACAGACCGTGCGGGGCCGTTCCAGCGACGATTCAAGAAGATTTAAACCCTGTCCGATAAGGCGCAGAGGCCGCCCTCCGCGTTGGCCAATAGGAGACTCCGTGACTGCAATCACTTCGACATTTTCAGGTTTCGGCCACACGATCACCGGCACGATCGGGAATCAGCCGAAAAGCTCGCCCAAAGGCGACGATGCCCGGCCCGCCATGGAATCGGGTGGCGGTGCGGCAATGAGTCCAGGCCACGCGCGGACAAGCTCGAACGGGGTGCCGCCGCTCAAAAAGATCATCGCGCTCGTCGGCGTTGCCTTGCTCTTGTTCTTGGCGATCTCGAGCTATCAGTTGGTCAAGTCGATTGAATCACGAGCATCGCTGCGAAATGTGGAGCAGATGTACTTTCCGGTCCTGATCAAGGCGGACTCGTCGGTGGCGATCATGGACAAAGTCAGTGAAGAGTATCTCAAAGCCGTCATGGCTGCGGCCGCCGACAAGGCGGTCTCCGCCCACGCGCTCGGTGCCGAGGCGGTACAGAACCTCGAGCAGATGGCCAGGTTGTTCCCCGAGAAGGCCAAAGCCATCAATCAGATTCGCGCGCAATTCGCCAGCTACAACGAGGAAGCCGCGCGGATGGACGACGACTACCTCAATCACAAAATCGTCCTGCGCGAATGGCTTCCGCGCATGCAGGAGATGAACGCCACGCTCGCCACCACCCGCGACACCCTCAAAGCCTTGCGGGCAAGCTGCTACGAAGAATTTACCCGGACGCTGGAAGGCACCAAGTCCGCGATGCAATGGAACTTGTATCTCGGACTGGCATTGGGCTCGATGAATCTTTGCTTGATGGGTGTACTCGTGTACTTCATTCGCAATAATTTGCGCATGATGGCACTGATTGCCGACCAAAACGCGAACCTCGAAAAGCGAGTCACGGAACGCACCCTGGCCTTGCGCCAGAAGACCGCCGATATCCAGAGCATGTTGCAGAACATGCCTCAAGGCGTGCTGACGATCACCGCCGGAAACAAGATCCACCCCGAATACTCCGCCTACCTCGAAAGCATTTTCGAGACGACCGATATCGCGGGGCGGGACTTGATGGACCTGGTCTTTTCCCGCGCGAGTCTGGGCGCCGACACCTTGTCGACGATCGACGTGTCCATCGCGTCGTGCATCGGCGAAGACGCGATGAACTATGAATTCAACTCCCACCTGCTGGTGACCGAATTCCAGGTGCGCATGGAGGACGGCCGCACCAAGTCGCTCGAGCTGAGCTGGTCGCCGATCGTCAACGACTCCGACACCGTCGAGAAGCTGATGGTGTGCGTGCGGGACGTGACCGAATTCAAGCGCTTGGCCAACGAAGCCTCGACACAGAAGCGCGAGCTCGAGATGATCGGCGAGATCCTGTTGGTGAGCCAGGAAAAATTTCAGGACTTCATGCAGACCTCGATGGCGTTCGTCGACGAGAGCCGTGCGCTGACGGAACAGGCCTCGGGTCCTGCCGCGGAACTGATGACCCAGCTGTTTCGCAACATGCACACCGTCAAGGGCAATGCCCGCACGTATGGTCTGGGTCACCTGACCAACACCGTGCACGAGGCCGAGCAGACCTACGACGAGCTGCGCCGGGGGCAAGTCACCACGTGGGAGCCCGCGGCCCTGCTCGGCCAGCTCGACGCCGTGCGGCGTCTTCTCGACGAGTACGCCAAGCTCAACGACACCAAACTCGGCCGCAAGGGTCCGGGCCGGCGCGGCAACGTCGAGAAGTTCTTGATGGTCGACAAGCGCCAGGTCGCGCAGACCTTGCACGCTGTGCAATCGGTCGACATGGACGACGTGGATGCCATGCGCGCCGCGCTGCTCGAGACCCGCGCGCTGCTCAACCGCTTGGGCGCCGAACGCATCCAGGACCTCCTGGCCGGCGTCACCGACTCCTTGCCGTCCCTGGCGAAGGAACTCGGCAAGGAGCCCCCTTTGGTCACCATCCATGACCGCGGCGTGCTCGTTCGCAATCAGATCGGCGGCTTGCTGAAAAACTTGTTCACCCACCTGCTGCGCAACGCGGTGGACCACGGCCTCGAGTCGCCTTCCGAGCGCGAGGCCAGCGGCAAGCCGGCCGCCGGGCGCATCGACCTCGACATCGCGCTGAGCGGCGACGGCCTGACCCTCGTGGTGAGCGACGACGGCCGCGGCATGGCACTCGACCGCATCCGACACATCGCCGACGCCCGTGGCTTGACCGCGAGCTCCACGACGCTCACCGATGAAGAAACGGCCCAGCTTGTCTTCCTCGCGGGATTCTCGACGGCGCAGACGGTCACGGAAATTTCGGGCCGCGGCGTGGGCCTGGATGCGGTCAAGGGCTTTCTGGAGAGAGAAGGTGGCCGCGTGAGCGTCCGCTTCCTCGGCCCCAGAACGGCCGAGGGATACCGGCCGTTCGAGTTCGTCATTGCGCTTCCGTCGTCCTTCGCCGTGGCTGGCTGAGTACGCACGCGCTCGCATCACCCAAGAAACGGAACCCACGACATGATCGAATTCATCGCCGGGCTGACCCTGGGCGGCGCGCTCGTCGGCGCGCTGGCCTGGTGGCGGAACATCACTTCGCGCAAGACCATGGCGCAGTCCACGGAATCGAACCGACAGGACGCGCCCGACCACGCGGCAGCGGTGCGTGCCGCGGAAGACGAACTGCGCGCCCAGCAGGCCGAGTTCGCCCGCCACCGCAAGGACGGCTCGGCCCAGATGGCCCGGACCCAACGCGAGCATGAGCAGTTGCTGCGCGAGGTCGGCGACCGGGTGACCGAAGTCAAGACCAAGGCACTGCGCAACTGCGACTCGCTCGCTGGCGAAATCGATCAGTTGCTCGGCTTGGTGAAGACGTTCGAACGCTGGCACGCGGAAATGAACATCTTGCTCGCCCACAACCGCGAGATGCATTCGAAGAGCGAGGAGTTCTCGCGCATCGTCGAGCAGGTGGTCATCGTCGCGCTCAATGCGTCGATCGAAGCCGCGCGCGCCGGCGACCACGGCCGGGGCTTCGCGGTGGTCGCCAACGAGATCCGTACGCTGGCCGGCCGCGCCGAGCGGCTCTCCAAGGACTACCGCGCCAATCTTTTCAAGAACGACCTCATCACGACGACCACGTTCCAGGACCTGCAGGCCGGGGGCAAAATGATCGTCGGTGCCGTCATCGGCCTCGGATTGATCAACAACAAGTCCAAGGACGTGCTGTCCGCCGAGGAAGCGGCTGCATGATCACCGAGCGCGCCAAGGCGAGCTTCGATCGGCTGCTCGCGTCGTCGCTCAAGAGCGGCATGCCCGTGGCGGGCGCCAGCGTGAGCGTCGAGCCTGTCGCGACCCTCGACAAGATCAAGGAAAAAAAGGTCGTCATCCTGACGGTCTCGTCGTACCTGTTCCGCGCCATCGCCATCATCTACTTCAAGCCGGACGCCGCGACGCGTGCGTACTTCAACCGAAACGCCGACGAAGGGGCGCCCGCGCTGACCGACGCCGAGTTCTACGACCGTGTGGCGGAATGCGGTAACGTGTGCTGCGGCTCGCTGAACCGCGAACTTGGCGCGTTTTTTCCGCACGTGGGCATGTCCACACCCAACATCATCGACAAGGACTGCATGAAGTACGTCGATCTGCTGGGCTGCGGCGTGGTCAACCACTACCGAGTCGTTCTCGGCGGCGATCTGACCCTGTATGCGAGCCTGTGCGTGGCGGACTACGGCCTGGTCGACTTCCACGTCGATCCTGCGGTCGACATGACCGTCGACTCGGGCGAACTCGAAATGTTCTGACCCGCCCCCTCAAACAACATTAGGAGATTGAAATGGCCCAGATCCTGGTCGTGGACGATTCCAGCACGGTCCGCGACGAAGTCGCCGGATTCCTCAAACGCAACGGGCTCGACGTCGCCACCGCGGTCGACGGCAAGGACGGCCTTGCCAAGCTGCGCGCGGATCCGAAGGTCAAGCTGGTCGTCAGCGACGTCAACATGCCCAACATGGACGGGCTGACGATGGCCGAGAAAATCCGCGGCGAGCTCGGCAACAAGACCGTCAACATCGTCATGCTGACCACCGAAAACAGCCCGATCATGAAGGAGCGCGGCAAGGCCGCAGGGATCAAGGGCTGGATCGTCAAGCCGTTCAAGGGCGAGGCGGTCCTCGCGTCCTTCAAGAAGTTGATCGACTCCTGAGCGGTCGACGGCACCCGGTTCGGAGCGCCCCGGGCGTCAGGGTGCCGGGTCGTATCGTCCAAGACAGGCTCGAACGAGGACCTGAAGGACCGCCCAGTTGCCCGAGATCGCACTGATCTTGGTCGGCACCTCGCCCTTCGGATACCTGCGGCTCGTGGGAAGTTCGACGCATCGCATTCCGACTCGGGGGGCCCGGTAGGAAAGATAGGCCAGGAGCTCGTACCCCGAGAAGACGTCTCGAAACGGCGCCACCTCGGGCGATAGAAGCAGCCTGCGGCTGTAGGCGCGAAAACCCTGGGTCGTGTCGGTCCAATGGAAGCCGGAAAACAGACTCAGCATCGGCGCGTGAATCAGTCGGATGGCGACATTGCGCGAAGCCGGCGTGTTCTCGGCCACCCCCCCGGCAAGAAAGCGAGACGCCTGGACGAAGTCGACACCGCGGTCGAGCGCGGCGATGAACGGGGCGATGGCCCGCGGATCGTCCTTGTCATTGCCATCGATGGTCACGATGCCGTCATAGCCCTGGTCGAGCGCGAACGCGTAGGCGCAGCGCAATTGGGCGCTCAACTTGCCGCTTCCGGTCTTGACCAGCAATCCCCGGACGCCGAGCCGGCCCAGGAGGTCGAGTTCGAGTGAACCGTCCCGGCTGCCACCATCGACGATGATGACGTCCGCGAGGCCCTGGACCTGGAGCGCGAACATCCGCTGCAGCAGGTTGCGTATCCGTTCGCCTTCGTTGATCACTGGAATGACGACACACCAGCGTTGGGTACGCCCCAGCCAGAGCCGGGTGTCGAAAGCGGGAACCTGCCAGGCTTGCCGAACTTCGGGAGACACGTCAGAAGTCATTTGGACAGAGACGCCAGAACGACGTTCAAATGGATCGGGAAGAAATCAAGACCACGCCCGCAACGACCAGCATGATGCCCACCCCGGTGGTCCAGGGAAACGGCTCCTTGAAGATGACCGCGGATGCGAGCGCCACGCTGGCCACTGCGCCCGAGGTCAACACTGGATGCGCCACGTTCAAAGGCAAACGCGCCAGCGCGGCGGTATAGAGCAGGAAGGCCGCACCGTAGAACGTCAGGCCCAACCAGAACGGCCAGTTCCGCACCGCCTCCCATGGCTGTTCGAGAGAAGGAAATCGGTACGGCGGACTCACGGCGAACTTGATCAAGACGCTGGCCGCCGCATTCGAGGTGATCCCGAGGAACAAAATGAGCCACTTCATGGCGAGGGTCCATTCCCTGCCTGTCGGTAGTGGGCCACGGCAACCTTCAGGGCTCGCTCGATCGCCGTCAGATGCGATTCGTGGGCCGGCGCCACCATTTCGATCGACACGACATGACCCGGCAGGTACTTTGCCAGCGCACCGGCCATTGCCGCATGGTCGGTCGCGCCATCGCCGAGAGGCACGAGATCGGGTTCGCTCGCGTGGACGTGGCCGACCAGCGCGGCATGCCGGTCCAGGACCTGATCGGCTTGCTCGCCGTTCAAGGTCAGGGCGCCCGAGTCGAATTGCATGCGGATCGCAGGGTGGTCGACGAGTCGCACCACGGCGGCCGTCTCGTCGCTGTGGGTCATGAAGTCGGCGCCGTAGCGGGTCGGATTGGGCTCGAGGCAGACGACCACGCCGTGCGATGTCGCGATGTCACCGACGCGGCGGAAGAACTCGCCCGCGACCTCGCGCGTCTGCTCGTCCGACAGGCCGCCACGCAAGCGGTTCTTCGGCGAACCGAAGACGAGCCGTGGGGCTCCGAGCCCGGCTCCGACGCGGCAGACGGCGTCGAGCCGAGACAGCATCGCCGCGCGGACAGCCGCCGGACCGAAGACATTCAATCCCACGGTTCCGAACAAGAGCGACTGCATCCCCGTGATCTCGATTCCCCGGTCCGCCCACCATCGCCTCACCGCACGGATGTCGGCGTCGCTGGCCCTTTCGAGGTCGGCAAAATATTTGCCCGGTGCCACGTCGATGGCGTCGATCTTGGCACTCGCGAGACGCGTCGCCACCGCGTCGTCATGGATGACGTCCCAGGCGATGTTCGAGATGGCGAGTCTCATGCCGCCGACGCCATGGCCGGCGTGGGCCCGGGACGTTCACCCTGCGCATAGGCGCGGATGGCCAGCACGGCCTCTCGAGTGCCGTATTGGTACCGTCCTCGAACGCCGAACAGGTCGGCATGGCGGGTCTGCATGTCGTAGCGTCCGGGAGTCGCCTGCGTGGTTTGTTCGAATGGACGGCCGAATCCCTGGGCGGAGACCTCCGCCACGCTGAGGGGGGCCGCGGTAAGGTGAACCAGTCCCAATCCGGCCGCCAGGGCGACCTGGATGTCCGGCCACAAGTTGACCATGGGATAGAACTGGAAGACACCCCGGCTGTCGATGGCCTGCAGATTGTTGGCGTTCAAAAAATCGTAGATGACGTTTTTGCGAAGCCCGGGACCGACGAGCCCGGGAAGGCGGACCACCAGGTGCCGCGCGTATCGTTCGACGACGAACTTCTCGAGCCGCCGACGGTTCAGGCCGTAGGCGTGCAAGCCCGCCTCGTCGATCTCCGTGGACTCGTCGACGCCCACCGGATCAGGGAAGACGTCGACCGTACTGATCAGAACGAAGGTGCTGCAGGTGAGTGAATCGAGATGCTCGATGAGCTTGTCGATGTTGCGCCGGTCCGCCTCGGGCTCGCGATTGGCGATCCATTTCTGCGCGGGGGCGCCGGCGCAAAACACGGTGTCGAAACTTTGCCCGCGGACGTCACCGATGTTGGTTGAACGGTAGGTGTGTTCGAAACGTGCTTGACGGAGCAAGGTCTCGCCCACAAAGCCGGAGTATCCGATGAGAGCGTTCATGGTTGACTGGATGGAGGCTCGGTCGGTTTCAGCGTGGCAAACACATAGCCCGACGCTGTGTGGCTCAATGCATAGTGCTCATTGATGAAGTTGTCGATCAACGGAAGCCGCTCGCGCATGTTGCGTCCATAGATGTTCATGGACCAATTCGGAGAATCATAGACGATCAATCGAGGTGGCTTGGCACGAAGTTCCTGCAACGCAGCAGCCTCTTGCGACCGGGAAATGTAGACCGGGTACGTGTAGGGAAGGCAATACGCCAACTTCTCGGCAAACGCGAAGACACCCTCGTTGGACCACTGAAAAACGCACGGAGCCTTCACCCGGTCCAAGCCGTCCAGGCCGTAGCGCGCGGCCGACAGCAGCTCACGATCCGGCACCGGTCGCAGGGCATGGCGCGCGGCCCGAGCACTGAGAACGATGGGATTCGAGAGAAAAATGCCGACCAGCGCAACCGCGCCATACCGCCCCCATCGACGCCCCCCGAACCCTCGGGCATCCCACAAGGCCGAGGCCTGTCGGCGCCACTCGGCGTCGAGCGTGGCCAGCGGGGGCCAGGATGGTGGCACCAAGACCAATATCAGCACGGAAGGCCAAATGTAGTAATAGCTGGTCGGAAAGATCGGCAAGCTGAAAAGCTTCATGAAAAACAGCGCCTGCACGGCGATGAGCGCCGCCACCATGGGCAGGACAGCCGCGTGCCAGTCACGCGCGGCCACCCGCCAGGCGTTGACGCAAACGCACGCGGAAAAGGCCACCATCGCCAGGGCCCCAGGCAGCGCGGGCATTTTTTCGTGGCCGGGCATGTTCCAGATGTCCCCCGTGTTTGCCAGCCAGTACAGGACGTTGCGCAGGTTGTCGTGCAAGGACGCTGCGATCCCGACCGACGACACGAGCCACAGTCCCGCGGCGTAGGAGACCGGAAGGGCCAGCGCCACGCGCCGAGCGCCGCGCAGTGCAAGTCCCGCGGCCAGGACGGCCAGCCACACCGCCGATATGAAGCCCCGGTCGTAGCTCCAATAGAGCGATGCGCTTGCGAACAAGCCGCACGCGAGGGCAGCCACGACGGCAAGGGGCCCCTTCCCTTGGCACGCGTGCACCCCTGTCCACAGGCTGAGGACGAGGAACACGTCACGGGTGCCGAGAAAGGCTTGTTGCTTGCGCACCGGGTCCTCACCGGCGGACCCCGCCATCAACAGGAACACGACGATGAACAACGCGGACCACACCAGCGCCTGCGGGTGTCGGCGAAGTGCCAAGCGTGCGAGGTCGACCCATGCGATCCAACAGACGGCGACCGCGGCGACGTTGAAGAATCGCGTCAGCACAATGACGTTGTCGTCGCCGCCCCAATGGGCCGCCCACAAGGCGGGCAGATAGTCCATCGCACCGTGGATCAGCACCGGAAATGCGCCGCCCCCGGAAAAGAATTGCCGCATCGTTTCGATGTTGCCGAGGTATTCACCTTCGTGAAAGCTGTCCAGGACGGGGACTTTCAGCATGACGTCGAAAGCCATCAACAAAGGCAGAAGAATCCCCACCATCAGGCGGGCGCCCCAGTCGCCGGTGCCCAGCCCCCAGGCGTTGACCGCATCCTCAGAACGCTTCATCGTCCAGCTTCTCCAATACGTCATAAATGTTGTCGATCTTTCCGCCAAGTACCGAAAAGCAAGCTGGCAGTGCGGCATGTTTCTCGAACAGGATCGGGCGTCCGTCATCGCCTTCGTTCTTCACCAGCACGGTCTTGATTTCGAAGAGCGACTCCATGTAGGTCGCCTTGGCAACGGCTGGCAGGTAGCGGCTGACGTCCCGCACCATGCGGTCGACCCGGGAATCGCGTGCGTAGTCGTCGAGAGTTCGATAAGGGTCCACGCCGGGCTGATCCTGCCAATGCATGTGTGGGGTATAGCGAACGTGCGACAGGGTGTGCATCCCGCGTGCAGGAAAAGGCATCATGGAAAAGAAGGGGCCATCCATCACGGTGACGCCCAGGCCGGCCAGTTGCGAGGGCATCTTCATCAGCGCCATTTCGGTGATTTCATGCTTCAGGGACGAACTGATGCGCGGGAAGTCTCCACCGAACTGGTTGAGTCCGCTGTAGGTACAGTTGAAGACGTAACGCGACGACACCGATTCCGCGCTGCCGCCGTTGCGTTCCAGCACCACCGACGGACGCCCTTCGGGCCCGTTGCGGATCGCCGTGGCGCACGTCTGCAGGCGCACCTCGACGTTGCAGGCCGCCAGCTCGGCCTTCCCCCAGGCGAGCAACCGGGTCGAGTCGAACGCGTATTCCTGGACTTCGAATACGTCTTCGATCAGTCGCGGCTCGAACAACGCGCGCAGCGAGGGATGTGCCGGTTGCAGGGTGGCCCCTATCTCCCGGCAAAACCGCTCGAACTGCCGGGCGGTGACTTTGGAATTGCGTCGTGCAATGGCGTAGAGCTTCGTGAAGTCCTGGCTCACGGCGTCGGACCAGTCGCGAACGAACCGCGGAAAATTGATGCGACTCCGATACGCCGTGGTGAAACTGCGCGGATAGTGATAGCCGTTGTGGACGCGAGCCTGGTTGTTGTAGGAGGCCCTGCCTAGCAACCTCGACCCTCGCTCCACGAGCAAGACATCCCGCAAGCCGCGCTGGCGCGACAAATAGACCGCGATGGCCACCCCATAGAAACCACCGCCGATGATGATCGCGTCACGACTCTGCGTCGCAGAAGTCATTGAGCTTCCATGACCGCCACCGATGTCTCGCTCAGGGCCGCGCCGACCGTCTCGATGTTGAGTTTGTTTCTGCGGGTCATCTGGGCACTCGTGAATTCCTGTCCGACGTGATAGAGGGGGCCCTCGCTGGACAACCTCACCATGTTGAGGATGTATTCGCCCAGGACCATCAAGACCAGCGAAATCAAGAAAAACATTCCCGATTGCTGCAGGGAAAGGCTGACCCAACCGGGCGCCACCTCGGACTTGAACAAGGCGATCACGACCACATAAGACGCGTAACCCAGGTTGGCGAGCGCACCGAAGAGCGACAACGAGGTCACCAGGCGCATCGGCCCCCGGGTGGACGAGAGCAACAGCCGCATGCCGCGATCGAGGTTTTCGCCGACCGCCTTGACCCGCGGCAGTCGAGGTTTTGCGCTGTAGGTGAGGTTCACGCGGGCGAACCCACCGGTGGCCGGCAGGTGCCGATAGGTCATCGACGGCTGCGGATGTTGCAAGATGAAGTTGACCACCCGCTTGCTCAGCAACCGGTACTGCGGCGCTTCCTTGGCCAGGTGGATCCCGTTGAACGACTTCCAGAGCGCGTTGAAAACGAAGAACGCCATCCGGTACGCGACGCTCTGGCGCGGCTTCTGATCATTCGCGGCAAACACCACGTCGGCGCCGATCGCTGCATGCTCCAGCATCGCAGGCAGGAACGCGGCGTCATCGACCGTCGGGTCGACGACGGCCACGAAGTCTCCCAGCGCGTTCTCGAGACCGACCCAGGACGCGGTGTCGTTGTCCACTTCCTTGGTCAATGCGTAGACCTGCAGGTTGGGGTAGCCATCCGGCGCGGTGAGTCGCTTCAGCGTGATCAGGCTGGCGTCGGCGGACGCGTTGTCCACGATGATGATCTCGTAGTCCCCCACCAGCTTGGATACCTTCGCGGTCGCATCCGAGATGAGGGATTCGAGATGGTCGGCCTGGTCCCGCACCACGAAAACAACCGACAGAAAGATCGGGAAAAACGGCATTCGAACCATCCTAGGACTGCAGCGAGGCCACACCGCGCAACCCGCAAAAGACGACAGATTTTATCCGTGCGACATGAAGTTTCTCGCAGGGAGGGAGCCCGCGTGGACTTGAACGTGCTGGTGAGCCGGCAAGCAGTATTCAAGCCAGGGGCTCGCTCATCTGCCGTGGTTGATGGAAGCCAGCCTTGCGCACGAGACGATGAGGTGGGCGAGCCAGTGCTCGCACGGATGCGAGAACGTATCTAACAGTGTTTAGTCGCAACAAGTGTGACTTCCGTCGCACCTTCTGCGCGTCTCGCCGCGGCAAGCCGTCTTGGCCGTGCAAGCCCACAACACGTCACCTGGCAACCGACCCCTGATGTAAGGGGTTTGGCACCGTCGATGAGGTTCTTTCCGGTACCCCTCGTCTACACTTTATTACGGTTTCTGTAGCACTCTTCTGATTGACATTCAGCCAAGTGCGTGATTCCAACATTCGGCGACGGAAGCCCACTTCCGAAGCTTTCCGTACTTAGACTGAAAAAACACACATCATGAACAGCAAAAAGTTCCTCGCCGTCGCCGCTCTTGCCGCCATGGCATCAGGTTCCGCATTCGCCAGCACCCTCGTGGTCAATGGCAGCTTCGAGGCAAACACCGCCAATGGCGCCTGCGCCACCGGCTGGACCTGCAGCAGCACCAGGTTCGGTGAGGAACCCGTCAGCTTCTGGAATTCCCAGTTGTCGAAATCACATCTCGCGGCCAGCCCGGACGGCGGCAATGTGCTGGCGACCTGGTACATCGACAGCCCCAACTCGATTTCCCAGACCCTGCACGGCCTGACCATCGGCACCACCTACACGCTGTCGTTCGACGAAGCGAGTGCCGATCGCAGCAGCCAGTCCAATGCCCCGGGCACGATCGGATGGCAGGTGTCGGTGGGTGGCACCACCCTGGGCAACGCGAACGTCGCGATCCCCAAAGCCGAATCGCAGACGCCATGGTCGGCCAAAACCTTCACCTTCGTCGCCAACGCGTCGAACGAAGCGCTGAAGTTCCTGTCCGAGTCGTCGGTCGCGGTCGCACCGGAACCCATCCTGCTGCTCGACGGTGTGTCGGTACAGCCCCAAGTCACCCCGGTGCCGGAACCCTCCACCTGGGCGTTGACGCTGGGCGGCCTGGTCGGAATCGCAGCCCTCGCGCGTCGCCGGCGTCAGAACGACGCCTCCTGACCCCTTCGCATCCACGCGGTCCGGAAAGCCCCCGGACCGCGGCTGCGACCCTCTGAGCGCGAACTGCCGAATGACAGATCAGATCCTCGCATTGATGCACGGGATGGGCCACACGCTGCTGCAACTCGGCGTGTGGCTGGCCATTGCCATGGCAGTCATGATTCCGCTCGAACACTGGCGTGCGCTGCGCCCGCAGGCGGTGCTGCGTCCGCGCTTTCTGCAGGACATCCTCTATTTCTTCGTGAGTGGCGTGGTCCCGGCTTTTTTCCTGCTGGTGGTCTACGCGGTCGTCGTGCGTTTTTTCCAGGCGCTGCTTCCGCGCGGGTGGTTCGTCTGGGTGCAAAGCCTCCCGGGCGGCGTGCGGTTGGTGGCGACCTTGTTGGCGGCAGACTTCGGTTTCTATTGGGCGCATCGATGGGCCCATGAGTGGCCCGCAATCTGGCGCTTCCACGCGATTCACCACAGCCCGACTCAGATCGACTGGCTGGTCGCCACGCGCACGCATCCGTTCGAGATCGTCTGGCTGCGGGGTCTGAGCTTCGTTCCCCTCTTCGCCCTCGGCTTGATCGACCCTTTTGCCCCCGGTCAAAGCACCGGCATCATGCTGGTCGTGATATTCAACGTCATGTGGGGATTTTTCATCCACGGCAACGTGAGCATCCGCTTGCGTTGGCTCGAGAAGATCGTGGCGACGCCGCGTTTCCACCACTGGCACCACGCCAACGACGGCGAGTCGACGCACGGCAAGAACTACGCGGCTCTTCTGCCTTTCCTGGACCGTCTGTTCGGCACGGCCCACTTGCCGGGGCATGACTACCCCGACCAGTACGGTTGCACGACGAAGGTGCCCGATCACTTCCTGGCTCAACTCGCCCTGCGCCCTGCCCTGAGGCCAGCCGTCGCTGCCGCAGGGGCTGAAGAGGCAACGCTTCTTCAGCGCTAGGTGCATCGGGCCTGCAGAGCCCCCCGTCAGGATTTCGGCTTTTGCTTGCGCCAGTAGCCGAACTCGTCTTCGTGAATTTCGAAGTCGAGCTCGGCAACTCGTGTCTGTAGGCGCTCCTGGGCATCGGCGACACCCTTGTTGTAGACGCTGGGACCGATTTCCTCGAGAAAAAAGCCGAGCAAGGCGCCCGCCGCGACATTGCCGATTTTCTCGTCCATGTGCTCGATGAAGTAGCGCTCGATCGACTCGATGGCTTGCTTGCGGTCGGGCTTGTCAAGTTCGATGGTCATGAGGTGACGGCGATGATCGAATCGCGATCGGGTCCGGCGCGCGGCGCGCGCGGCGGCACCGCTCAGTTGTTGAAGCAGGCGCCCGTCGCGTCGTGGTTGATGACGAGGAGATCGCCGCCAGCGCCTCCCCAGACATTGCCTCCCGTGAACGTCAGGCAGCCATCGCCTTTGTACAGCGCCTCGAGCCGTCGAGCGTCCGGCCCGAAGTAGAAAGGAATCCAGCGCTTGCCGGTCTCGTGAAAATCGATACGGTCCGGCGCCCGTCCCATCTGGGTCTGGACCGCGTCCATGCTCATGCCGAGTTTCAGGCCGGCAAACTTGCTGCCAGGACGGGGCGTGCCGACGATGCCACCCTCCGATTTGGCGGCTTCGACCTTGGGGGCAGGACGCGCGGCCGAGGTGGCTTGTGGGCTGGGATCGGTCTTTTGACCCGAGGGGGTCGACGAACAGGCGGCCAGCAGCGTGGCCAGCAAAAATCCGACACCGCGTGTAGATACTTTCATTTTGGGATTCCTCGTGATGCACAAAGCCAATACCTGCATCGTGCGGGGATGCAAAGGAGCTCGTGTCGGAGCACACGACCTCCCCGGGCCCACGGCCCAGCGTCTCAGACTGTAGTCGAGGGTCGGAAATCCAGGCGCTGGGAATATGGACTCGAGATGCTATTTACATCGCATTTCGCCAAGCAACAATCCCTTGTTTCTTCGTTCCGTGTGAACGCGCTCGACCCGGGAATGCGAAAAGACCTCGGTCCGTACCCGCGAGGGGCCCGTCGTCTTCGACGACATGGCCGGTCGAACGTGATCGCGCGCCGGCCGCATGACGGCCCCACCCCACCTTCAACCCGTCACGATCCCCGGGTCGCTCAGGCTCGGGTGGCCGGTTTCCATGTGACCCGCCACGCGTCTCAGAAAAACGCTGTCGCCTGCTTTCGTCACCGAGATGTCGAACCAGCCGTGGCCCGCACCGAGCGGCACGCGTTCATCGACGCTGGCGCCTGCTGGCACCGCCACGCGACGCGTCGAGCCCGGTCGATACGCGTCGGTCAGGTTCAAAACGGCAACGGCGGTGCCTTGGTTGGAAAGCGTGAATTCGACCAGGCGCGACTCGGCAGCGTAGCGATAGCTGATTTCGACACCGCTTCCCGACCGGCCGGGACCGCTTGAGAACGAACCCTTGAATTCGGCCAGGAACCCGTTGGGCCCGTGCACGGAGAAGTCGTAGCGATCGGGCGCCACGGACGGAGGTGCCAGGGTGTCCGCGAGCGTGCGCCCCGCTTGCACCGTGTAGGTCCACGGGCCGTCCGAGCGCAGCGTCGAGCGCACGTGGAACGCGGCTCCGGCGTGCCCGGGGTTGACGAAATCGAACGACATGCCACGGCCGGCAGTCACCCGGCCATGGACCATGAAGCGGTACGGCAAGGCACGCGCACGACGCCGCCCGGGCTCTTGCCGCGGCATGGACTGAACGCTCGGCGGGACGGGGACGAAACTGGTGTGGCGAAGTTGGTCCGGGGGCACGTACCCGCTCGTGTCGGGAAGGTCGAGGCCGCCGAGATCGTCGTTGGGGTGCTCGAAGTTGAAGGCCGAACTGAGGTCGCCGCAGACGACGCGCCGCCACGGCGAGATCTGCGACTCGGGGATCGCATATTGACCCCCGAAACGCTTCTCGATGAAGCGGATCAGGGACGTGTGATCGAATGTCTCCGAACACAGCCAGCCCCCTCGTGTCCAGGGCGAGACGACGATCATCGGGACGCGCGCGCCGAGGCCGTAGGGACCCGGCTGATCGGTCCCCCCCGAGAAGAACTCGCCGACCGTGTCGATGGTCGAGGCGCCCATGGCGCGCGTGTGCGGGGCGTAAGGCGGCACCACATGGTCGAAGAAGCCGTCGTTCTCGTCGTAGGTGATGAACAGCGCGGTCTTGCCCCAGAGGTCCGGGTCGGAGGTCAGGGTCTTCAAGACCTGTTCGATATACCAGGCGCCGAAGTTCGCGGGCCAGTTCGGATGTTCGGAAAATGCCTCCGGGGCGACGATCCAGGATACCTGCGGCAGCGTCCCCTCGGCCACGTCCTTCTCGAGCACGTCGAACAGCGAGCCGCCGGCGCTGACGTGGGTCCCGGTGCGTGCCTTCTGGTAGAGCGCGCTGCCGGGTGGCGCGTTTTGGTATTGATGGAAATAGAGCAGCGAGTTGTCGCCGTAGTTTCCGATGTAGGGGTTGCCGGTCCAACCCCAGGACCCCGCGGCGTCGAGCCCCGTGCCGACATCCTGGTAGATTTTCCAGGAGACTCCGGCCCGCTCCAGCACCTCGGGGTAGGTCGACCAGCCGTAGCCCGCCTCTGCGTTGGAAATCACCGGGCCGCCGCCCGATCCATCGTTGCCGACCCAACCGGTCCACATGTAGTAGCGGTTCGGGTCGGTCGGTCCCATCAGCGAGCAATGGTAGGCGTCGCAGATCGTGAACGCGTCCGCCAGTTGGTAGTGAAAGGGGATGTCCTGGCGCGTCAGGTGCGCCATGGTCGTCGTGCCCTTGTTGGCGACCCATTGGTCATAGCGGCCGAGGTTCCAGGCGCCATGGGTGTCGTTCCATCCGTGCGGTGTGCCGTCCATGTACTGCAGGCCGAGGTGCTCGGCCGACGGGCGGTACGGCAGCAAGCTGCCGCTGCCGTGAGGTTGAAACCAGACGGGCTTGCCATCGGCCAGCATCACGGGCCGAGGGTCGCCGAAACCGCGCACGCCGCGCAGGCTGCCGAAATAGTGGTCGAACGACCGGTTCTCCTGCATCAGGATCACGATGTGCTCGACATCCTGAATGGTCCCGGTCCGACATGTCGCTGGCAGCGAGAGCGCGCGGCGGATGGTCTGCGCCAAGGCACCGGGTGTCGCCGCCGCGGCGGCGGTGGCCGCGGCAGTGAGCCGCAAGAAGTCGCGGCGTTGTCGAGGAGAAGTCATTGCAATCCTTGTTGATGCACCAAGCGAAGCCGTTGCGAGCGCGAACGCACGCGTTCCGAAGGGTCGCTACTCCTGCTCGCCGCGGCGCTCAGCGAACAGGTCGGACATGACGTCGACGGACGTGTCGCAGGCATGGTTCAGACAGGGCAGACCGAACCCGGCCTCGATCGACTTGAGCAACGAAAAATGGTTGTAGCGGTGCGCGCTGACCTTCCCGTGGGCGCCGTAGTTGGTGTCGACGATCAGCATCACCTGGTTGTTGTTCGGCGCCGTGCTGTAGTCGTTCTCGTCCCACAGAACGACGATGGCGCTGCGCCCCTCTTCCCACGCCCGTGAATGCTTGATGGCCGTGACGATGGTTTGCACCGCCACATCGCCGCGGTAGATCAGCGCCGGGTTCAAGCCGGCCTGGGTCCCGTTGCTGGAGGGGTCGTAGTTGCAGAAGGCGCCGGCGTTGCCGCGACCGTGCTGGTCGTTGCACTGGTTGGGCGCGATGAACGAGAACGTCGGGACGTGGCCCGAACGCAGATCGGCATAGAGGCCGCGCTCGCCGTCGAAAGGCACGACGTTGTCGAGGCTGTTGTGCGGGTCCCAGCCTTCCTGGACGCTGCGAAAGTACACGAAGGGGTCGTGCTTGGCGGCATAGAGGGCCGCGATGTCGGCACTCGTCAGCGCCGGGCTCAGCGCAGGCACGATCTTGCTGAAATCGGTCTTGTTCGTGTAGACACCGTCGCTGTAGTTGACGCGGTCCGCGCCGCCCGGCGGAAGGCTCTCCTGATAGCTCTTCCAATGGGCGCCGACACGGGCCAGTTGATCGGCAATCGTCAGTCCGGCCGTATTGGCAGCGGCGCCGATGGACTCGACACCGTCGATGTTGACCTCGCCGGGAAGCCCTTGCACCTCGTTCGTGTAGTCCATGGCCGGCGTGGCAGCGTCCGTCCCATCGCCGAATATCGGGCAGATGGTCGAGCTCGCGGGGCTGTCGGTGTTGGGCGTGCCCAGGCTCAGGTTCGTGGCACAGCCGGCGTTGTGCCAATCCGGATAGTTGTCGCTGTGAATCCCGAAATTCGACCCGCCCACGACCTCCAGGTAGTTGGTGAGGCTGGGATGTGCCACCGCGAAATAGTTCGTCGCCAGATTGGCCGAGCGCGCGAGTCGATTGATGAAGGGCGCGTTGGGGTTGTTCGCGATTTGACCGTAGCCATGGTTTTCCATCATGATGAGGAACACATGGTCGAGGTGGGGCATGCCGCCCGGCGTCGGGCCTTCCGCGGCCGAGGCATTGCCGCAGAGTGCGGCCATCGCGAGGCCGAGCGCTGACAAGGTTGATTTCATGCGATCCCGTGGTGGTTGTAAAAGTCTTCTCGGATTGACTCTACGAGCGCATCAAGACGATCCGATGACAAAAATCCGAGCACCCCGCCCCACGAGATCGATCCGGTCCGCCTTGGGACTCGCAGTCGGCTTGGCGTTCGCGTGGCCGGCGGCCGCTGCGCCCGATACGGCCAAGGACCAGGTCTTCGCCACCGAGTCGGCTTTCGCGCGCAGCATGGCGGATCGGAGCTTGCAGCGCTTCAGCGAGTTCATCGCCGACGACGCGGTGTTTTTTTCGGGCACGACGGCCCAGCGCGGCAAGGCTGAAATCGTCGCCGAATGGGCGACTTATTTTTCCGGACCCGACGCGCCCTTTTCGTGGGAACCCGACCAGGTCGAAGTGCTGGCCTCCGGGACGCTGGCGATGAGCACGGGACCGGTGCGGGACCGTTCGGGCCACGTATTTGCCAGGTTCAATTCGGTCTGGCGTCTGGACGGGCTCAATCGCTGGCGCATCGTCTTCGACAAGGGCGCTCCACCGAGTCCCGGTCCGAAGGCGCCCTGACCGTCCTGGATCCGATCCCGCAGCGCTGCCGGAGCTGCCGCGAGGGCGCCTCCACGCCCTTCTTCATTCCCCGAGCAAGTGCAGGACGACCTGGCGCCGATGTTGCCGCGTCCGATGCTCCCACAGGTAGATCCCCTGCCACGCGCCGAGCACCGGGCGCCCCGCCACGAGTGGAATCGACAACTGCACGGCCGTCAACGCGGCGCGAACGTGCGCAGGCATGTCGTCCGGGCCTTCGTCGCGGTGCCGAAAGAGCGGATCGCCGTCGGGCACCAGACGCGCAAAGAAACGGTCGAGGTCGCCTCGCACCTCCGGGTCGGCGTTCTCCTGCACCAACAGGCTCGCCGACGTGTGCCGAACGAAAAGCGTCAAGAGGCCCGCATCGAGCCGGGCCTGCTCGGCCCAGTCCAGCACCGGCCGGGTGATCTCCAGGAGGCCACGGCCGCGGGTGTCGAAACTCAGTGTCGTCGAGATCTGGCGCAGCATCCGGCAAGGATAAGGCAGCAGGGGGGGCCGGCCCGTCGGGCCTGTGTGCCTCAGCGCACAGACATGGGCCTGCCCTTCTTGCACTCTTGCCTGGAGGCGACGTCGCCGCCGACATCGAGGAGATGATCCCATGAGCTTCGCCACCCTGCTGGTCCACCTGGAACTCGGCCGCGAGAACACGGGCCTCTTGAAAGTCACCTCCGAAATCGCCGAGCGCTTCGGTGCGGGCGTGGTCGGCATTGCCGCCCGGCAGCCGCTGCAAATGGTTTATGGAGACGGCTATGTCTCGGGCGATCTCTATCAACGCGACCGGGATGAGATCGCACGCGCACTGGCCGTGGCCGAAGCCGAATTCCGAGCCGCCTTTCGGGGCCGCGACCGCTTCGTGGAGTGGCGATCGAGCCAGGAGACCGTGTATCTGGCGGACTATTTTGCCGCGCAGGCACGCTGCGCGGACCTGGTCTTGACGGGAGTCGGGACTGGCGATCACTACGACGGGTCGCGGGCGCTGAACCTGAGCGAACTCATCATGCAGGCCGGTCGCCCGGTGCTGACGGTCCCCGTCAGCGCAAGCACCATGACGCTGGAGCAGGTGCTGGTCGGCTGGAAGGACACCCGCGAGGCACGCCGGGCCGTCGCCGATGCCTTGCCGCTGCTCAAGCATGCCAAGCGGGTGAGCGTCGTCGAGATCGCAGTCCAGGACAACCTGGACGCGGCCGGCACCCACGTCCGGGACGTCGTCGCCTGGTTGGGACGGCACGGGATCAAGGCCGATGGCGCCGCCCAACGATCGACCGGCGACGATGCGACCGCCCTCTATGCAACCGGCCAGGACATCGGCGCCGACCTGGTGGTCGCCGGCGCATACGGGCACAGCCGCCTGCGCGAATGGGCGCTCGGCGGCGTGACCCGGGATCTGCTCCTCAGCGCGAACCGTTTCTCGCTTGTCTCGCACTGACGCCCGGGCTCACCTGGAGGTTCGAAGCCGCCGATCCGAAAGTCCCCGGCGCCGCGCCACTGCGCCTAGGCCGACCAGACCCAGGCAAAGCAGCAGGCTGGTCGACGGTTCCGGAACCGGGGTCAGGACCCCGAACAGACCGTGGCGCTCGCCATCCGGGCCGGCGCTGAAATAGAGCAGCGAGCTGCTTCCGGCATTGGCGCCATTGCCCGGTGCCAGTGCCCACAGACCGTCGATGGCCAGCGCCGTGCCGTCCGCACCGCGAACCTGCCCGAGGAAGGCGTTCGTGGTCGGGCTGTAGGCATTGATGTGCCCATCGCCGAAATCTCCGACCAGCAAGGCACCGGCAAGTGCGCCGAAAGACGACGGGGCGATGGCCAAACCCCAGGGGGCGTCGAGTGTGCCGCCTGTGGCCACGCGCCCCAGCAAGTGCCCCTGGAGGTCGAATTTGTCCACGATGCCGGACCCCAATCCGTCCACTTCGTCGTGCTTGTTCGCGTCCTGCCGGGCGTAGGTGACATAGAGGCTGCCGTTCAGGTTCTGGATGTTGAACGGCGCAAACCCCGAAGGAAGGAGGGCGTCGGCGAACGTTCCCGTCAATCCGGGGGTGGCGGCCGATCCTTTGTTCACGTCGATGGTGCCGGCGCGGAAGTTGGCGGCATACAAGTAGCTGTCGCCGTTGACCGTCGCCAATGCCGCGCCCTTGTACACATTCGCGGTCGACCCCGCCACGAGGGTCTGCGCCGCGGTGCCGAGCGCGCCGCGCCACCCGGACACCGTGCCATCCTCGCTCACGAAGAGGAACTTGTCGCCGTTGAAAGCGCTCGCGTTGCCGCTGAAAACCTGCCCCGTGACGGCGCCGGACCCGGGGATGGACACGGTCAGGCCGAGCTTGGTCGTTGCTTGGGTCGATGGGTCCACCGCGTAGAGGGTCGATGTGCCGCCCCCGTTGGACGAGACCCAGAAGGGTCCGGTCGGGGCATACGAGATGCCCCAGCCGTTCACCAGCCCGGGATCGGTGATCCGGGCCGGATGCGCGAGTGGGTCGTCGCTCACCAGTGCAGTCACCGAGAGCTGCGCGGCGCTCGGTGTCGTCAGGACCGACAGTGCCGCGGCGATCGCCACGCTCAAGCAAGACATTCGACATGCAATCATCTCTGTTCTCCTTTGGTCAGGTCGTCTCAGGGCCGCCAGGGGCAGGACGCCTCCGGCGACGCTCCCGTGCCGCACGTCTATTCCGAGCCGCGCGTGATCGGTTCATTCGCGATGCGAATACATTTGGGCGATCGCCCGATACCGTTGAACCCTTTTTCCCCGATTGGCATTCACCTCAAAAGGATGGTGTGCCCATGGAGCGCAAGTTCGCCGATCGAAGCCTCCCGCCGTCGGTTGCCGCCAAGGCCGCCGACACGGCAGAGGCCGCGCTGATCGCCCGCGTTGCGGCGGCCAGCGATTTGCCGGCCTTCGAGGCGCTTTATCGCGCCTATCATCCGCGCCTGATTCGTTTCGTCGGTCTGATGGTCTCGCGCCGGCCCGTCGTCGAGGAAATCCTCAACGACACCATGCTGGTGGTCTGGCGTCGCGCCCACACCTACAACGGCCAATGCAAGGTGTCGACGTGGGTTTTTGCCATCGCCTACCGCACCGCCCTGAAGGCCTTGCGCCAGCAGGACACGCCGGTCGAGGGGTCGGCGCTCGACGACCGCGCGACCGACGAACGCGGTCCCGAGCAGCGTCACAGCGACCGTCAAACCCGCGCGGCCCTGGAGCAAGCGCTGGCCGCGTTGTCTGCGGAGCAGCGCAGCGTGCTGGTGCTGACCTATTTCCACGGCTTGCCCTACACGGAGATCGCGCAGATCGTCGAGTGCCCGCCCGATACCGTGAAGACACGGATGTTCCATGGCCGACGCCGGCTGCGCGCGCTGCTCAGCGGCGAACTGAGGGATTGGCTGTGAAGGCGCGCATCCTCGCCCTCGACAGCGACGAGCACCGGGACGTGCAGACGCTGCTGCCCTGGTTCGTCAACAAGACGCTGGATGACCTGGAGGCCGCGCGCGTCGAGGCGCACGTGGCCGGCTGCGTGCGCTGCCAGGGCGATGCGGCGTGGCAGGGGCGCCTGCGCGACACGTGCGGCTTGGGCGCTCGGGCCGATGACGCGGCTTCGAACGTCGACCGCGGCTGGTCGGCGTTGCGGCCTCGCCTCGATGCGAAGCCCCCTGCCCCCGCCCCTCGCACGCCGCGTGCAGCCGGACGCGCACCCCAGCCGTGGCTGCGCTGGCCACGCTCGCTCGTGGCCTCCCACGTCGGCGTGGTGTTGTTGACGGCCCTGGTCCTCTTCGGTGCGACGCGGCCGAACGAGCCCTATCGTGGTTTGGGAAGCCCGGCGCCGACCGTGACCGAGGCGAACGTCGTCGTCGTGTTCAAGCCCGGGGCCACGGAGACGCAAATTCGCGCCGCGCTGCGCGCCAGCGACGCACGCCTCGTCGGCGGCCCGACCGTGACGGACGCCTACTTGCTGCATCTGAGCGACCCCGGCCCGGGGGAATTGGCCCGGCTGCGGCTACAC
>JALYHO010000292.1 GCA_030776545.1 Pseudomonadota bacterium | reverse complement strand
GCGATGTCCATCACCGCGAGCGCCGGTCCCTGCGCGGCCAGCGTGCCGTGCACGCGCAAGTCGGCGACTCCGGTCAACGTGGCGACGCGCAACCGGCCGCCGGTCGCCAGGCGCCGCGCCTGAGCGTTGAGGAAGACCGCGTCGGGCTCGAGGAACGCGAGGCGGTTCGCGTCGGCATCCGGACGTGGCATCAGTGCCGGCGAGAGGGGCGCCGAGACCAGCGCGTCGAGCCCGACGATCTTCAACGGCGCGCGACTGCCGTCGGCCGCCAGGACCTCGGCATCGATTTCGATCACCGGGCTCGCGATCGCGATCTGCGGATGGCGCGCGACCCGGCTGTAGAGGGTCTCGTCGAAGCCCGCCGGTTGCCCCCGGATCTCGAAATCCGGCTCGCCGTTGATCGCCCGCACCGCCGAGCTGAATTCGCCCAGGGCCGACTCGTTGATCAGCTGCACCGAGAAGGCCAAGGCCACGCCCAGCGTGACGGCGAGCAACGCGGCGGCGTTGCGCCAGGGGTGGTGACGCAGTTCGGGCCACGACAACTGGCGCAACAGGGACAGCACGAGCGCCACGGGTCAGGGTGCCTGCCGCATCCCGGTCGGGGTGAGTGTCAGCACGCGGTCGGCGCGCGCCGCCGCGGCGCGCGAGTGGGTCACCAGCACGCACGCCGCGCCGGCGCTGCGCACCTGACCCGCGAGCAAGTCCATCACACGGTCGGCGGTCGCCGGGTCGAGGTTGCCGGTCGGCTCGTCGGCGAGGATCAGGCGCGGCGCGTGGACCAGCGCGCGCGCGATGGCAACGCGTTGCAACTGCCCGCCGGAAAGGGTCTGGGGCAGTCGCCCGCCCAGCCCTTCGAGCCCGACCGACGCCAACAGCGATTCAATCCGCGCCGCGTCCGGCCGACCTTGCAAAAGCAGCGGCAGGCCCACGTTATGGGCCACGTCCAGATGCGGCAGGACATGGAAGGCCTGGAACACGAAACCGAGCCGGGTGCGGCGAAAGAGGGCCTGCTCGGGCTCGGTCAGGTCGCTGATCCGGATGCCGTCGACGGCCACCGTGCCGCCTTCGATGCTGTCGAGTCCGGCGATGCAGTTGAGGAGTGTCGACTTGCCCACGCCGGACTCGCCCAATACCGCCACGAACTCGCCGGCACCGACCGTGAAGTCGACATCCTGGAAGACGACCGAATCGGCATAGCGCTTGGCCAGACCCGCGACCTCCAGCAACGTCGGGGTGCGGCTCACAGCGGGGGCAGCTCGGCCACCAGCCGGGTCGCCAGGGCGACCACCCGGTCGCTGGCATCGGGCAGGTCGCAGGCCACGCGCTGGCGCTGCGGCATGCTGCGCAGCCAGGTCAGCTGTCGCTTGGCGAGCTGCCGGGTGGCGGCGATGCCGCGCTCGGGCAGGGCGTCGAGGTCGCCCGCCGCGAGCGCTTCCCAGGCCTGCCGGTAGCCCACGCAGCGCATCGATGGGAGTTCGGCGTGCAGGTCGCCGCGCGCTTCCAGACGGCGTACTTCATCGACCAGGCCCGCGTCGAGCATCTGCCGAAAGCGCGTGTCGATGCGCGCGTGCAGCCAGCCCCTGTCGTCCGGTTCGAGCGCGATCAGCGGCGGCAGTGCGCGTGCCGGCTTGGTGCCGTGAAACCCGGACAGGGGCTGGCCGCTGACCCGAAACACCTCGAGGGCGCGCAGGATCCGTTGCGGATCGGTCGCCGGCACGCGCGCCGCCGTGACCGGGTCGACGCCTTGCAATTCCCGGTGCAATGCATGCAGTCCGTCGCGCTCGAGCTGCGCTGCAAGCGCTGCGCGCACCTCACGATCGGCCGCGGGCATGGCGTCGAGGCCTTCGAAGAGCGCCTTGAAGTAGAGCATCGTCCCGCCGACCAGCAGCGGCAGATGGCCGCGGGCACGGATCGCGCCGATCAGCTGCTCGGCATCACCGACGAAGCGGGCTGCGGAATAGGACTCGCTGGGCTCGATGATGTCGATCAGATGGTGCGGCACCGCGGCTCGCTCGGCCGGGCTCGGCTTGGCGGTGCCGATGTCCATGCCGCGGTAGACCAGCGCCGAATCCACGCTGATGATCTCGACCGGGCGCGTGCCCGCCCACGCCGAGGCGATTGCGAGCGCCGCGGCGGTCTTGCCCGAGGCCGTGGGCCCGGCCAGGCACAGGCAAGCAGCGGACGGCGCCGCCGAACCGGTCAACCGAACACCTCGTCGGGGCGCAGGTAGCGCCATTGGCCCGGCGGCAGGTCGCCGAGCATCACGCGGCCGATGCGCACCCGCTTGAGGCCGAGCACCTGCAGGCCGACCGCTTCGCACATGCGGCGGATCTGGCGCTTCTTTCCCTGGGTCAGGACGAAGCGCAACTGGTCGTCGTTGACCCACTCGACCAGGGCCGGGCGCAACGCCTCGCCGTCGAGTTCGAGGCCGTGGCGCAGGCGCGCCAGGTCGCGTTCCGGCAGCCGTTGGCCCGGTGGCGCCGCGACTCGCACCAAATACTCCTTCTCGATGGCGCTGTCCTCGCCGATCAATTGCTTGGCGATGCGGCCGTCCTGGGTCAGCACCAGCAGGCCGACCGAGTCGATGTCGAGGCGGCCGGCGGGGACCAGGCTCTTCAAGTGCTCGCGCAGGAAGCGCGTGCCGGATCGGTCCTCGCGCCACTGGTTCTGCGGGGTGACCAGGACCAGGGCCGGCTCATAGCCGTCCTCGGCCTGTCCGCTGACGTAGCCGACGGGCTTGTTGACCAGCACGGTGACGCGCTGGGCCTGTTGAAACTTGGCCTTGGCGTCGATCGTGATGCGCTGATGGGGCAGGACCCGCGAGCCGAGTTCGCTGATCACCTGGTCGTCGACCCGCACGTAGCCTTTGGCGATCCATTCGTCGGCTTCGCGCCTGGACGCCAGCCCGAGTTCGCTCATGCGCTTGGACAGGCGCAAGCTGCCGGGTGCGTGCGCCGGCGGGTCGTGGTCG
>JALYHO010000291.1 GCA_030776545.1 Pseudomonadota bacterium | reverse complement strand
CGCGAAACCCAGCGCGACAGCCGAGAAGGTGTATGCCGTGGCCGAACTACCCGAGGACATCCGGAGCCAACTGCCGGTCCTGGCGGTCGGCGGCTCGATGTATTCGAGCAAGCCCGCCGACCGGCTCCTGATCCTCAACGGCCAGGTGGTCCACGAAGGCGACAAGATCGGCAACGACCTGGTGCTGCAGCAGATCCGTCTGAAAAGCGCGCTGTTGAGTTTCAAGGGCTACCGCTACACGATGAATTTCTAGCGGGGGTGTCAGATCGACACGAGCTTGCGCACGGCCTGGCTGTGCATGTCGGCACCGCGACCGCGCTGGATGATTTCCCCGCGTTCCATGACGACGTACCGATCGGCCAGTTCGGCCGCGAAGTCGTAGTACTGCTCCACCAGCACGATCGCCATTCGCGGTCTCCCGTCCATGCCGCGATCGGCGAGCATGCGGATCACGCGGCCGATGTCCTTGATGATGCTGGGCTGGATTCCCTCGGTCGGCTCGTCGAGGATCAGGAGCTTCGGGCCGGCGGCCAGGGCACGGGCGATGGCGAGCTGCTGCTGCTGGCCGCCGGAGAGGTCACCGCCGCGTCGATGAAGCATCTGCTTGAGCACCGGGAAGAGCTCGAACAGCTCGGCCGGTATCGGCACACGGCCGCTCTTGTAGGCCAGGCCCATGCGCAGGTTGTCCTGCACCGTCAGGCGGCCGAAGATCTCGCGGCCCTGAGGCACGTACCCGATGCCTTTGCGGACCCGCTCGTAGGGGGGGTCGCGGGTGATCGGTACGCCGTCGAAGCGCATCGTTCCGGTCTTGATCGGCACCACCCCCATCAGGCTCTTGAGCAAGGTGGTCTTGCCCACGCCGTTGCGGCCGAGGATGACGGTGACCTCGCCGGCCTCGGCCTGCAGCGAGAGGTTGCGAAGGATGTGGGAGCCGCCGTAGTACTGGTTGATGGACTCGACCTCGAGCATCGGGTCGGGACGCGCGGCGCGGTTTTCGTCGGGCGCGCCGTTCGACGCCGGCGCCCTCGGGCTTTCACCGTCCAAGATACACCTCGACCACCTTGTCGTTGGCCTGCACGTCGGCGAGCGATCCTTCGGCCAGCACGCTGCCTTCGTGCAATACCGTCACCTTCTTCCCGTTGCGCCCGTTCTGTGTCAGTTCGCCGACGAACTTCATGTCGTGCTCGACCACCACCAGCGAGTGGTTGCCTTCGAGGGACAAGAACAACTCGGCGGTGCGCTCCGTCTCCTCGTCGGTCATGCCGGCCACCGGTTCGTCGAGCAGCAGCAGCAGCGGGTCCTGCATCAGCAGCATGCCGATCTCGAGCCATTGCTTCTGGCCGTGCGAGAGCAGCCCGGCGGTGCGCTGCGCACTGTCTTTCAGGTGGATCAGGGTGAGCATCGCGCCGATCCGGTCGAGTTGCTCGCCGCTCAGGCGGAAGAAGAGCGACGCCTGGACGCCGCGGTCGGCCTTGAGCGCCAGCTCCAGGTTCTCGAACACGCTCAGGTTCTCGAACACGGTCGGCTTTTGAAACTTGCGGCCGATGCCGATCGAAGCAATATCGTTCTCGCGCAGGCGCAGCAGGTCGATGGTCGAGCCGAAGAACGCCTTGCCGGCGTCGGGTCGGGTCTTGCCGGTGATGACATCCATCATGGTGGTCTTGCCGGCGCCGTTCGGGCCGATGATGCAGCGCAGCTCGCCGGCACTGATCGACAGGCTCAGCGCATTCAGGGCCTTGAAGCCGTCGAAGCTCACGGTGATGTCGTCGAGATAGAGGATCGCCCCGTGCGCGACATCGAGCGCGCCGCTGGCCAGGCGCGCGTAGCTGGTTTCACGGCCGCCGGACGGCTCGGGGACCCCGAGCGTCCGACGCGCATGCCGATCGACCGCCTGGGCGCCGGCACGCATCAGTTCGGGGGTCATGCGGCAGCCCGCCTGCGCCGCACCAGGCCGACGATGCCCTGGGGCAGGAAGAGTGTCACGAGGATGAACAGCGCGCCCAGAAAATACAGCCAGATCTCGGGGAAGGCCTGCGTGAACCAGCTCTTCGCCCCGTTGACGAAGAAAGCCCCCACGATGGGTCCGATCAGCGTGCCGCGCCCGCCGACGGCGGCCCAGATCGCGATCTCGATGCTGGCCGCGGTCGACATTTCCCCCGGGTTGATGATGCCCACCTGCGGAACGTACAAGGCCCCGGCGATGCCGCACATCACCGCCGAGATGACCCAGATCGCGAGCTTGTAGCGCAGCGGGTCGTAGCCGGTGAACATGACGCGCGTCTCGGCGTCCCGGATGGCCTGCAGGACGCGACCGAACTTGCTGCCGACCAGCCAGCGCGCCAGCACGAAAAAGCCGATCAGGGTGAGCCCGGTGATCACGAAGAGGGTCATGCGCATCGACGGGGTCGCGATGGGGTGGCCAAGGATGCGCTTGAAGTCGGTGAACCCGTTGTTGCCACCGAAGCCGGTTTCGTTGCGGAAGAAAAGCAACATCATCGCGAACGTCATGGCCTGGGTGATGATTGAGAAATACACCCCCTTGATGCGCGAGCGGAATGCGAAATAGCCGAACACGAACGCGAGCGCCGCCGGCACCGTGACGACCAGGACCAGGGTCGCGGCGAACGAATCGCTCAAGCCCCAGGTCCAGGGCAATGCCTTCCAGTTCAGGAACACCATGAAGTCGGGCAGGTCCGAGCGGTAGTTGCCGTCGCGGCCGATCTGGCGCATGAGGTACATCCCCATCACGTAGCCGCCGAGGGCGAAGAAAACCCCGTGGCCGAGCGAAAGGATGCCGCTGTAGCCCCAGATCAGGTCCATCGCCAGCGCCGCCATCGCGTAGCACATGATCTTGGCGGTGAGCTGCACCGCGTATTCCGAGAGGTGAAAGGCATTGCCCGCCGGGACCGCGAGGTTGAGAACCGGAACGACCACCGCGACGGCGACGAGCGCGACCAGCACGGCCCCCCGGTGCCTGCCGGTGAGAAGCCCGCGCGCCGGCAGTTCGGCGCGCGTCGGGGCCGTCGATGCGGGAGCCAGCGGAGGCAGGACCGCGCTCATGCCTCGGCGCTCCGGCCCTTCATGGCGAAGATCCCTTGCGGCCGCTTCTGGATGAAGACGACGATGAAGACCAGCACCATGATCTTGGCCAACACCGCCCCCTGCCAGCCTTCGAGCAATTTGTTCAAGACCCCGAGCCCGAGCGCTGCATACACCGTGCCGGCGAGTTGCCCCACCCCGCCGAGCACCACCACCATGAACGAATCGACGATGTAGCCCTGCCCCAGGTCGGGACCGACATTGCCGACCTGCGACAGCGCGCAGCCGGCCAGCCCGGCAATGCCCGAACCGAGGGAAAAGGCATAGGTATCGATGCGCGCGGTGTCGACGCCCATGCAGGCCGCCATCTTCCGGTTCTGCGTCACGCCGCGCACGAAGAGGCCCAGCCGGGTGCGCGCGATCAGGGCCGCGACCCCGAGCAGCACCAGCAGCGCGAACAAGATGATCGCAATGCGGTTGAACGGCAGTGTCAGGTTGCTCATGACCGCGATGCCGCCGGAGAGCCACGCCGGGTTCTCCACCGGCACGTTCTGGGCCCCGAAGATCGACCGCACGGCCTGCTGCAGCATCAAGCTGATGCCCCAGGTGGCCAACAGCGTCTCGAGCGGCCGGCCGTAGAGGAAGCGGATCACGCTGCGCTCCATCACGGCGCCGACGAGCCCTGCGGCGAGGAACGAGAACGGCACCGCGACCGCGATGTAGCAGTCGAAGGCGCCCGGGAGGTAGGCCCGGAAAAGATTCTGGACGACGAATGTCGCGTAGGCCCCGATCATCATCAGTTCACCGTGCGCCATGTTGATGACGCCCATCAGTCCATAGGTGATGGCCAGCCCGAGCGCCACGAGCAGCAGGATCGAGCCCAGGCTCACGCCCGTGAACACCACCCCGAGTCGTTCGCCCCATGCCAGGCGCTGTTCGATGCGGACGAGCGCGTCCGCGATCGCGGCCTTGACGCGTGGCTCGGTTTCGGTCTTTTGCCTGTCGAGCAGCAAGGTCTTGGTCGCCGGCGTGCCGGTCGACCCGAGCGAGGTCGCGGCCTGCAAGCGTTGCGCACTGTCGTTGCTGCCCAGCAGCATCGCGGCCCGTATCGCGGCCAGTTGCGACTGGATGGCGGGATCGGTCTCGGTCGCCGCGGCTTTCTCGACCAGCGGCAGCTTGGCCGGGTCGGGTGCGCCGGCGAGGACCTTGGCCGCCGCGGCACGCACCCCGACCTCGGGCGAGAACAGCTTGATCGACGCGAGCGCGGTGTCGAGCTCGCTGCGCATCTCGTTGTTGTTGACGACGTCTTCGGCGGTCTCCGGCACCGCGACCTCGGCGCCCGTCACCGGGTCGTGGCCTTTGCCGTCACTCATCACGTAGACGGCGGTGTCGGAGAACTTGACCGCATCGTCGGCCATCGCCTGGATCAAGGCGACGGTTTTCGCATCGGCGCCCACGAGAACCGCGTTGAGGGCCTCGATGCGCGCCTCCACCTCGCCGGTGGCCAGCGCGCGCGCCTGCTCGGTCGTGAGCGACCAGGCCGGCGCGGTGCACAGCAGCGCGCCGGCCAGGCAAGCCCATCGCAAGAGCAGTCGGTGCATGGCCGGGGGTCCTACTTGTTCGCGAGCTTCTCGGGCTCGTCTTTCTTTTCCTTGTCTTCAGGGATGTACTGACTCCACGGATTGGCCTTGACCGGGCCCGGCGTCTTCCACACCACGCTGAATTGGCCGTCCGGGCGCACTTCGCCGATGAAGACGGACTTGTGCAGGTGGTGGTTCTTCGGGTCCATGGTCGAGGTGATGCCGCTGGGCGCCGGGAAGGTCTGACCCGCCATCGCGGCGATCACCTTGTCGGTATCGGTGCTGCCAGCCTTCTTGACCGCCTGCGCCCACATGTGGATGCCGATGTAGGTGGCCTCCATCGGGTCGTTGGTCAGCGGCTTGTCCTTGTCGCCGGGGATGCCCTTGGCCTTGGCGTACTCGCTCCACTGCTTGATGAACGCGGTGTTGGCCGGGTTCTTCAGCGACATGAAGTAGTTCCACGCGGCCAGCTGCCCGACCAGCGGCTTGGGATCGAGCCCACGCAGCTCCTGCTCGCCGACCGAGAACGCGACCACCGGCACATCCTTGGCCTTGAGGCCGGCGTTGCCGAGTTCCTTGTAGAACGGCACGTTGGAGTCGCCGTTGATGGTGGAGACCACCGCGGTCCTGCCGCCGGCCGAGAATTTCTTGATGTCGGCGACGATGGTCTGATAGTCGCTGTGCCCGAAGGGCGTATAGGTTTCCATGATGTCTTCGTCCTTGACGCCTTTGGCATGCAGGAACGAGCGCAGGATCTTGTTGGTCGTGCGCGGATAGACGTAGTCGGTTCCCAGCAGCACCCAGCGCTTGGCGCCACCGCCGGCCTTGCTCATCAGGTACTCGACCGCGGGGATGGCCTGCTGGTTCGGGGCGGCGCCGGTGTAGAAGACGTTCTTGCTGAGCTCTTCGCCTTCGTACTGCACCGGGTAGAACAGCAGCGCATTTTTCTCCTCGAACACCGGCAACACCGACTTACGCGAGACCGAGGTCCAGCAACCGAACACCACCGCGACCTTGTCCTGGTCGATCAACTGCTTGGCCTTCTCGGCGAAGAGCGGCCAGTTGGACGCGGGGTCGACCACGACCGGCTCGAGCTTCTTGCCGAGCAAGCCGCCCTTGGCGTTGATCTCGTCGATGGTCATCAGCACGGTGTCCTTGAGCACCGACTCGGAGATCGCCATCGTGCCCGACAGCGAATGCAGCACGCCGACCTTGATGGTGTCGGCGGCGACGGCGACATGGCCGAATCCGAGCGCGGCGAGGCCGAGCGCCACGGCGGTCAGGGTCTTGCCGGCTTGGCGGCGGGATGTAGTCATGGGTCACACTCCTGTGGGTTGCCGTTGCGGCTTGAGAGAACGCGCACTGCGCACCGGCTGGGCGGCACTGCGTATCCACAGGTTACGGAGGGGGCCGGCCCACGCCAATACGCCCGATGGCGTACGCGCGCGTCGACGCGGGCCGCTTTCAGGTGGTCTCTAGCGCGAACACGATCGGCACCGTCGTCCACGCGGCGATGGGCTCCCCGCCTTCCACATGAGGCCTGAAGCGCGCCTTGCGCACGGCTCGCAGCGCGGCCTCGTCCAGGCGCGGGTAACCCGACGAGCGCAGCAGCGCGACCTCGCGCGTGCGGCCCTCGGCGTCGATGTCGACGCGAACCAGGACGCGACCGGTTTCGCCCAACCGGCGCGAGAGGCTCGGATAGTCCGGCACGGGAGGCTCGAGGTACTGCACCACGACCCGCGGCGGCAGGCGCACCGGGTCGGCGACCGGGTCGGCGGGCAACCGCTCCGGCGACAACGTCGAGGGACTTGCGTCCGGGGTGCGCACCCGGGGTGGGTCGAGCGCGGCGCCCGCGCGCGTGGGCGACTCGACTGGCCCGACCGCCGGTGGAGGGATCGGCCCCAGCGTGGCCAGCGGCCGCTGCCAGAGGGCAGCATCCAGCGGAACCGGGGCGCGAAGC
>JALYHO010000290.1 GCA_030776545.1 Pseudomonadota bacterium | reverse complement strand
CGCCTCGGGTGTCCCGCCCGGCACGCCGCAGCCCGCCGCGTCGACGCCGGGCAGCCCGCCGCCTTTGGCCACCGTGATCCGTGGCGCGACCAAATCCGAAGGCTTCATCACCGCCTACCAAAAGGACGAGAAGGTCTGGTTCGAACTCGCGCCTGGCGACTTCAACAAGCCCTTTTTCCTGTCCCCGAAACTCGCCACCGGGATCGGTGAGTCCGGCGTCTTCGGCGGCCTCATGGAAGAGCCGCAGCTGATCGAGTTTCGCCGGATCCACAACCAGGTCCAGATGATCGCGCTCAACACCGACTACCGCGCCACCGCGGGCACGCCGGAAGGCAGGGCGGTCGCCGCAGCGTTCTCTCCGAGCCTGCTCGCGAGCACGCCGGTCGCGAGCGCGCCCGACCCGCAGCGCAAGTCGGTGCTGGTCGACGCCAACGCACTCTTCGTCGCCGACCTGTTGGGCATCGGGATGCGACTGCAGCGCACCTATCGCCAAGGCTACGCCTTCGACGCCCGGAATTCCGCGATCACCGCGCTGCGGGTGCGACCCGACGGGCTGTCGCTGGAGGTGTTGCAACACTTCGCGACCGGCGCGATCCAGGTGCCCCAGCCCGGGCTCCCGCCCGGCGCGCCCATCCCCACGGTTCCCCGAACCGTGCCCGACGCGCGCAGCATGTTCGTGACCGCGAACTTCTCGCTCTCGCCCCTGCCAGCGGTGCCGATGCATCCGCGCGTGGGCGACTCCCGGATCGGTTATTTCAGCGACGCCACCTGGGACTTCAGCGATGACCTCGCCCGCACCCCCGCGGTGCGCAACGTGCACCGGTGGCGGCTCGAGAAAAAGCATCCGGAAGCGCCGTTGTCCGAACCGGTCACGCCCATCGTCTACTGGCTCGACCGCACCATTCCGGTCAAGTACCGCGCCACGATCGAGGCCGGCATCCTCGAGTGGAACAAGGCGTTCGAGCGGATTGGTTTCAAGGACGCGATCCAGGTCAAGATCCAGCCCGACGACGCCGATTTCGAGACCCTCGACCGCGGCGCGTCCGTGCTCTGGATGACCAATGCGGCGCCGCTCTTCGGCGCGATCGGACCCAGCCACGTCGACCCCCGCACCGGCGAGATCCTCGCCGCCAACATCGGCATCGAAAGCCTCTCGTCACGCAATGTCCGGGCGGCCCGGTCGCAGGTGCTCAACGACAACGCCGCCGGCGCCGAAGCCGGCCGTCTCGCCCGATTGATGCAGTTCGGAGGCAATGCCCCGGGTGCGCAACCCTTCGATCCGCGCGCCTGCGAGGCGGCCGCCGAAGGCGCCGACCAACTCGGGTATGCGCTCGACGTGTTCCAGGCGCGCGGCGAACTCGATCCGGACAGCCCCGAGGCCCAGCAATTCGTCCTCGACTACCTCAAGGACGTGACCATGCACGAGGTTGGCCATACGCTGGGGCTGCGCCACAACTTCCGGGCCTCGCGCATCTATACCGATGCGCAGCTCTCCGACCCGGAATTCACCCGCACCCATGCGCTCACGGGCTCGGTGATGGAGTACGCGCCCATCAACCTCGCGGCGCCGGGGGCGCCGCGGCCGGCGCCTTTCCAGACCACGCTCGGCCCTTACGACTACTGGGCCATCGAATACGCCTACAAGCCGATCGCGCCGTCCGAGGAAAAGGTGACGCTGGAACGCATCGCCGCGCGCAATACCGAGCCCGAGCTGGCCTACGGCACCGACGAAGACAACTTTCTCGGCATCGACCCCGACGCGCTGCAGATGGACCTCGGCAGCGACCCGATCGTCTTCGCGCGCAAGCGTCTCGAGATCGCGCGCGACCTGTTCAAGCGCCAGGAAAGCCGCCCGCTGTCCCCCGATCGCGACTACGGCGTGCTGCGTCGCTCGCTCAACTACGCGGTCACGGACGTGGCGCGCTCGGCAGGCGTGCTGGCGCGCCAGATCGGTGGCGTGCGCACGCTGCGCGACTTCCCGGGCTCCGGACGCGACCCGCTGCAGCCGGTCCCCGCGAGCGCGCAGCGGGATGCGCTCGACCAGCTGTCACGCAGTGTCTTCGCCGCTGACAGCCTGGTGGTGCCGGCCGACCTCCAAAGGCGCCTCGCACCCGACTTCCAGGAACGCGAGGACGCGATATTCCGGGGCGCAGCCCCTGTTCCCACCGACTTCTCGGTCACGGAACGGGTCCTCGGTGTCCAGCGCGCGCTGCTCACCCAGCTCCTCGGCGACGACGTCGGCGGACGCATCCTCGACAGTCAAGGCAAGGTGCCGCGCGCTGCCGAGGCATTTCAGTTGTCCGAGCTCTACACCCGGATCGAACGCGATGTCTGGAGCGAAATCGAAGGCCCGAGCCGCAGCGCCGACATTCCTGCGCCACGCCGCGCCTTGCAGCGCGAGTACGTCAGTCGCGTGAGCGCCATGCTCCTGCGCCCGTCGGGCGTCGGCCGCGCCGACGCTCGCAGCCTGATGCGAGTGCGAGCGCAAGACTTGTTGGCACGCCTCCAGAGCGCCGTGGCCCGGCCCGGCACGAGTCCCGACACCCGGGCTCATCTGCAAGACTCGGCGGATCTCCTCGCGCAGACCTTGTCGGCCAGAATCAATCGGCCGGTGTGACGTCACGGGTGCCGGGAGGTTCCCGATCCGGGTTCGGGCTCAGGCTTGTGCAAGCCCGAGTGCTCGGTCACCGGCCCTTCGACGAGCTCAGGGCGAATGGAGGGGGAAGGGCAGGAAGTTCACAGATTTTCCCCACGCCCTGCGGCGAGCCGGGTGGGGTGGGTGGATCAAAAACATATCGCTCGGGCTCGGACTCGTCACTGGGCGCGGATCGCGACCGGGTCGATCGACGCCACGTGGCTCGCCGGCGGCGCGAATCGCTTGGCGGTCACCACGACAGGGGCCAGTTCCACGGTCCGGACGCTGGCGTGGTCCTTGCCGAGAAAGTCGCTGCCGATGGCCAGGGTGCCGCCGATGAGGATGCAGAAGGTGAGGGCGGCGGCGAAGAGGTGGTCGATCATGGTGGGGCTCCTGTTGGTTTCGAGACGCGAGACGAATCGCGTTAGAGGCACTTTAGGTAGCCACCGCCCCCGCTCCAACCGGTTTGGGACGGACTGCGCGAAGTTCCGGTCCAGATGCCGAAAACGCCGACGGACAGTGCGATGGTCTCGCCAGGCGGCGGTCTCCGCTCGGGGCGGTCGCCGGGCACGAAACGTGCAGTGCACATACCGGTATACCATTGCGTGCACCTACTCATGAGAACCGGCTTGCCCCTCACCCTGTCCGATTGGCGGCGAATCTGGCGCGAAGGCGCTGAGCCGCGCGCGGTCCTGTCATCCTGGCGGGAACGCCTGCTCGCCGACAGCCCCCCCAAGGCCTGGATCTCGCGAACGAGCGCCGCGATGCTCGATGCGCAACTCGATGATCTCGAGGGCCGCGCCGCGCGGCTCCCGAACCGGGCTGCGGTGCTCGACGCCATGCCCCTCTTCGGCGTGCCGTTCGCCGTGAAGGACAACATCGACGTCGCCGGCTTTGCGACCACCGCCGGATGCCCGGCGTTCGAGCATCCCGCCCGGGCCCACGCGCACGTCGTCGACAAGCTCATCGCCGCCGGGGCGATCTGCATGGGCAAGACCAACCTGGACCAGTTCGCCACCGGACTGGTCGGCGTGCGTTCTCCCTACGGCCGGCCGAGCAGCGCGTTCGCGGCCGAACGCGTCAGCGGGGGGTCGAGTTCGGGTTCGGCCATCGTCGTGGCCCGCGGCGAAGTGGCCTTCGCGCTCGGTACCGACACCGCGGGGTCGGGTCGGGTGCCGGCTGGATTCAACAACCTCGTGGGCCTCAAGCCGACCCCGGGGCGCGTCGGCAGCAGCGGCGTGGTGCCGGCCTGCCGCAGCCTGGACTGCGTGTCGGTCCTGGCGCTGACCGTCGCCGACGCCGCGTCCGTCCTGGCGGTGATCGAGGGACCCGACTCCGGCGACGCCTACAGCGCCTTTCGCCTCGGTCCGGCCCAGCCGAAGGCGTCGCTGCGCATCGCGGTTCCGGCGCACCCGGTGTTCGAGGGCGACGCGGGGTACGCGCCGTGCTTCCGCGCCGCGACCGAACACCTTCGCACGCTGGGCCACACGGTGGCGGACATCGACTTCGCGCCCCTGTTCGCCGTCGCAGCGTTGCTCTATGGTGGGCCCTGGATCGCCGAACGACACGCGGTCGTCGAGCACCTGCTGAGCGCCGACCCCGAGGCGCTGGACCCCGTCGTGCGCCGCGTGATCGAAGCGGCCCGGCAGTTCAGCGCCACCGATGTCTTTCGCGCCCAGTACGCGTTGCGCGACGCCCAGCGCGACCTCGCCGGCCTCTGGACCGGGTTCGACCTGCTGATGGTCCCCACCACGCCCGGGCACCCGACCCATGCCGAAATCGACGCCGACCCGCTCGGCGCCAACGCACGACTGGGTACCTACACCAACTTCGTCAATCTCCTGGGCTGGTCGGCACTGGCGTTGCCCGCCGGATTCACCGCGAAGGATTTGCCTTTCGGCGTCACCTTCATCGCCCCCGCGGCGGCCGATGCAGCGCTGGCGCGTTTCGGGTTGACCTGGGAGGCAAGCCTTGCGCTGCCGCTCGGCGCGACCGGTCGATCCCGCGATCCGGCCGAGGCACCGGTGCGCTGGCCTGCTTCCCTGGCGACGCTTCCGATCGCGGTGGTCGGCGCCCACCTGAGCGGCATGCCGCTGAATGGCCAACTCACCGAACGTGGCGCGACGTTGCGCCAGGCCACCGCGACGGCCGCCTGTTATCGCCTCCACGCGCTTGCGGGCACCACCCCGGCGAAACCGGGCCTGCAGCGCGTCGCGGCAGGCGGCGCGCCGATCGAGGTCGAGGTCTGGGACGTTCCGATGGCCGAAGTCGGCAGCCTGCTCGCGCTGATTCCCGCTCCCCTGGGCCTGGGCACCGTGGAACTGGCGGATGGGGACCGCGTTCATGGGTTCCTTTGCGAAACGCACGCGCTGGCCGGTGCGACCGACGTCACCGCCTTCGGCGGCTGGCGCGCCTACCTTGCCGCTTCCTGAGCGAATGTCATGTCACCACGACGAGGACGACACCCATGACCCCCGCGCAGATCGAAGCCTACGTGGACGCGGCCGCGGCCGTGCTGCATGTGCCCGTGGCCGCTGAACATCGCGCGGGGGTGCTGAACTATTTTGCGCTGGCGGCAGAGATGGCCGCGTCGGTGGAAGCGCACCCTTTCACGGTGAGCGACGACCCCGCCGTCGCGTTCATTCCTATCGAGCCGGTCCGGCGCAGCCCATGAATGCGCCGCAGGAGGGGACCCCGATGGAACTCGCCGAGGGCTTGCTCGCCGGCAGCGCTGCCGACATGGCGAGCGCCGTTCGCCACGGGCGGGTCAGCGCTGCGGCGCTGACGCAGGCGAGCCTGGCGCGCATCGCCGCGACCGATCCGCGGGTCAACGCGTTCACCGACGT
>JALYHO010000289.1 GCA_030776545.1 Pseudomonadota bacterium | reverse complement strand
GCAGCGCCCGCGCCCGCCGCGTCGACCCCGGCCGCGGCCCCGCCGCCGGCCGGCTCCAAATGACGCGGGCGAGTCCCCCGGGAACCACGTGAAGAAATACCTCCTCGCCGGCTTGCTCGTCTGGTTGCCGCTGGCCGTCACCGTCTGGGTCTTGCAAGCCGCCCTCGGACTGCTCGACGGCGTGTTCGCCTGGCTCTTGAACGCGACCCGGGCGGTGCTGCCCATCGGCGCCGCACCGGCGATCGACATGTTGTCGCGAATCCCGGGCCTGGGCGTCGTCGTCATGCTGCTCGGTCTGCTCATCACCGGCATGTTCGCGACCAACATGGTCGGCCAGTGGTGGTTGCGCCAGGGCAGCCGGCTGCTTTCGAACATCCCGATCGTCAAGTCGATCTACAACTCGGTCAAGCAGGTCTCGGACACCTTGTTCTCGACCAGCGGCAACGCGTTTCGCGAAGCCGTGCTCGTCCAGTATCCGCGCCAGGGCAGCTGGACCATCGCATTCGTCACCGGCCGCCCGGGCGGCGAGGCGGCCTTGCATCTGCCGGGCGAGTACCTGAGCGTGTATGTGCCGACCACGCCGAACCCGACGTCGGGATTTTTCCTCATGGTGCCGCGGGCCGACCTCATCGTGCTGGCGATGAGCGTCGACGAAGCGCTCAAATACGTGATCTCGATGGGTGTCGTCGCGCCGCCCCTGCACGCCCCCCGCGCCGTGGCCCCGGTCATCGAGACGGTCCGAAATTGACCGGGCTGGGCGCCCGGCATCCGCCCAGCCCGTTCGTCTCGCCACTCGCGCGGCACCCCAGCGCCTGAATTCGAACCGTGCGGCCGCGGCCGCGCCCCCACCCTCATGACTGCCCTGCGCAGTGGAGCGTAAAAATGAGAACAACCTATTGCGGACTCGTCACCGAGTCCCTGCTGGAACAGACCGTCACCCTGATGGGCTGGGCCCACCGCCGCCGCGATCATGGCGGTGTCATCTTCATCGACTTGCGCGACCGCGAGGGTCTGGTCCAGGTGGTCTGCGACCCTGACCGCGCCGAGATGTTCGCGATCGCCGAGGAAGTTCGCAACGAGTTCTGCCTGAAGATCGTCGGCAAGGTGCGGGCGCGTCCGGCCGGGACCGTCAACGCCAACATCACCAGCGGCAAGATCGAGGTGTTGTGCCAGGAGATCGAGGTCTTGAACCCCAGCATCACCCCGCCGTTCCAGCTCGACGACGAGAACCTGTCGGAGACCACCCGGCTCACCCACCGCGTGCTGGACCTGCGGCGCCCGCCGATGCAGCGCAACATGATGCTGCGCTACCGGGTGGCGATGGAGGTGCGCAAGTTTCTCGACGCCAACGGCTTCATCGACATCGAGACCCCGATGCTCACCAAGAGCACGCCGGAAGGCGCGCGGGACTACCTCGTGCCCAGCCGCGTGCACGACGGCATGTTCTTCGCGCTGCCCCAGTCGCCGCAGCTCTTCAAGCAATTGCTGATGGTCGCGGGATTCGACCGTTACTACCAGATCACCAAATGCTTTCGCGACGAGGACCTGCGTGCCGACCGGCAACCTGAATTCACCCAGATCGACATCGAGACCTCCTTCCTGACCGAAGAGGAGATCCGCACGATGTTCGAGGGCATGATCCGCAGCACCTTCAAGCACGCGATCGGGGTCGAGCTGCCGGCCTTCCCGGTGATGAAGTACGCCGAGGCGATGCATCGCTACGGCTCCGACAAGCCGGACCTGCGGGTCAAGCTCGAGTTCACCGAACTGACCGACGTGATGGCCGACGTCGACTTCAAGGTGTTCTCGACGCCGGCCCAGATGCCCGGCGGGCGGGTCGTCGCCCTGCGCATTCCAGGGGGGGGCGACATGAGCCGCGGCGAGATCGACGGCTACACCGAATTCGTCAAGATCTACGGTGCCAGAGGACTCGCCTGGATCAAGGTCAACGACGCCGCCAAGGGCCGCGAGGGCCTGCAGTCGCCGGTCGTCAAGAACCTGCACGACGCGGCGCTCGCCCGAATCATCGAGCGCACGGGCGCCGCCAGCGGCGACCTGTTGTTCTTCGGCGCCGACAAGGCCAAGGTCGTGAACGACGCGATCGGCGCCTTGCGCGTCAAGATCGGCCACAGCGAATTTGGCAAGGCCCGCAACCTGGTGCAGGGCGCCTGGGAGCCGCTCTGGGTCGTCGACTTCCCGATGTTCGAATACGACGATGCCGCCGAGCGTTGGTCCGCGGTGCACCACCCGTTCACCTCGCCCAAGGACGGCCACGAAGACCTGCTCGAGACCGATCCGGGTGCCGCTGTTTCCAAAGCCTACGACGTGGTGCTCAACGGGGTCGAGCTCGGTGGGGGGTCGGTCCGTATCCATCGGGAAGAGGTGCAGAGCAAGGTCTTCCGGGCCCTGAAGATCGACGCCGACGAAGCCCGGCTCAAATTCGGCTTCCTGCTCGACGCGCTGCAGTACGGCGCGCCCCCGCACGGCGGCATCGCGATCGGCCTGGACCGCTTCGTGATGCTGATGACGGGGGCCGAATCGCTGCGCGACGTGATCGCTTTCCCGAAGACCCAGCGCGCCCAGGACCTGCTGACCAATGCGCCGAGCGCGGTCGACGAGAAGCAATTGCGCGAACTGCACATTCGCCTGCGAAACACCCAGCAGGCGGCCTGATTCGGGGCGTGGGCGACCATCGAGATGCAGCCCGCGCCGCCCCCTGACGCCGCCGATCGGCGCACGAGGAGCACGGCGTCGTGAGGGCCCGCCCGCCGAAGCTTCCGGAGTCGGTGCTGGTGGTGATCCACACGGCGGCGCTCGACGTGCTCCTGATCGAGCGCGCCGACCTGCCCGGCTATTGGCAAAGCGTCACCGGCTCCCGGGAGACGCCCGACGAGCCGTTCGAGCAGACCGCACGGCGCGAGGTCCTCGAAGAGACCGGCATGTCGATCGGCACGCCCGACATCGCGGCCACAGCCCTGCGCGACTGGCGGCTGCGCAATGTCTACGAAATCTATCCGGCCTGGCGACACCGCTATGCTCCGGGGGTGACATTCAATACCGAATATGTCTTCGGCCTGCGCGTGCCGCCCGGCCACCCCGTCGTGCTGAGCCCGCGCGAGCACACGGCCTGGGTCTGGTTGCCCTGGCAGGACGCGGCCGATCGTTGTGCCTCGGCGTCGAATGCCGAGGCCATCCTGCAATTGCCGCGTTTCGTTTGAACCGGCACCGGCTCGAACGACCCACCCATGTCCTTGTCTCCCGCCGGAACCCACCCCGCCGTTCACCTGCACGGCACCGCCTTGCGTCCGAGCCAGGTGCTGCGGGTGGCGACCTACAACATCCACAAGGGCGTGCGTGGCGTCGGGCCGCGCAAGCGGCTGGAAATCCACAACCTCGCCTTGGGCATCGAAGCGCTCGACACCGACCTGGTCTTCCTGCAGGAGGTGCGCGCCGTCAATCGCGCCGAGGCCAAGAAGTTTCCCGACACCCGGGTGGGCTGGCCGCGCATGCCGCAGGCCGACTACCTCGCGCCCGAGGGCTACGAAGTGGCCTATCGCACCAATGCCACCACGGCCCACGGCGAACATGGCAACGCGTTGTTGTCGCGCTGGCCGCTGGGCGACATCGGCCACCACGACGTCTCCGACCACCGCTTCGAACAACGCGGGTTGCTGCACGTGCCGGTGCAGTGGAACGGGGTGTTGATCCATGCGATCGTGGCCCATTTCGGGCTCATTCATTCGAGCCGGGTGCGCCAGGTCGAGCGGCTCGCCAAGTTCGTCGAGGCCGAGGTCCCGAAAGGAGAACGCCTGGTGGTCGCCGGCGACTTCAACGACTGGGGCGCCAAGCTCGACGAACCGATGCGGGCGCTCGGCCTGCGGCGCGCCGCGACCGAAGGTGACCCGCCCGCCCGCTGCAACACCTTCCCGTCGCGCTTGCCGGTGTTTTCGATGGACCGCATCTACGTGCGGGGTCTGCGCTGCCTCTCGACCGCGGTGCCGCGTGGCGCCGCCTGGGCGCGCATGTCGGACCACCTGCCCTTGATCGCGGAACTCGCCCTCGAATGACGCGAGCGGTACGCGCGCGTGCGCTGCGACCGGACCACCAGCTCCGCCTGCTCGCGGGTGCGCAGGCGTATTTCCCGGTGTTGATCGCCGCCATCGACGCGGCCCAGGCCGAAGTGCTGCTGGAGACCTACATCTTCGACTTCAGCCACGCGGCCGCGTCGGTCGCGCAAGCCCTCGAGGCGGCGGCGCGGCGTGGTGTGCGGGTTCAGGTGGTGGTCGACGGCGTCGGCACCGGCGACATTCCGCCGGCTTGGCAGCAGCGCTGGGCCGACGCCGGCCTGCACTGGCGGGTCTTCAATCCGGCGCGCGGCTGGCGCGTGTTGCTGCCCAAGTGGTGGCGGCGGATGCACCGCAAACTCTGCGTCGTCGATGCCCGGATCGGGTTTTGCGGCGGCATCAACCTGCTCGACGACTTCTACGACCCGAACCACGGCACCCTCGAACAACCCCGCCTGGATTTCGCCGTGCGCGTCACCGGTCCGCTGGTCGCCGACATGCACGACACGATGTCGCGGCTCTGGGCCCGTTTGCAGGTCGGCCGCGAAGCGCAGCAGCACGACCTCGGCGGGGCGGTGCGGGCGGTGGTCGACGCCGCCGTCGCCGGCACCGACATGTCCGACGAAGGCATGAAGCACGACGTCGCCCCGCCGCCTCCGGAGACCCCGGGCAGGGGCGCGCTGGCGGCCCTGGTGCTGCGCGACAACGTCCGCTTCCGGCGCAGCATCGAGGGCAACTACCGCGTCGCGATCGGCCTGGCGCGGCGCGAGATCCTCATCGCCAACGCGTATTTCATTCCCGGCGTCCAGCTCCAGCGCGCGCTGCTGCGTGCCGCCCGGCGCGGCGTTCGCATCACGCTGCTGCTGCAGGGCCGCTACGAATACTTCATGCAGTTCTACGCCAGCCGGGCGGTCTACGGCCGCATGCTCGACGCCGGCATCGACATCATCGAATACGAGGCCAGCTTTCTGCACGCCAAGGTGGCGGTGCTCGATGGCGCGGACGGCGCGGTGGCGACCGTCGGCTCGTCCAACCTCGATCCCCTGAGCCTCTTGCTGGCGCGCGAGGCCAACGTGTTCGTGCGCGACGACGCATTCGCGGCCGAACTGCGCGGCCACCTGCTCGCCGCGATCGCCAAGGGTCGACGCGTGATGCCGGAGTCCCTGTCGCAATGGTCGGTCTTGTCGCGAGGCCTGAACTGGATCGCCTACGCGGTGGTGCGTGGCCTGGTGCTGGTGTCGGGCAAACGGTATTGATCGTGCAGCGGTCAGAGCTGGCCCGTGAGATCGGGGCCGAAGCGATTCGGACCCGGGGTGCCGCGCAGCAGGCCGTTGGCGATCAGGGTCCAGACCACGCCGATCACCGGCACGAGGTAGACCAGCGCCCACCAGCCCGATTTGTCGCGATCGTGCCAGCGCTTGACACTCACGGCAGTGCAGGGCCAGAGCAGCACGAGCGTCGTGAATCCTTCGACGCGGCGCTCCGACACGCCGGCGATGCCGAGCAGCAGCTCGGCCAGGACCGAGAACAACAGCGGGCCGAGCACGCCGTAGAGCCAGAACGCCTTGCGCGGCACCCGCCCGCGAAAACCGAACAGTATCTGCGGCATGCTCAACGCCTCGTCGTGGCGCGAGCGGGCGGGCGTCGAGGGGGCGGCGAGCTGCGGCATGGGGGGTTCCGGTCTGGCGCGCGAGGCCGCGCCGGACGCGATGGTAGGCCAAACCCGGCCGCCGCTTCGCGGGTTCGCGGCAGGCGCTACGA
>JALYHO010000288.1 GCA_030776545.1 Pseudomonadota bacterium | reverse complement strand
GCTGCTGAGCCAGGGCGCGCTCCGCGATTTGCTTGCGTCGCGCGTCGGCGGCGACTTGCCGGCGCTTGCTCTCCACTTCGAGCTCGTCGAGGCGCAAGCGATGGAGGGTCTTGCGATGCGCCGTGCGTGCGGCCTCCAGGCACGGCGACACGACGAACTGCTCATTGCAACGCGTTTCTTGATCGGACAGGCGCGCATTGGCCGCGTCTCGCTCGGCGGCGATCCGGTCGTTGTCGGCGTCGGCCTGCGCGGCCCCGATACACGAGCACATCAGCGCGAGGACGGCGAGGATGCGCAGCGTCATGGGCAAAGCACCCCGTGGGCTTCGATTTCGACCAGCAGGTCGGCGCGGCAGATGTCCATCTGCAGATAGAGTGCCTGCCGTGCCGCCGCGTTCCCTGCGCCGACGAACCGCTCGAAAACGTCCCGCACGATGCCGACGTCGGCGACATGGCGGACGTAGAGGGTGCAGATGAGTTCGCTCAGTGGAAACTGCAGCCCCGACCGGCGGGCCGCTTCCTGCAACAGCGCGTCGATATTGCGCAGGCTCTCGGCAGTTTGACGACCCACGTCGCCGGCGTGCAAGGTCGCGTGGCCGACGATGCTCGCGGTGCCGGAGATGAATAGCGCGTCGCTCGTGGGGCCCAGCGTGACCAGCGCAGCGCGCGAGAAGGTGGGGCTGCGCGGTCCGTAGGCGTGGGGGTAGTGGTAGGCGCTGACCTGGCGCGGATTTTCGATGGCCGCTGGCGCGTGCTGACCGGCCAGGAAATAAATCCGCAACGGCCCGCTCCGCGTGCCGAGCGCCGACGCCGCCGGGGCGCCCTCGAAGGGGCTGCGGCCCGCGTCGATGAAGGCCTGTTGCCGGCCCGCGTTGAACTGCCGATAGCGCTCGCTGCCCTCGCGCTCCTGGTTGATATCGGGGAAATAGTTCCACAACCGCAGCAGGTGGGGACAGCCCTGACGGGCGAGAACGTCGAACAGATCGAGGTAGGCGCGCCGGGCTGCCGAGACCAAGCCACCGTCCGCCGCGCAGTCGCGTTCGTCGACCTCGGCCAGCCCGTGCATCCAGTGCCCATCGGTCACGAAGCGCACGCAGCCGTGGCGTCCTTCGCGGACCGACGCAGCGCCGTGCCATCCGTCGAATACGGCGCCCTCGGGAGCGAGCAGCGGCGCGCCGAGGGCCTCTGGGTGACGGCCGACCCAGCGCCCGCCGAGCGGCGGCCGGTGCCCCCCTGCTCCCTCGACCGAACGTTTGAAAGTCAGCGGCGCGATCGCAGGGTCCGTGTCGCGCCGGGCCATCTCGGCGACACGCAGGGCCTCGCCGGACGCGTCGCCGGCGCCCGCGTCGTGGAAGGAGGGTGGGTTCATGGCGCGCGAATTCTATCGCCCGTGCCGCTGGCCTCGGGCCCGGTTCAAGTCAGCGACGTGTCGACGTCGCGCCGCGCCAGCGCGAGGTACTCGGCCGATTGCATTTCACGCAAGCGCGACACGGTCCGCGGAAACTCGTGCGACATCGCGCCCACGGTGTAGAGGCCCTCCGGCGCGGTCTCGGCCGTCATCAAGAGTTTGACGCGCCGGTCGTAGAGCACGTCGACCAGCCAGGTGAATCGCCGCGCTTCCGATGCCATGCGCGGCGACATCGCGGGCACGCCGGAAAGCAGCAAGGTATGGAATTGGGTCGCCAGTTCCAGGTAATCGTTCTGGGACCGCGGACCTCCGCACAATTCCTTGAAATCGAACCAGACCACGCCGCCGGCGCGGCGTCGCGCATGGATCTCGCGGTGCTCGATGCGCAGCACGGGCGACTCGTCCCTGGCCTCGGCCAGGCGCTCGAAGGCCTCCTTCATCGCGACCTCGGCGGCGGCGTCGAGCGGCGCCCGGTAGAGACCGACCACGCCCAGGGTGATCTGCCGATAGTCGGCGCCGTTGTCGACATTGACGACTTCGAGCTTTCCGTTGAGCAGCGCGATCGCCGGCAGGATGCGGTCGCGGTGCAGACCGTTCGGATACAGGTCGTCCGGCTTGAAATTGGACGTCGTGACGATGCTGACCCGGTTCGCGAAGAGTGCCTCGAGCAGACGGTAGAGGATCATCGCGTCGGTGACGTCAGCGACGTGGAACTCGTCGAAGCAGATGAGCCGATACCGCCGGGCCATGCGCCGGCCGAGTTCTTGCAGCGGGTCGACCGTTCCCTGCAACTCGGTGAGTTCGCGGTGGACCTCGCGCATGAACTCGTGGAAATGCAAACGGGTCTTGCGCTGCAGGGGCACGGCGTTGAAAAAGCAATCCATCAGGAAGCTCTTGCCGCGCCCGACGCCGCCGTACATGTAGACGCCGCGTGGGATCGGCGGACGCGCGATCAGCTTGCTCAGCGGGTTGCTGCGCCGGGCCTTGTAGTCGGCCCACTCGCGTTCGCAACGTTCGAGCGAATCGATCGCCCGCCACTGCGCCGGGTCGGCTTGGTAGCCGCGCGCGGCCAGCGTCTGCTCGTACAGCGCACGGACACCCACGGGTTCAGAAATTCAGCGTTCGCTTGTCGACACCGAGGGCGGCTTCCTTGGTCGCCTCGCTCAGTGACGGGTGCGCGTGGCAGATGCGCGCGATGTCCTCCGACGAGGCCTTGAACTCCATCGCGACCACCGCTTCGGCAATCAATTCGGAGACCATGGGCCCCACCATGTGGACGCCGAGGATCTCGTCGGTCTTGGCGTCCGCGATCATCTTGACCAAGCCGGTGGTGTCGCCCAGGGCGCGCGCCCGGCCGTTGGCCATGAAGGGGAAGCTGCCGACCTTGTAGGCGCGCCCGGCGGCCTTGAGTTGCTGCTCGGTCTGCCCCACCCAGGCGATCTCGGGCGAGGTGTAGATCACCCACGGCACGGTGTTGAAGTCGACGTGGGGGTGCTGTCCGGCAATGCGTTCGGCCACCGCCACGCCCTCTTCTTCGGCCTTGTGCGCGAGCATCGGGCCGCGCACGACGTCGCCGACGGCCCAGACATTGGGCAGGTTGGTCCTGCAGTCGGCGTCGACCTCGACAAAGCCGCGTTCGTCGAGTGTCAAGCCGACCCCTTCGGCATTCAAGCCCGACGTATTGGGCACCCGGCCGATCGAGACGATCAGCTTTTCGCAGTCCAGCGTTTGCGCCTTGCCGGCGGCGTCGGTGTAGCTCACGCGCACCCCGGCATCGGTCTTCACCTCGGAAATCTTCACGCCGAGCTGGATTTTCAGGCCTTGGCGGGTCAGCGCCTTGTGCGCTTCCTTGGCGACCTGCTCGTCGACCGCGCCGAGAAAAGTCGGCAGCGCCTCGAGCACGGTCACGTCGGCGCCGAGCCGGCGCCACACGGATCCCATTTCCAGGCCGATGACGCCCGAGCCGATGACCCCCAGCGTCCGTGGCACTGCCGGGATGCGCAGCGCGCCGTCGTTGGAGAGGATCTTGTCTTCGTCGAACGGGGCACCGGGGAGCGCACGGGCATTCGATCCGGTCGCGATGATCACGTGCTTGGCGGTGAGCTGCTCGGGCTTGTCGCCGGCGACGTCGACGACATGGCCTTCGGCAGTCGCCTTGGCCAGGGACGCGCGCCCGTGGAAAAAAGTGACCTTGTTCTTCTTGAAGAGGTAGAGGATGCCGTCGTTGTTTTGCTTGACCACGGCCGCCTTGCGGCCGTGCATCGTGGCGACATCGATCGACAGGTCGCTCAGCCCGATGCCGTGGTCCTTGAAGCTGTGCCCGGCGTGCTCGAAATGCTCGCTCGACTGCAGCAGGGCCTTGGACGGGATGCAACCGACATTGGTGCAGGTTCCACCCGGCGCAGGACCGCCGGCGGCATTCTTCCATTCGTCGACGCAGGCGGTCGCGAATCCGAGCTGTGCGGCGCGGATCGCTGCCACATAACCGCCGGGGCCGCCGCCGATCACGACGACGTCAAATGCTTTGCTCACGTGAAATTCCTCAGATCTCGAACAGCAGGCGTGCCGGGTCTTCCAGCGCTTCTTTCATGGCCACCAGGCCGAGCACCGCTTCGCGGCCGTCGATGATGCGGTGGTCGTACGACATGGCCAGGTAGTTCATGGGCCGCACCACGATCTGGCCGTTCTCGACCACCGCACGGTCCTTGGTGGCGTGCACGCCGAGGATGGCGGACTGTGGCGGGTTGATGATGGGGGTCGACAACATCGAGCCGAACGTGCCGCCGTTGCTGATCGAGAACGTCCCGCCGGTGAGGTCGTCGAGACCGAGCTTGCCTTCTCCGGCCTTCTTGGCGAAGTCGGCGATGCGCTTTTCGATGTCCGCGAAACTCATCTGGTCGGCGTTGCGCAGGATGGGGACCACCAGACCGCGCGGACTGCCGACCGCGATGCCGATGTCGAAATAACCGTGGTAGACGATGTCGTTGCCGTCGACCGAGGCATTGATGATCGGATACTTCTTGAGCGCGGCCACGGCGGCCTTCACGAAGAAGCTCATGAAGCCGATCTTCACGCCGTGCTCTTTTTCGAAACGGTCCTGGAAGCGCTTGCGCATGTCCATCAACGGCGCCATGTTGACTTCGTTGAAGGTCGTGAGGATGGCGTTGGTGGATTGGGACTGCACCAGGCGCTCGGCAATGCGCGCCCGCAGTCGGCTCATGGGCACGCGCTGCTCCGGACGGTCGCCCAGGGACATCACCGGCGGCGCCGCCACGCTGGGAAGCGTCGGCAATGCCGGCAATGCCGCCTTGGGCGTCGGCGCCAGCACCGGCGGCGTCATCGCGACCGGCTTGGGGGAGCCCTCCATCGACGCCAGCACGTCGCCCTTCGTGATGCGGCCGTCCCGGCCGGTGCCGGTGACCGATCCGGACGGGATGCGGTTGTCCGCCATGATCTTGGCGGCCGCCGGCATGGCGGGCGCGTTGCTCGCGGCGTCGCTCGGGGTCGCCGAGCCGACCCCGGGGGTCGATCCCGGCGCGGGTTCGGCGGCGGGCACCGACTTGACGTCCAGCGGACTGATCGCGGCGGTGCCCTCGGTGTCGATCTTGGCGATGACTTCGTCGGCCACGCAGGTCTCGCCGTCGTTCTTGACCAGCTGCGCCATCACGCCGGCGACCGGTGCCGGCACTTCGAGCACGACCTTGTCGGTCTCGATCTCGACCAGGATCTCGTCGATCTCGACCGCCTCACCCGGCTTCTTCTTCCACTGCAAGAGGGTGGCCTCGGCGACCGATTCGGACAGCTGGGGACACTTGACTTCTACGATTGCCATGTTGGTTGAACTCGTTATTTTTGGATTGCGCCGCGGCGCGTGTCGACGTCGACGTCGAACGTGTTACTTGGTCAGCACGAAGCCCTTGAGTTTGGCGTAGGCCTGGTCGAGCAGCGCCTTGAGCTGCTCCTGGTGCAGGTGCGCATAACCGACGGCCGGCGACGCCGACGCGGGGCGGCCGGCGTAGCCGAGCTTCTGGCCCTCGGCCATGTTCTCGTGGATGTAGTGCTGCACGAAGAACCAGGCGCCCTGGTTCTGCGGTTCGTCCTGGCACCACACGACTTCCGCCAGCTGGGGATATTTCTTGAGTTCGGCCGCGAACGCCTTGTGCGGGAAGGGATAGAGCTGCTCGACCCGGATGATCGCCACGTCGGCGCTCTTGTTGCGTTCGGCGCGTGCCTTGACGAGGTCGTAGTAGACCTTGCCGGAGCAGGCGATCAGGCGCCTGACCTTGTCGGGGTGGACGTCCGGGCTGGCTTCGCCGATGACGGTCTTGAACTCGCCCTTGGTGAAGTCGGACAGGGGCGAGGTGGCGTCCTTGGCACGCAGCAAGGACTTCGGCGTCATGATGATCAGGGGCTTCCTGAACATGCGCACCATCTGGCGCCGCAGCACGTGGAAGATCTGGCTCGCCGAGGTCGGTTGCACGATCTGCATGTTGTTGTCGGCGGCCAGCTGCATGAAGCGCTCCAGGCGCGCCGACGAGTGCTCCGGACCTTGACCTTCATAGCCGTGCGGCAGCATCAGGGCCAGGCCGTTGGCGCGCCCCCACTTGACTTCGCCCGACGCGATGAACTGGTCGATGACGACCTGCGCCCCGTTGACGAAGTCGCCGAACTGCGCCTCCCAGATCACCAGCGTGTTCGGTTCGGCCGACGCGTAGCCGTACTCGAAGCCGAGCACGGCCTCTTCCGAGAGCAGGGAGTCGATCACCACGAACGGCGCCTGGCCGTCGGCCACGTGCTCGAGCGGGGTGTAGCTGCCGACGTCCCACTTCTCGCGGTTCTGGTCGTGCAGCACCGCGTGACGGTGGGTGAACGTGCCGCGACCCGAGTCTTCGCCGGACAGGCGCACCGCGTACCCGCTCGCGACCAGCGAGGCGTAGGCCAGATGTTCGCCCATGCCCCAGTCGACATTGATCTCGCCCCGGCCCATGGCGGCGCGGTCGGCGAGGACTTTTTCGACCAGCGTGTGGACCTTGAAGTTCGGCGGCACCGTGGTGATGCGCTCGGCCAGCCGCCGGATCTCCGACAGCGGCAGCGCCGTGTCCGCGGCGTCGGTCCACTTCTTGCCGAGGAACGGCGCCCAGTCGACCGCGTACTTGCTCTTGTAGTTGGTCAGGACCGGATCGTAGGTGTTGCGCCCCGCGTCCATCGCCGCGCGCGTGGCCTTGACCATCGCATCCGGACCTTCGGGCGGCAGGACATTTTGCAGCACCAACTTCTCGCCGTAGAGCTTGCGGGTCCCGGGGTGTTGGGCGATTTTCTTGTACATCAAGGGCTGGGTCAGCGCCGGCGTGTCCTGCTCGTTGTGGCCGAGCTTGCGGAAACAGACGATGTCGACCACCACGTCCTTGTTGAATTCCTGCCGGTAGTCGAGCGCCAGCTGCGTGCACAGGACGACCGCCTCCGGGTCGTCGCCGTTGACGTGCAGCACCGGCGCTTCGATCATCTTGACCACGTCGGTGCAGTAGAGCGTCGAGCGCGAGTCGCGCGGGTCGCTGGTGGTGAAGCCGATCTGGTTGTTGATGACGATGTGCACCGTCCCGCCGGTGTAGTAGCCGCGCGTCTGGGCCAGCGCGAGGGTCTCCATGACGACCCCCTGTCCGGCGAACGCGGCGTCGCCGTGGACCAGGATGGGCAGCACCGAGTCGCCTTCCTTGTCGCCGCGGCGGTCCAGGCGCGCCTTGACCGAGCCCTCGACGACCGGGTTGACGATCTCGAGGTGCGAGGGATTGAACGCCAGGCTCAAGTGCACCGGCCCGCCGGCCGTCGTGATGTCGCTGGAGAATCCCTGGTGGTATTTGACGTCGCCCGAAGGCAGGCTCTCGGGGGCGGTGTGGTCGAACTCGGCGAACAGGTCTTTCGGCATCTTGCCGAGGGTATTGACCAGCACGTTCAGGCGGCCGCGGTGGGCCATGCCGATCACGATCTCCTGGACGCCCTTGGAGCCGGCGCGCTGCACCAGTTCATCCATGGAGACGATGAAACTCTCCCCGCCTTCGAGCGAGAAGCGCTTTTGCCCGACATACTTGGTATGCAGGTAGCGCTCGAGACCTTCGGCGGCCGTCAGGCGGTCGAGGATGTGCTTTTTTTGCTCGGCGTCGAAGTTGGGCTTGGAGCGGATCGATTCGAGCCGGTTTTGCCACCAGCGCTTTTCGGTCGGCTCGGTGACGTGCATGTACTCCGCGCCGATCGAGCCGCAGTAGGTCTCGCGCAAGGCCTGCACGATCTCCCGCAGGGTCATGTGGTCGGCGGTGGAGAAGAAGGTGTTGGTCGCACTGAAGACGATGTCCATGTCGGACTCGCTCAGGTCGTAGAACGCCGGCTCCAGCTCGGGAATCTTCGGCCGTTCCTGGCGCTTGAGCGGATCCAGGTCGGCCCAGCGCGAACCCAGCGACCGGTAAGCGGCGATCAGCGACTGGACGTGCACCTGCTTGCGCGCGATCGCCAGGTCGGCGCTCGAGGCCTTGCTGCCGAAGGTGCCGGCCTTGGCGCGCTGGGCGAACGATTCGACGACCGGCGCGTGAGCCACGTCGCGCGCGTTGGAGCCATCGACCGCGGGCACATGCTGCAGCGCGTCGAAATACTTGCGCCAGTTGTCGGGCACCGACCCCGGGTTGTCGAGGTAGGCTTCGTACATCTCTTCGACGTACGGGGCATTGCCGCCAAACAGGTACGAGTTCGACCTGGATTCCTGCATCATTTCGCTCACCTTTTGCACCGGTTTCCGGCACTGTAGTGGGTTGGTAAACCTTCCGCGACGCGGCTAGACCACTGGGCGGAGAAGCGACCCGCCTCGAATCAGGGCTTCGAGGGGACGGGAAGGAGCTGACAAAAGTTCAATAGAGGGACTCTACCACCGCCTCATTCGCCTCATAGGGGCGCGGGAACGCCCGCCGTCAGCCACCTCGGGCCTTCGGCGCCGCACTAAGAGACGGCGACCCGCCGACGCGCGGCCTGGTATTCGCGTTGCATCCGCGCGATCAGCTCGGCCGCCGGCAGCACGCTCTTGATCGCGCCGATGCCCTGGCCGCAGCCCCAGACGTCCTTCCAGGCCTTGGCACCCGCCGTGGCCCCGAAATTCATCTTGCTCGGGTCGCTCTCGGGCAGGTGGTCCGGATCCAGGCCGGCGGCCCGGATCGACCCCTTCAGGTAGTTGCCGTGCACGCCGGTGAACAGGTTGCTATAGACGATGTCGTCGCTGCTGCCCTCGACGATCATCTGCTTGTAACCCTCCACGGCGCGGGCCTCGTCCGTGGCGACGAAGGCCGACCCGACGTAGGCGAAATCGGCGCCCATCGCCTGGGCTGCCAGCACCGCGCCGCCGGTGGCGATCGAGCCGCTCAGCGCGACCGGGCCATCGAACCAGTCACGAATCTCCTGGATCAGCGCGAAAGGGCTTTTGACACCCGCGTGGCCGCCCGCGCCGGCGGCCACGGCGATCAAGCCGTCGGCGCCCTTCTCGATCGCCTTGCGGGCGAAGAAATCGTTGATGATGTCGTGCATCACGACGCCTCCCCAGGCGTGGACGGCCTGGTTCACGTCGGTGCGCGCACCGAGCGACGTGATCACGATCGGCACCTTGTACTTGGCGCACACCGCCATGTCGTGGTCGAGCCTGTCGTTGCTCTTGTGGACGATCTGGTTGATCGCGAAGGGGGCGGCCGGGCGTTCCGGGTGCGCCGCGTCGTGGGCGGCGAGCGCCTCCGTGATCTCGGCGAGCCAATCGTCGAGCTGCTCTGCCGGGCGGGCGTTGAGCGCCGGCATCGCGCCGACGACGCCCGCCTTGCACTGCGCGATCACGAGCTTCGGGGTGCTGATGATGAACAGCGGGGCGCCGATGATGGGCAGCGGCAGGGAGGCGAGGACGCCGGTGAGGGGCATGGGTGCGGTCTCGGTGGGAATCGGGCGGTCAGAAGGCGTCGAGGGCGAGCGCGGTGACGCTCTCGGCACCTTCGACGATCGCATCGCGCAGCCCGCTGGCCTTGCTCAGCAGGTGTTCGGCATAGAAGCGGGCGGTCACGATCTTGGCCTGCAGGAAGGCCGAGTCGCCCTCCCCTCGTCCCAACTGGTCTTCGGCGACGAGCAGCGCACGGGCCATCTGCCAGCCCGACACCAGGTTGCCGGCCAGCATCAGGTAGGGGACGGATCCGGCGAACACCGCGTTGGGGCTGGTCTTGGTGTTGTTCACCACGAAGTCGATCACCTCCTCGAACGCCCCTCGCGCGGCACCCAGGCGTTTGGCCATGGACCTCGCCGCGGCGCTGTCATGGCGCGCGAGCTCGGCTTCGGTCCCGGCGATCTGCGCCGCGATGGCCTTCGGGGTGCGGCCGCCGTCGCGCGCGGTCTTGCGCCCGACCAGGTCATTGGCCTGGATCGCCGTGGTGCCTTCGTAGATCGGCAAGATGCGCGCGTCGCGCAGATACTGCGCGGCGCCGGTTTCCTCGATGAAGCCCATGCCGCCGTGCACCTGCACCCCCAGGCTCGCCACCTCCACGCTCATCTCGGTGCTGTAGCCCTTGACGAGCGGCACCATGAACTCGTAGTAGGCCTGGTTTTGCTGGCGCACCTGCGCATCGGGGTGGTGGTGCGCGGCGTCGAAAGCGGCCGCGGCGCTGAGCGCCATGGCGCGGCAGCCCTCGGTGTAGGCCCGCATCGTCATGAGCATGCGGCGAACGTCGGGGTGGTGGATGATCGGCGCGCTGCGCGCCAGCGAGCCATCGACCGGGCGCGACTGGATGCGTTCCTTCGCGAAGGCGGCCGCCTTCTGGTAGGCGCGCTCGGCCACGGCGATGCCTTGCATGCCGACCGCGTAGCGGGCCGCGTTCATCATGATGAACATGTACTCGAGACCGCGGTTTTCCTCCCCGATCAGGTGGCCGATCGCACCGCCCTGGTCGCCGAACTGCAACACCGCGGTCGGACTCGCCTTGATGCCGAGCTTGTGCTCGATGCTGACGCACTGCACGTCGTTGCGGGGTCCCAGCGACCCGTCCGCAGCCACGATGAACTTGGGCACGATGAACAAGCTGATGCCCTTGACGCCTTCGGGCGCACCGCTGACGCGCGCCAGCACCAGGTGCACGATGTTCGACGCCATGTCGTGCTCGCCGTAGGTGATGAAGATCTTGGTGCCGAAGACCTTGTAGCTTCCGTCCGGCTGCGGCTCGGCGCGGGTGCGCACCAGCGCCAGGTCCGACCCGGCCTGCGGCTCGGTCAGATTCATGGTTCCGGTCCACTCGCCGGAGATCATCCGGGGCAGGTAGAGCGCCTGTTGTTCGGGTGTTCCGGCGGTCAGCAGCGCCTCGATCGCGCCGTCCGTCAGCAGCGGACACAGGGCGAAGCTGAGGTTGGCGCTGTTGAGCATCTCGATGCAGGCGGCACCGATGATCTTGGGCAGGTTTTGCCCGCCGAATTCGATCGGATGCTGCAAGCCTTGCCAACCGCCCTCGCCGAACTGGCGGAGCGCCTGCTTGAAGCCGGCGGTGGTCGTGACCACGCCCTCTTTCCAGGCGGACGGGTTCTTGTCGCCCTCCCAATTGAGCGGCGCCACGACACCCTCGTTGAACTTCGCGCATTCTTCGAGCACCGCTTGCGCGGTCTCGATCCCGGCATCCTCGAAACCCGGCAGGCGGGCGACCTCCTCGAGGCCGGCGAGCTCCTTCATGCAAAACAGCATGTCGGTCACGGGGGCGCGATAACTCATGGTCGTCTCTCCAGGCGAAGGAATCGGCGCCGCCACCCGCGTGGCGCGCTTCGGTAGCCGTTCAGTGCAGGGCGCAGCGGGGTCAGCCGAGCGCCTTGACCATCTCGGGGACGGCGGTGAACAGGTCGGCTTCGAGGCCGTAGTCGGCCACCGAGAAGATCGGCGCCTCGGGATCCTTGTTGATCGCGACGATCACCTTGCTGTCTTTCATGCCGGCCAGGTGCTGGATCGCGCCGCTGATGCCGGCGGCGATGTAGAGCTGCGGGGCGACGATCTTGCCCGTCTGACCGACTTGCCAATCGTTGGGGGCGTAGCCGGCGTCGACCGCTGCGCGGCTGGCACCGAGCGCCGCGCCGAGCTTGTCGGCCAGCGGCATCAGGACCTCGTTGAACTTGTCGCTGCTGCCCATGGCCCGGCCGCCCGAGACGATGATCTTGGCCGCGGTCAGTTCGGGCCGGTCGTTCTTGGCGATCTCGCTTCCCAGGAAACTCGACTTGCCCGAATCCGCCGCCGCACTCAAGGTTTCGACGCTCGCCGAGCCGCCGCTCGCCGCTGCGGCGTCGAAGCCCGTGGTGCGCACGGTGATCACCTTGATCGCATCGAGGCTCTGCACGGTCGCGATCGCGTTGCCGGCGTAGATGGGACGCTCGAAGGTGTCCGCGCTCTGGACCCGCGTGATGTCGGAGATCTGGCCGACGTCGAGCTTGGCGGCCACGCGCGGCGCGACATTCTTGCCCGCGGCCGTCGCCGGGAACAGGATGTGGCTGTAGTCCTTGCCGAGCGCGAGGACCTGCGCGGCGATATTTTCGGCCAGGCCATGCGCGAACTGCGGTCCTTCGGCGTGCAGGACCTTGGCGACCCCCGCGATCGCCGCGGCGGCCTGGGCGGCTCCGGCGGCGTTCTCGCCGGCCACCAGCACGTGCACGTCGCCACCGCATTGCAGCGCGGCGGTCACGGTGTTCAGGGTCGCGCCCTTGATGGACGCGTTGTCGTGTTCAGCAATCACCAGAGCAGCCATTTCAGATCACCTTCGCGTCGTTCTTGAGTTTGGAGACCAGCGTCGCGACGTCGGGCACCTTGATGCCGGCGCTGCGCTTGGGCGGTTCGCTGACCTTGAGGATCTTCAGGTGCGACTTCATCTCGACGCCGAGGTCGGCCGGTTTGAGCACCTCCATCGGCTTTTTCTTGGCCTTCATGATGTTGGGCAAGGTGACATAGCGTGGCTCGTTCAGGCGCAGGTCGGTCGTGATCACCGCCGGCAAGGTGAGCTTGAGCGTTTCGGCGCCGCCGTCGACTTCGCGGGTGACGCTGACCGAGTCGGCGCTCAGCTCGACCTTCGAAGCGAAGGTCGCCTGCGGCAGGTCGGCCAGCGCGGCCAGCATCTGTCCGGTCTGGTTGCAGTCATCGTCGATGGCCTGCTTGCCCAGGATCACCAGACCGGGTTGCTCCTTCTCGATGAGGGCCTTGAGCAGTTTGGCCACGGTGAGCGGCTGCAGTTCGTCGGCCGTTTCCACCAGGATCGCGCGGTCGGCACCGATGGCCATCGCCGTGCGCAGGGTTTCCTGGCATTGCGTGACGCCGCAGGAAACGGCGATCACCTCGGTCACCACGCCCTTCTCGCGCAGCCGGACGGCCTCTTCCACGGCGATTTCATCGAAGGGGTTCATGCTCATCTTGACATTGGCGATGTCGACGCCGCTGCCGTCGGACTTGACGCGAACTTTCACGTTGTAGTCGACGACGCGTTTGACCGGGACGAGAACTTTCATGCGGCTGTCTCCAGAAAACGAAGGATGCGGAATTGCGGCGATTCTAGTTCGGGGGGCCTGCGCGACCCCGGCGGGCGCCCTGGCCTGCCTACAAAAACGAACGATCGTGCTATTTTAGACACAAGTGCGCGATAGACTGCCGGATCCCGACGCGCAAGACCCCTTTTTTGTTGGCCACCCCCTCTCAATATCCAGACCCCCGTCGGCCACCATCGATCGGCGTGTTCGACTCCGGAGTCGGTGGCCTGACGATCGTGCGTGCGCTGCGTCTGCGTTTGCCGCATACGCCGGTGCTCTATGTGGGAGACGTCGCCCACGCGCCTTACGGGAACCGCACGGCCGCGGCGATCGTGACGCGCAGCCTCTCGATCGCCGAGTGGCTCGCCGCCGAGGGAGCGGGTCTGACCGTCGTGGCCTGCAACACCGCGACCGTGACCGCCATCGAGGCGCTGCGCGCACACTGGCCGGCACATGTGTTCGTCGGCGTCGAGCCCGGCATCAAGCCTGCCGCGGCGCGCTCGGC
>JALYHO010000287.1 GCA_030776545.1 Pseudomonadota bacterium | reverse complement strand
TCGAACCGGTGCTGGTGCCGTGGTGGAAGACCTTCTCCGGTCCTTTTCTCTACTACCCCGGCCGCCGCCACCTGCCGGCGCCGTTGCGCGCCTTCGTCGATTTCGTCCGGGCACACGGCGCGACGGGCGAAAGGTTGTAGACGGACCCATCGCCTTCTCGGCGGCGCAAACGCCGGAGGCCGAGGAAGCGAATCCCCGAGTGTCCGAGGGCGTGTCGTCGAGGGCATCGGGAATCGAAGGGCTGCCCTCCGGCCGAGCTGTCGATCGTTCTCGCGACGGCCGCCCCACGCCCCTTGAGCATCACAGCGAGGCGAGCATGCGACCTGCCCAATAGGCGCTTATGGCGGTTTGCACTGCGAACGCCGAGAACCGGAATGTCACTGCCGGCGCCGAGACCGAACAAAGGTGTATGACCGACTGCAGGACTCGAAACGTGAGGAACAGGTAGGCCAGCGGGTCCGTGATGCCTGCCTTTCCGCCAACGACCGCGATCACCATGAGACCACCGAAAATGGCCAGTCCCTCGATGCAGTTCGCGTGGGCTCGAGCCAGGCGCTGCATGAACGGTGAGAGGCTGGAATTCCCAGGGTCGAATCCGTTGGCCGGGACGCTGCCCGACAGCACGAGCTTCGTGCGTATGCCCTCCATGAGGATCAGCAGGAACAAGGTCCAGCTCACGAACCCGGTCAGGGCGATCAGGGTCGAATTCATCGTGTGACCTTCACTTGGCAGCTCAGTCGGGCGGAGGCCGCCACGGTACACCCTGACCCTCGCAGTTGAACCCGGGCGCGCCCAGCCGCTGCATCGTGCGATCTGAACGCTCGCAAGGCCGCGGGACATGCGTCAGTTTCGCGCGTCCGAACCCGCGTCGCCGATCGCTCAGTACCCCGCCGCCTGGCCATCCCGCCGCGAATCGCTCGCGGCCACGTAGCCGTCGTCGAGCGCGTCGGAGAGCTTCCAGATGAACTGGCCGCTGCCGTAGTCCATGTAGGCGTCGGCGGTGGGCTCGAACCGATGACCCAGCGCCGTGAGGTCGGCGACGAGCCTGGGGGCGAGCGTCGACTCGAAGTCGACGTTCAGGCCGCTGGCCACTTTCCAGCGCGGCGCGTCGCACGCGGCTTGCGGCTGCTGGCGGTGGACGAGCATCCGCACGAGCGTTTGCACATGTCCTTGCGGCTGCATGTTGCCGCCCATCAAGCCGAAGCTCATCTGCGGCCGCGTCTGGCCGTCGACCTCGCGCGTCAGGAAGCCGGGGATGATGGTGTGGAACGGCCGCTTGCCGCCGGCCACGACGTTGGGGTGCCTGGTGTCCAGCGTGAAGCCGTGGCCGCGGTTCTGCAGGCTCACGCCGGTGCCCGGAACGACCACGCCGCTGCCGAAGCCCATGTAATTCGACTGGATGAGGCTGATCATCATGCCGCGCTCGTCGGCAGCACTCAGGTAGATCGTGCCGCCGCTGGGCGGGGTGCCGTGGGCGAAGTCGGTGGCGCGGTTCGGTTCGATGCGCTTCGCGCGCTCGGCGAGATAACCGTCGCTGAGCAGGTCCGCAGCACTCACCTCGGTCATGGACCGCGCGTCGGCGACCCAACGGTAGGTGTCGGCGAAGGCCAGCTTCACCGCCTCGATCTGCAGGTGCTGCGACTCGACGCTGTCGACGGGAAAGCGCCCGAGATCGAGTCGCTCCAGCATGCCGAGTGCCATCAGCGCGGCGATGCCTTGCCCGTTGGGCGGGATCTCGTGCACCGTGTGGCCGGCGAAATGCGTCTGGATCGGCGTGACCCACTCGGGCCGGTAGTTCGCCAGGTCCGCCAGCGTCATGCTGCCGCCGTTCGCGCTCGAATGCGCGACCAGCGCCTCGGCGATCTCGCCGCGGTAGAACGCTTCGCCCCCGGTCAGTGCGATGCGCCGCAAGGTCGCCCCCGCTTCGTTGAACACGAAGCGCTCGCCGGGTGCGGGCGCGCGGCCGCGCGGCATGAAGGCGGCGGCGAAGCCGGGCTGGTCCTGCAGCAACGGCACCTGGCGGCCCCACTTGTCGGCCACGATGCGGCCGACGCCATGCCCGCGCTCGGCCAGTTCGACCGCCGGTTCGAACAGGTCGGCGAACGGCAGCTTCCCGAAGCGCTTCGACAACGCCACCCACCCGGCCACCGCGCCCGGCGTGGTGACGGTGTCCCAGCCGCGCACCGGCATGGTGTTGCCGTGCTTGCGGTGAAAGTAGGCCGGGTTCCAGGCGGCCGGCGCCACGCCCGAGGCGTTCAGGCCGTGCAGCTGCTGCCCGTCCCAGAGGATCGCGAAGTTGTCGCTACCCAGGCCGTTGGACACCGGCTCGACGATCGTGAGCGCCGCGGCGGCGGCGATCGCGGCGTCGACCGCGTTGCCGCCCTTGAGCAGCATGCGCAGACCCGCCTGCGAGGCCAGCGCCTGCGACGTGGCGACCACGTTTCGGGCCATCAGCGGGCTGCGGATCGTCGGGTAGGGGTTGTTCCAGTCGAAGTTCATGGGGGGCTCGAATCGGTTGGAGTGGACAGTGTCGATGCTGGCGCGGAGTGGATACGGGGGCGGGGTCAGCGCTGGCGCGGATCGAGCGCATCGCGCAGGCCGTCGCCGAGCAGGTTGAACGACACCACCAGCAGGAAGATCGCCGCGCCCGGCCAGACGGCCATCCAGGGCGCGTTGTCGATGAAATTCTTGGCCGTGTTGAGCATGCTGCCCCAGCTCGGCGCAGGCGGCTGCTGTCCCAGGCCGAGGAACGAGAGGCTGGCCTCGGCGATGACGGCCGCCGCGATCGCGAGCGTGGCCTGCACCATCACCGGGGCGGTGATGTTGGGCAGGATGTGGCGCAGCGCGATCCGCAGCGGCGGGTTGCCCACGGCCCGCGCGGCCTCGACGTAGTCTTCGACCTTGACGTGGATCACTTGCGCACGCGTCAGCCGCACGAAGATCGGCGTGGCCGAGACCCCGATCGCCACCATCGCGTTGGTGAGGCTCGGGCCGAGGAACGCCGCGAGCGCGATCGCCAGGATCAGGAACGGGCACGCCAGGAACGCGTCGGTGACGCGCGAGATCACGCCGTCGACCCAGCCGCCGAGAAAGCCCGCGGCCAGGCCGATCGGCACACCCAGCAGCAGGGAGATCGACACCGACACCGCGCCCGCGAGCAGCGAGGCTCGGGTGCCCCAGATCACCCGCGACAGCACGTCGCGGCCGATCTCGTCGGTGCCGAACCAGTGCGCCGCGTCGGGGGCCTTGCGAATGGCGCTCCAGCTCGTCGCGATCGGGTCCTGCGGCGCGATCCAGGGCGCGAAGAGCGCCAGCGCGACGAAGATCAACACCACGGCGAGGCCGGCCAACGCGCCGCGGCGCCGCCGCAGCCGGTGCCAGGCGC